>CAIYOD010000017.1 GCA_903927755.1 uncultured Thermoleophilia bacterium | reverse complement strand
GGGCGGCCTCGCCGCCCCGCTCCCGACTCCGCGGTCGTCTTCGTGGTCGTGGCCTCGCGGCCTTCTCAGTCGAGGAAGTCGCGCAACCGCTGGGAGTCGCGGTACGCCTTCAGCTTGGCCAGCGTCTTGGCCTCGATCTGGCGGATGCGCTCGCGCGTCACGCCGAATTTCTGGCCGACCTCTTCGAGCGTCCTCGGGTGTTCTCCTTTGAGTCCGAAACGCAGCTCGATGACTTTCCGTTCGCGGTGCGTGAGCGTCGCAAGCACCGCGCTGAGCTCTTCCTTCTGCATGATCTCGCTCACGGCCTCTACCGGCATCGTGGCATCTTCGTCCTCGATGAAGTCGCCGAGCTGGGAATCCTCTTCTTCCCCGATCGGCGTCTCGAGACTCACCGGCTCCTGGCTGATCTTGAGGATCTCACGCACCTTCAGAGGAGTTGTACCCATCTCGGCGGCGATTTCCTCAGGCGTGGGCTCGCGGCCGATGTCCTGCAGAAGCTGGCGCTGCACGCGGATGAGCTTGTTGATCGTCTCGACCATGTGCACGGGGATGCGGATGGTGCGCGCCTGGTCGGCGATAGCTCGCGTGATCGCCTGGCGGATCCACCAGGTGGCGTAGGTGCTGAACTTGTAGCCCTTGCGGTAGTCGAACTTCTCCACGGCGCGGATAAGACCGAGGTTGCCCTCCTGGATGAGGTCCAGGAACAGCATCCCGCGGCCCACGTAGCGCTTGGCGATGGACACCACCAGGCGCAGGTTCGCCTCGATGAGCTTGCGCTTGGCATCCATGTCGCGGCGCTCGATGCGCCTGGCCAGCGAGACTTCTTCTTCCGCGGTCAGCAGGCGTACCTTGCCGATCTCCTTGAGGTACATGCGGACCGGATCGTTGGTCGGCGTCTTGACCGAGAGGTCGAGCTTGGGGATGACCTCCTCCTCGGGCTTGGCGTCGGACCCCGATGCCGCCACGCCCTCGCCTTCGAGGATGTCGATGCCGAGATCGGCGAAGAGGTTGTAGATGCCGTCGATCTGGTCGGGCGTGAGCTCGACGTCCTGCAGCGCATCGGCGATGTGGTCGCTCGCGAGATAGCCCTGCTCGCGACCCTCATCGACGAGGAGACGGACCTCCTCGATGCCCAGCTCCGAGGCGTCGACGGGTCTGTTGCGCTCTTCGGCCGCTTCCGTCACGTCAGTCGTCCTCACCGTCAGTCGGCGTCCTGTTCGTCCACGGGGATGGCTCGGAGTGCTTCGCGCAAGCTGCGGCGCACGCCCTCGAGCCTCGCAAGCTCCTCACCCTGCTTCCCAGTGTCGTCACTCCTCATCGTGACCTTGAGCCTCCCGATGAGCCGGCCCACCTGTGCCTCTTGCAGGCGCAGGAAGAGCTCCTTCACGACGGTAGCGGTGAACCGCTCCCGTCCGGCGCGGACGATCACCTCCGCGAAGGCCTCCGCGCCGTCGTCCGTGACCGCCTGGTCCTCTGCCGATGGCGTCGTGTTCCCGCCGCCGCCGGCCGCCAACCGCTCCTTGACGCGACGCAGCGCGGCGCGCGTCTCCGCGGTGGCGAAGAAGCCCTCGTCGACGCCCGCGAGCGCCTCGCGGCCGGGTCCGGGCTGCGCGAGGCAGCCGGCCAGGAATCTGACCTCGAGCTCGTGGGCGCCGCCGGGAGCGACTGCGGATCCACCGCTCCGCGAGGACGTGCCCTGGCTGCCGCCGGTGGCGGGACCCGTTACCGGGCGGCCGCCGCCGGAGAGCAGGTAGCGCACGCTCTCGGCGGAGAGCTGCAGTTTGTCGGCGACATAGCGCAGCTCGTCATCGCGCTCCATCGGCGTCGCTGCCTCGGAGAGGACCTCCCTCAGTCGCGCAAACGCGCGGGCCCGTCCGTCGGGCTTGTCGAGGTCATGAGTAGCGAGCGCCAAGCGGACGTGGAATTGTAGCAGCGTCTGCGCGTCGGCCGCAAGTGCGCGAAAACCGTCGCCGCCGGCCCCGGCGAGCACGTAGTCCGCCGGGTCGAGACCGTCCGGGATCCGCACCACATGCAGGGAAAGGTTCATCCTGCGGCCGAGCGTGAGCGCACGCTGCATGGCGCCGATGCCGGCGGCGTCGGCGTCGTAGCAGAGATACACGTTGCGGGTGAGGCGGGACATGCGGCCCAGCTGCTGATCGGTCAGGGCCGTCCCCATGCTCGCCACCACGTTGGCGACGCCCGCCTGGGCGAGGGCCATGACGTCGGTGTAGCCCTCGACCACGTACACGCGGTCTTCCTGGCGCGCCACCGCTTTGGCCTTGTCGAGGCCGAAGAGGGCCTCGCTCTTGTGGTAGAGCGGCGTCTCCGGCGAGTTGAGGTACTTGGGCTTCTCGTCGCCGAGGGTGCGGGCGCCGAAGCCGAGCGTGCGCCCGCGCTCGTCGCCGAGCGGGAACATGATGCGGCCGCGGAAGCGGTCGTAGGGGCGCCCGCGCTTCCCCGGGATCACGAGCCCGGCGTCGAGCAGGTCCTGCTCGCCGAACCCCTTGGCGAGCGCGGCCTCGCGCAGCTTCTCCCAGCCCGGCAGGCTGTAGCCCACGCGAAAGGCGCGGCAGACCTCGTCCGAGAGGCCGCGCGCCGTGAGGTACTCGCGCGCCGGCGCGGCCGCCTTGGCGTCGTGGTAGACGCGCTCGTAGTATGCGGTCGCCTGTTCGAGGAGCGCCCGCAGCCGCTCGCGGGCGCGGCGGTCCGCGTCTCCGCGCGCGCTGGACTCCTCGAACTCCAGCGCGATGCCGTACTTGTCGGCCAGGTGCTCGACGGCCTCGGGGAAGTCCATGTTCTCCTTGGCCATGACGAAGCCGATGAGGTTGCCGCCGACGCCGCAGCCGAAGCAGTAATAGAGTTTCTCGGCAGGATTGACCGAGAACGACGGTGTGCGCTCCTCGTGGAAGGGGCAGCGCCCGCTGAAGTTCGCCCCGGCCTTCTTGAGGTCGGTGTACTGGCCGACCACCTCGACCATGTCGGCGGCCGCCACCACCTGCTCGATGCTGCTCTGGGCGATGCGCGCCACTCAGCGGCTCCCGTCGTTGCGGGCATCGTGCGATTCGCGGCTGCGCCGCCGCTGCGCCTCGCGCGCTTCGCGCCGGCGCATCGCCTGGATCGCCGCCTGCTGCTCGGCGTTCACCGCTTGCATGCTCGCGCGCGCCCGGCGGCGGTCCTTCTTCGGCCGCGGGGTGCTCTCGTAGTACCGCCACCTGTGGCCGATGCGGTCGAACGACCAGACGAGCAGCACGACGAGGCCGGCCATCCAGGCGAGGTAGAAGACGGCGAAGAGCGTCCAGGCCTCGGGCGACGTCGTGTCCCTGGCCGGCGGCTCCCCCCACGGCTGGATGTGCGGCAACTCCAGCCAGCCGAGGCCGAAGGTGACCACGGCAGGAAGGCAGGCGAGGACGATGAGGCCGGCAGTGACCAGCGTGATGAGCGCCGTGCGGCGGTGCATCGCGACGATCACGGGCCTGTGAGGGGACGAGCCATGAGCACCTCGTCATGATAGCCGTCGCCGCGGCGGTACTGCTCGCGGCGGAGCCCTTCGCGAACGAACCCGTGGCGCTCGTAGAACCCCATCGCGCGGGCGTTCTCCGGGAACACGCCGAGCACCACCCGACGGAAGCCGGCGGAGGCCGCCCACTCGAGCGCCGTCTCCAGGAGGGCGCCGCCGGCGCCCACGCCGCGGAACCCGTCGGCCACCGACATCCCGAGCCACGCGACGTGCGCGGACGCCGGGTTCGCGTCGGGCCACAGTCCGAGGTTGCCCACGACGGAACCGGCGGAGTCGGCGATCAGGAACAGGCTGCGCGGCGCGCGGATCGAATCGATGATGCGCCGCCGCCAGTCCGCCGGGCTGGCCTCGCCGGGCTGCAGGACCAGGGTCGCCTGCGGCTCCGCGGCCACCGCGTCGAGCATCTCGGTCACGCCGCGGGCGTCCCGCTTGCGCGCGTCGCGCACGACGAGCGCCCGCCCGTCGGCGAGCTTCACCTCGATCTCTCGTCCAAGCCTGGCCATGGGTCGCCCCCTCGCCCGGCGAGCGAGAAGCGCCGGCCCGGGCGCGCCTCTCGGCGGCCCGGACCGGCGCCCGTCGTCGTCGCTTCCGCTACTTCTCGAGCCGCAGCTCGCCGCTCTCCTCGATGGCGGCCTGCGCCGCGGCGAGGCGCGCCACCGGCAGGCGGAACGGCGAGCAGCTCACGTAGTCCATCCCCGCGCGGTGGCAGAACTTGACCGTCTCGGGGTCGCCGCCCTGCTCGCCGCAGATACCGACGTGCAGGTCCGGCCGCGTCTTGCGGCCGCGCTCGATGCCGATCTCGACCAGCTGGCCCACGCCGCTCTGGTCGAGCGTCGCGAACGGGTCGGCCGGCCAGATCTCGAGCGCCTCGCTGGTGTAGAGCGGGAGGAACTTGCCGGCGTCGTCGCGGCTGACGCCGAGGGTCATCTGCGTGAGGTCGTTGGTGCCGAAGCTGAAGAACTCGGCCACTTCGGCTATCTCGTCGGCGGTGAGCGCCGCGCGCGGGATCTCGATCATCGTGCCGACGAGGTAGTCGACCGTGATGCCCTGCTCGGCGAAGACGTCGGCGGCCACGCTGCGAACGATCGCCGCCTGGTGCTCGAGCTCCTTCTTGGTGCCCACCAGCGGGATCATGATCTCGGGGTGCACGTCCTGGCCTTCCTTCTTGACCAGGCAGGCGGCCTCGAGGATCGCGCGCACCTGCATCGCCGTGATCTCCGGGAAGGCGATGCCGAGGCGGCAGCCGCGGTGGCCGAGCATCGGGTTGCTCTCATGCAGGTCCTCGACCTTGGTGCGCACCTCGTCCTCGCTCACGCCGAGCGCCGCCGCGGTCTTCGCCGTGTCCTCGGCGTCGTGCGGCAAGAACTCGTGCAGCGGCGGGTCGAGCGTGCGGACGGTCACCGGGCGCTCGCCCATGGCGCGGAAGATGCCGGCGAAGTCGCCCGTCTGCATCGGGAGGAGCTTGGCCAGCGCGGCCTCGCGGGCCTCCCGGCTCTCCGCGAGGATCATCTCGCGCACGCTCATGATGCGCTCGCCCTCGAAGAACATGTGCTCGGTGCGGCAGAGGCCGATGCCCTCGGCGCCGAAGGCGATCGCGTTCTCGCTCTGGTCGGGCTGGTCGGCGTTGGTGCGCACGCCCAGCGTGCGCGCCTTGTCGGCCCACTCCATGATCTCGGAGTAGTAGCGGAACGACTCGGAGTCCTCCTGGGCGATGCTCTTCTCGAGCAGCACCTGGAGCACCTCCGGCGGCCGCGTCTCGAGCGCGCCGAGGATGACCTCGCCGGTGAAGCCGTCGATGCTGATCCAGTCGCCCTCCTTGACCATGCTGCCGCCGGCCTTGAAGATGCGGCCGCGCAGGTCGACGTCCATCTGGCCGCAGCCGACGATGCAGACCTTGCCCATCTGGCGGGCGACGAGCGCGGCGTGGCTGGTCATGCCGCCCTGCTGTGTGAGGATGCCCTGAGAGACATCCATGCCGCGGATGTCGTCGGGGCTCGTGAAGTCGCGGACCAGGAGGACCTTCTCACCGCGCGCGGCCCAAGCGACCGCGTCCTGAGCGCTGAAGACGACGCGGCCGGTGGCGGCGCCGGGGCCGGCGGGCAGGCCCTTGGCCAAGATCCGGCCCTCATCGACGGCCTTGAGCTTCATGTCGGGGTCGAAGATCGGCCGCAGCAGCTGGTTGAGCTGCTCCGGCTCGATGCGCATGAGCGCCTCCTCGTGGCCGATGAGGCCCTCGTCGGCCATGTCGACGGCGATGCGGATGGCCGCCAGGCCGGTGCGCTTGCCGTTACGCGTCTGCAGCATGAACAGCCGGCCGCGCTCGATGGTGAACTCGAAGTCCTGCATGTCGCGCATCTCGTGCTCGAGCGTGCGCTGGAACTCCATGAGCTCGTCGTAGACCTGCGGCCAGAGCTCCTTGAGCTCGCTGACCGGGCGCGGCGTGCGCACGCCGGCGACCACGTCCTCGCCTTGGGCGTTGACGAGGAACTCGCCGTAGAACTCCTTCTCGCCGCTGGCGGGGTTGCGCGTGAAGCCCACGCCGGTGCCGGACTCCTCGCCGGTGTTGCCGTAGACCATCGTCTGCACGTTGACCGCCGTGACCCAGTCGTCGGGGATGTCGTACATGCGCCGATAGGCGACGGCGCGGTCGTTGCCCCAGCTGCCGAAGACGGCGCTGATGGCGCCCCAGAGCTGGGCGCGCGGGTCGTCCGGGAAGTCGCTGCCGGTACGCTCCTTGACGGCCGCCTTGAACGCGGCGACGAGCTCCTTGAGGTCGTCGGCGGTGAGCTCGGTGTCGAAGGTGACGCCCTTGGCCTTCTTCATCGCCTCGAGGCGCTCCTCGAACACATCGCCCTCGTCGTCGCTCTCGGGCTTGCAGCCGAGCACGACGTCGCCGTACATGCTGACGAAGCGGCGGTAACAGTCGTAGGCGAAGCGGGCGTTGCCGGTGGACGCGATCACGCCCTGCACGGTCTCGTCGTTGAGGCCGAGGTTGAGGATCGTGTCCATCATGCCCGGCATGCTGGCGCGGGCGCCGGAGCGCACGCTGAGCAGCAGCGGGTCGGCGGCGTCGCCGAAGGTCTTGCCGGTGTCGGCCTCGAGCGCGGTGAGCGCGTCTTCGAGCTGGGCCTCGACGCCGTCGGGGTAACCGTCATGGGCCGAGTAGTAGTTGCAGACCTCGGTGGTGAGGGTGAAGCCGGGCGGCACGGGCAGCCCTATCGAGGTCATCTCCGCGAGGTTCGCCCCCTTGCCCCCGAGAAGTTCGCGCATGGTCTTGTTGCCCTCGTTGAAGCGGTAGACGTGCTTGTCACTCATCTTGATTGCCTCCCCTGGCATCTTGTCCGACTCTCTCTGCGCAACGTGTGTGGAGAGTCGCTCAGTAGCTCTTCCGTGCAGTAGTCCGCCGTGTCGCGGCGGTCACATGGGACGTGGTCGGATCTCCTCGGCTTCAGGCTTGCGTGAGCGGCAGGCGGCCGAACTCGCCGATGCGGCCGATGAGGCCGGTCACGGCGGCCAGCTGCGCGAGACGGTTGGCGCGCACGGCCTCGTCCGGGTCCATGACGAGGACGGCGTCGAAGTAGCGGTCGACGGCCGGCCGCAGGCCGGCCGCGGCGCCGATGGCGCTCTCCAGCTCGAGGTTGGCCAAGGCGTCGAGGAGCGGCCCGCGCGCAGCGTCGAAGGCCGCGGCGAGCTCACGCTCGGCGTCATCGGTGAAGAGGGCCGGGTCGACGGCGCGTGACCCGGCTGCCGGATCCTTGGCCGCCAGCGCCGCGCACCGGTTGTAGGCGGTGACGGCATCCTGGAACACTTCCCGGCCGGCCATCGCCGCGAACGTGCGCGCCCGCGCGGCCAGCGCCGGCAGGTCGCCGGCCGGCGCACCCATGGCGGCCTCGACGCTCGGGAACGGCAGGCCCGCGTCGAGCAGGAGTACCTGCAGGCGCTCCCGCACGAAGGCGGCCGTCTCGGCGACGATGGTCGCGCGGCGCGCGTCGTCCAAGCCTTCGATGCCCTGCAACTCGAACTGGTCGACGGCCGCCGTCAAGAGCCCGGCGAGCGGGAAGCGCAGACTGAACTCGAGCGAGATCCGCACGATGCCCATGGCCGCGCGCCGCAACCCGTAGGGGTCGCGCGAACCGGAGGGCTTCTCGCCGGCGACCCAGGCGCCGGTGATGTTGTCGAGCTTGTCGGCCACGGCGAGCAGGGCGCCGGCGGCGGTGCCCGGCAGCGGCGCCGTCGCGGACAGCGGCCGATGGTGCTCGCCGACGGCGTGGGACACCGCGTCGCCGAGGCCGCCGGCCTCGGCGTAGATGCCGCCCATGACGCCCTGCAGCACGGGGAACTCGATCACGACCTGGCTCACGAGGTCGGCCTTGGCGAGCCGGGCCGCGGTACGCAGGGTCTCGGCCATGGAGTCGCCCGAACCGTTGCCGGCGGCGGATGTGCCCGGGCCCTGCCCGGAGGCCAGGGCGGCCACGAGGCCGCCCAGCCGGTTCGCCTTGTCGGCGAGCGAGCCGAGCTTCTCGTGGAAGACGACGGCGCCGAGACGCTCGCCCATGGCGGGCAGACCCTCGGCGAGATCACGATCGAAGGCGAACTCGGAGTCGTCCAGGCGGCCGTCGAGCACGCGCTCGTTACCGCGCGTGACCAGCGGAGCCGCAGCCGGGTCGCCGTTGGCCACGTAGAGGAACGCCGGCATGAGCTTGCCCGCGGCGTCGCGCACGGGGAAGTAACGCTGGTGGCTCTGCATCGCCGTCACCAGCACCTCGTCGGGCAGCCGCAGGTGCCGTTCGTCGAACGTGCCGCGGGCGACGCTCGGCCACTCGGCGAGGTAGACCGCCTCGGCAAGCACGTCGCCGGGGTCGGACCACGAGCCGCCGAGCTCCTCGGCGGCGGCGTCGAGACCGTCGACGATCCGCCGCCGGCGCTCGGTCTGCGAGACGACGACCTTCTGGTCCTCGAGCAGTCGCTCGTAGTCGCCGGCGGTCGCTATCACGACCGGTGAGCCGAGCACACGGTGCCCCTGCGAGACCTCGCCGAGGTGCAGGCCGTAGAACGCGCCGCTCAGCGTCTCGCCGTCAAGCTTCGCCACCAGCCAGCGGATGGGGCGCGAGAACCGCAGGTACTCGCTCGCGCCCGCGGGCCTGGCGCCCCAGCGCATGCCGCGCGGGATCTGCAGCCCCGTGATGAGGCGTGCGACCAGCTCGGGCACGACATCGCGCGCCGCGCGCCGCTCGGCCTCGACGCTGACGAAGACGAACTCGGTGCCGTCGACCACCTCCCGGCGGATGTCCTCGGCCGCCGCACCCTTGGAGCGCGCGAACCCGGCGCCGGCCTTGGTGAGCGTGCCGTCCGCGGCGTACGCGATCTCGGCCTTGGGGCCGCGGAACTCCTGGACCTGGGCCAGCTGCTCCGCCGGTACGCCGTCGACCAGGACGGCGATGCGGCGCGGCGACACCAGGACCCTGGCCGCCGCGCCCTCCTCGAGCAGGCGCTCACCGCCGAGCAGCGAGAGCGCGAGGCCCGGCTGCTCCGGGGCGCCCTCGAGCTGACGGATCACCGACTCGCAGACCTTGTACGGCAGCTCCTCGCAGCCGATCTCGATGAGCAGCGTGGTCATGCGTCCGCCTCACCCTCAGAAAGCGCCTCGCGCCCGTCGCCGACGACCTCCAGGTAGAGGCCGGCGACCTTGCGCGCGAGGTCGCGCACGCGGGCGATGTGCGCGGTGCGGTCGGTGACGCTGATGACGCCGCGCGCGTCTAACATGTTGAACGCGTGGCTGCACTTGAGCACGTGGTCGTAGGCGGGGATGGGCAGGCGCGCCTCGATGGTGCGCAGCGCCTCGGCCTCGTGTTCGCGGAAGTGGCGGTACAGCATCTCGGTGTCCGCGACCTCGAAGTTGTAGGTGCTGAACTCGCGCTCGTTCTCCTTGTAGACGTCGCCGTAGGTGACGACGTGCTCGGCGCCGTCCTCCTCCCAGCGCGACCACACGAGGTCGTAGACGCTGTCCACTCCTTGGAGATACATGGCGAGGCGCTCAAGCCCGTAGGTGATCTCGATGGTGATGGGATCGAGGTCGAAGCCGCCCAGTTGCTGGAAGTAGGTGAACTGGGTGGCTTCCATGCCGTCGACCCAGACCTCCCAGCCCTGGCCCCAGGCGCCCAGCGTGGGGCCTTCCCAGTTGTCCTCGACGAAGCGCACGTCGTGATCGGCGAGGACGATGCCGAGGGCCTCGAGCGAGCGCAGGTACACGTCCTGGATGTCGGCCGGCGACGGCTTGATGACCACCTGATACTGGTAGTAGTGGCCCAGGCGGTAGGGATTCTCGCCGTAGCGCCCGTCGGCGGGGCGCATCGACGGCTCGACGTAGGCGGCGCGCCAGGGACGGGCGTCGAGGCAGCGCAGGAACGTCGCAGGGTTGAACGTACCGGCGCCGACCTCGGTGTGATACGGCTGGACGACGACGCATCCTTGACCCTCCCAGAAGGCCTGCAGGCGGCCGATGATCTGCTGGAACGTGGGGGTCGCGGCGTCTGCGGTCTGGGCGTGGTCGGTCACGTGTCCTTTCAGGTCGGAAGCGCGATTGTAACAGCAGCGAACAGAGTCGAACAACAGAGCTATCACGCGCGAGGGCGGCACGGCAGCCGACGGATGGACAGGGTTCACGTGCGGCCCTTCTGGATACCGTTCTCTTCGTACATACCCGGACCGCGTGGGTGTGCGCGAGGCCGGGGCGTGGCGCTGCCCGGCGCTGCGCAGGGGCCGATCACGGAGGGACGCGGCATGACTCACTTGCGGACGCCCATGGACCAACGCGTGAACGCGGCGGCACCGCCGGGACGCGCGCTGTCCGCGCTCCTCGCGGCGGCGCTCCTGTTCGTGACGCTCGCGCTCCTGGCTGCGCCGGCGCTCGCCGGGGAGGCGGGGCCGGCCTCGCCCCAAGTGGGGGCGCGCGGCGGCGAGCGCAACTGGGACGCCCGCGCGACCTACTGGGACCTGCGCGGCCGCATCCCCTGGACCGACGAGTCCTACGACTTCACCTACAACGTGGGCATGGCCCACTACGGCAAGCCGTACATCTACCGCATGCAGGGCGACGGGATCTACGCGGTCCCGTACCGACTCCCTCTCCCTCCGGAGAACGGCAAGCCGCCGCAGCGCAACGGCACCATCCTCAAGGTGCTGGGCAGGGAGGACTTCAGCCACGTCCTCGGAGTCGCGGATGTGGGCTCCCCCTCGCCCGACGCGTGGGTCTTCTACGTCAAGAGCTCCGGCGGCAACACCATCTTCTGGCGCCAGGCCAGCGAGCAATACCGCGTGGAGCATCAGTTCGCCTGGCCCTATGAGCGGTGGCAGGACCACTTCCGCTTCGAGGCGGACAACCAGGGCCGGTTCCTCGGCGAGGTCGGCACCCATGCCGGCCGCTTCTACATCGCCTGGCTGAACCCGTTCCTCGGCAAGACGTACTCCGTCTACGCGGTGATCAACCTCGACCTCGCGCGCTCCAGCGGCCCCGACGTGAGCAACGCCAAGCAGCAGGTGCTCGCCGTCGCCGATGGCAGCGATCAGATCCGCTCGTTCGATGTCGCCTCGATCTGGCACGAGGGGAAGGAGTGGCTGGCCGTAGCCTCCGTCTGCGGCACGCCGGACCCATCGTTCACCCGCTTCAAGGCGTACGGCAAGTGGAAGACGACGACGATGCAGCTCGGCTTCTTCCGCTGGAACGGCATCAGCTGGGAAGAGGACATCCCCCACCGCCGGAACTTCAGCATCGCGGTCGAGGACAACTGGTACCGCGCCCAGGTCGACGACGGCGTGCTCTACGGCACACGCGGTGTGCGCCTGGTGCAGGGCGGCGTGCCGGCGACGTGGAGCGCCGGCGGCGACCTTCTCCAGGTCTTCACCCAGAACGCCGGCGCCGTGGACGGCCGCTTCTGCGCCCAGTTCGTCGCGCGCTACGAGTACAGCCTCGACCGGCACACCCTGACGCAGGGCGCGGACATCATGTACGACACGGCGAAGCGCGAGCCCGACGTGGACTCGGTCGACATGATGGCCTGGACCGCCGCCGATCCCAACGCCAAGTTCAAGAACGGCGACTACGTGGGCAACGACCAGTACATGTACGTCGTCAGCACCCAGGCGCGCGCGTCCGGCGACAACTACGGCGGGTGGGTGAGCTGCTTCAAGTCCGACACGCTCATCCCCATCCCCGAGGAGCAGTTCGAGGGCAGGACGATCCGCTACCCGGTCGAGCTGGAGCAACTCATCGACCCCCGCGAGTGGGTCCTCGAAGGCGTCGTCTACGGCCCCCCGCCGTTCTCGCTGCAGGGCTGGAACTACTCCGACTTCCGCGGCGGAGCCCTCAAGGGCTCCGAGACCGCCTTCAAGAAGAGCAACAGCCAGCAGACCAAGCTCACCAAGAAGATCGGGGGCAGCGTCACATCCAGCGTGGGCATGGAAGCCTTCGGGTTCGGCTTCAGCTCATCGGTGAGCTTCGGCCTCGACTACGAGAACAGCGAGATGAAGGCGACGACGAGCGAGGTGGGGTTCAAGTTCCGACACGAGGACTCGGACAACGCCGACTACGGCTACTTCATCTGCTCGCGCCCGCACTACGAGGCGCAGTTGTACTCGCGCCGGGACATGTTCGGTCATGACATCCCCGGGTCGCGGGTCTACGCCGCCCGCTGCATCGACAAGACGGGGGACCTCTCGCTCGTCTCGTACCCGTTCAACATGGTGAACCCCGACGCGGACGCCGTGAGCAAGGGCATGCGCAAACACGCCCGCAGCGCCGACTTCAGCAACCCGCTGTGGAGCCGCGATCCCCTCGACGGCGCCGAGAAGAAGTGGGAGAAGATCAGCCGGGTCAGCCTGGCCGGAGACGTCCGCGGCGGCTGGCAGACGGACTCCATCACCAAGAGCGCGGAGACCGGCAGCACGATCGAGGGCCACGCTTCGCTCGGCGGCAAGATCAAGGCGCCCGGCGGGAGCGTGAAGGCGGAGATCCACGGCGGCATCGCCAGCGAGAGCAGCACCAGCCACGCCGACAACACCGAGGTGTCACTGGGCCTCGACCAGCCGAAGGAGGGCGCCACCGGCACGCTCGCCAAGCGCCTCGAGATCGACGCCCTCTGGCTGCAGGCCAACCAGTCAGACGTGTACTGGGTGCCCGAGGCCTTCCGCTCCGGGCAGAACGACCAGCGGCCCTGGTGCATCGACTACCGCGTCACGTCCTGGACCCCGTACTCCAGGACCGGCGCCGTGGCCGGCGCCGTGGACGACTGCGACGTCGCCGTGCAGGTCGACCCCGCTGATGGTGGAGATGCCGGCATCACGGGCTCGACGGTCGAGCTGCCGTTCAGCGCCGCGGTCCCGGTCGGCGGCTCGGCTGCCATCACGGCCGACGAGGCGGACGGCTACAGGTTCGTGCGCTGGGAGACGAGCGGCGACCAGGTGTCGATCGCGGATGCGGACGCCGCCCAGACGAGCGTGAGCGTGAGCGACGGCGGCGGCGCCGGCGTCACCGCCGTGTTCAAGCGCGTGCTGCCGGCCGGCCTCGAGGTCGTCCGCCGCTCCGGCCAGAGGTGCGACATCCGCATGACGGACGCCGACCTGCCGGCGCTGTTCACGGTCGGCATCGACCCGGCGAGCCTCGACCTGGGCCTCACGTTCAGCGATGCCGAGTTCTCCCTGCCAGCCGACGCGTGGACTCAGGATGGCAACGAGTCCGTCAACGTCAGCCGGCCCTGGGGAGCCGACTCCATGATGGACGTGCGCATCGACGCGACAGGCGGCACTTGGGACCTGCGGGTCACGGGCATGCGCAACGCCTCCGACTTCCTGTTCCAGGTCGCGGGCGGCAACGTCCCTCTCTCCCTGACCCACAGGAGCGAGACGCTCGGCGAGGAGACCGTGCCGGTGACCGCAAAGGCGCGCATGGCGCACGCCACGCTCCACGTGGGTCGTCAGACGAAGACCCGCATCGACCTGCGTGGCGCCCGAGTCGTGGTCGAGACGCCGAGGAAGGCGTCGCAGACGCGCTTCACGATCAGCAGGATCGGATACGACCCCCGGCTGTTCAACCAGCGCCGCATGCTGATCGACTTGAACGGCGAGCAGTTCTACGTCGGGCCGTTCCGGCTCCGGAGCGGGCAGTACGTCTGGAGAGGACGCGCGCTGCAGCAGTACGTCGTCGAGTGCAGGATCGGCGACCGGATGTCGCTCGAGCTGTCCGGTCGCTTCCTCAAGCCGCATCTCAATGAGTTCCTCGGCCGCAACATCACACTGCGAGTGGTGAACCGCACCCGGGCCGGTGAGGGCAGCATGATCCCGGCGGTGCGCACGCTCACGGACGTGCGGCTGGTCCGGTAGGCGGCCGCGGGCGTGCTCCGCGACGCCCCGCACGAGAAGGATCGGAGGGCGCCGGCAGGTACTCACCCGCCGGCGCCCTCTTCTCTCCCGAGCGGCCCCGTGCGCGAGAGGCGGCCTCGTCCCGGAGCACGCGGACGGATGTTCCATACACACGGGGGCTCGCGGCGGGTACATTCCGTAGTAGCCGGTCTGGCTGCGAACGCAGGGGCCGGTCAGGGCCGCGCGACTGCGACGCGAACGCCTACGGGTGGTGTGACAGCGACGCGAGCGCCGGCCCGACAGGGATGCGCCGGCCGCGCTCGCTCGATCGCGGCCGGCGCCTCCATGAGGAGGTCGCCTCCCGCCCTTCCCCGCCCGGCGTTCGCGCGGGGCCGCCTGACCCCCTCGGGCCCCGCACCTTGCTCCCCGCCCCGCCGCCGAAGACCCGTGCGGTCTCTCAGCCGCCGCCGGCAATGCGCAGCGCGCGCAGCCGCGAGCCGGTGTGGTAGGCATAGAGCTGATGCACGTCGCGCAGCGCCTCACCGATCGCGTCGGAGGCGGGCTCCCCACGAAGCTCGGCCAGCGGGCGCGACAGCGCGTCCGCCAGTGCCTCGATGGCCTCCGGCGTGATCGGCACCGCCTCCCCCACGCAGTCGCCGCAGACCAGCCCGCCGCGCGCAGCCGAGAAGCCCAGCGCGCGGCCGCCCGACCCGCAGGCCGCACAGTGGTCGAGCACCGGCAGGTAGCCGGCCTCGTACAGGAGCTTGAGCAGCGCGCCCAGCACGAGCGGCGACTGGACGGCGCGGCCGGAGATGCCGTTGTCCAGCTCACGCAGGGTGTTTCGCAGCAGCGCGAACACGCGCTCCTCCGGCTCGTGGTCCGGGGTCAGCCCGGCGGCGGCCTCGCAGACGATCGCCGCCGCCGTCAGCCCTTCGCGGTCGGCGCGCAGGCGCAGGAAGACGTCGACGAGCTGCGCCTGCGTCACCGTGTAGAGCGACCTGCCCGGATGCAGCACGAGATCGCAGACGTTGAACGGTTCGAGGCGCCCGCCCCAGCGCGAGGTCGTCTTGCGCACGCCCTTGACGACCGCGTCCACGCGGCCGAGCTCGCGGGTGAAGAGCCGGACGATGCGGTCGGCCTCGCCCAGTGGGCGCGAGCTGAGGACGACCGCGCGCGCCTTCTCGGCGCGACCCATCAGTCCCCTGCCCTGGGGCCGCGGCGGCGCGCGAAGACCACCCGGGGCACGCCGGAGAGGTCGCTGCGCCGCTCCGGCGACTCGTAGGCGCCGGCGGCGTCGATGACGCCCGCCACGTCGTCCGCCTGCCCGGCGCCGACCTCCAGCGCCAGCGTCCCGCCGGGGCGCAGCAGGAGCGCGGCGCCGGGGATCAGGCGGCGGTAGAAGTCGAGACCGTCGATGCCGCCGTAGAGCGCGAGCCGCGGCTCGTAGTCGCGCACGTTGGGCTCGAGCGCGACGTACTCGTCGGCGGGGATGTACGGCGGATTGGAGACGATGAGGTCGAACGGCCGCTCACCGACGTCGGCGAACAGGTCGGAGAGCACGAACTCCACGCGGCGCGCGAGATCGAGGCGCGAGCCGTTGCGGCGCGCCACCGCGAGCGCGCCGGGATCGATGTCCGCGGCGACGAGGCGCACGAAGGGATCCTCCGTGGCGAGCGCCAGAGCGACGCACCCCGAGCCGGTACCGACGTCGAGCGCCAGGGGCTCGTCCTCGGGGTCAGGCCCGGCGATCGGCATCGCTGCCAGCGCCTCGAGCGCGACCTCGACCAGCGTCTCCGTCTCCGGGCGGGGGATGAGCACGTCCGGCGTCACCTCGAGATCGATGGTGCGGAACGCGCGACGGCCGAGGATGTAGGCGACGGGTTCCCGGGCGACCCTCCGGCCGAGGAGGTCCTCGAACCGGGCGACCTCATCCGGCTGCAGCGCCCGGGCCGGCTCGCGGAAGAGTTCGGCGCGAGGCACGCCGAGGGCGCTGGCCAGCAGCAGCTCGGCGTCGAGGCGCGGTGAGCGCGACCCGCTGGCGCGCAGCCGCGGCGCGGCCGCCCGGAGCGCGTCGCCCACGCTCGTCGCGCCGGCCACCGTCACTCCCCGCCGGCGGCCGCCAGCTGCTTGCGCCGGTCCTCGGCGGCCAGGGCCTCGGTGAACTCGTCGAGGTCGCCCTCCATGACTTCTGTGAGGCGGTGGCTCGTGAGCCCGATGCGGTGGTCGCTGACGCGGTTCTGCTGGAAGTTGTAGGTGCGGATCTTCTGCGAGCGGTCGCCGCTGCCGACCATGCTGCGCCTGGCCGCGCCACGCTCCTGGTCCTGCTTCGCCTGCTCGAGCTCGAACAGCCGCGCACGCAGGATCCGCATCGCCTTCTCCTTGTTCTGGAGCTGGCTCTTCTCATCCTGACAGCTGACGTTCACGCCCGTGGGCACGTGCGTGATGCGCACCGCCGAGTCGGTGGTGTTGACGCTCTGCCCGCCGGGGCCGCGGGCGCGGAAGATCTCGACGCGCAGATCGCCCGCGTGGATGTCGACCTCGATGTCCTCGGCCTCGGGCAGCACGACCACGGTGGCCGTGGAGGTGTGGATGCGACCGGCGGCCTCGGTGACGGGCACGCGCTGCACGCGGTGTACGCCGCCCTCGTACTTGAGCATCGAGAAGGCGCCCTGGCCCTTCACCCCGAGCGTGACTTCCTTGTAGCCGCCGTCGTCGTTCTCGTTGGCGGAGAGCATCTCGACCTCGAACCCCTTGGCCTGGGCGTAGCGCGTGTACATCCGCGCGAGCTCGCCGGCGAAGATGCAGGCCTCGTTGCCGCCGGTCCCGGCGCGGATCTCGATGATCACGTCCTTGCCGTCGTTGGGGTCGCGCGTGAGCATGCGCACGCGGATCTCCTCGCTGAGCTCGTCGACGCGCTTGCGACCCTCAATGAGCTCGTCCTGCGCGAACTCGCGCATCTCGGCGTCGGACGCGTCGTCGCCGAGGAGGCCTTCGGCGTCGGCGACCGTCTGCTCCGCCTCGCGGTACTGCTGCGTGAGCTCGTGGACCGGCTGGAGCTCGGCGTGTGCTCGCGCGGCGTCGGTGTAGCGGGCGCGGTCGCCGAGCACTTCGGGGTCGGCGAGCTGGGCGGTGAGCTCGTCGTAGGAGCGTTCTATCTCGGTGATGAGGTCGTCGATCGCGGCCATGGACCCAGCTTACGCCATGACCTCCACGCCCTTCACCGGTGGGCGATCCTGCGGTTCGAGCTCGATGATCTTCTCGAGGGCGGCGATGGCGACCTCGACCTGGGCGCTGTCCGGATGCTTGGTCGTCATCCACTGCAGCGCCAGGCCGGGGGCCATGACCACGCGGATGACCCGGTTGTTCTCGTGGCGGCCGGCGAAGCGGATGATCTCGTAGCTGATGCCGGCGATGAGCGGGATGAGGATGACGCGGCTCAGGATGAGCAGGTACCAGACGGGCCGCCCCACGGCGGCGAACACGAAGATCGAGACGACCAGCACGATGAGCAGGAAGGACGTCCCGCAGCGCAGATGCAGGGTCTTGTACTTCTCGACGTTGGCCACCGTGAGCTCCTCGCCATGCTCCAGCGCGTGGATGCTCATGTGCTCCGCGCCGTGGTACTCGAACACGCGGCGCAGGTCCTTGATCTGGGTGACGATGGCGAGATAGGCGAGGAAGATGCCGACACGCACGAAGCCCTCGACCATCCAGAAGAGGAAGCCCTCGCCGAGCCAGCGCTCCATGAGGCCGGTGAGGAACAGCGGCGCGATGAAGAACAGTCCGACGGCGAAGGCGAAGGCGATGACGAGCGTGACGCCGATCTCCTTCTTGCCCAACTCCTGCTCCTCCTCGCCCAGTGACTCGTTGGCCGAGATGGTGAGCGCGCGGACGCCGATGGCGAGGGATTCGACCAAGGCGACGACGCCCCGCAGGATCGGCAGCTTGAGGATCGGATAGCGTTTCATCCAGCTCACGAGCGGCCAGTGATGGAGGCCGATCGTCTCGTCGGGACGGCGCACGGCGAGCGACCACCAGTCGACGCCGCGCATCATGACGCCCTCGATGACGGCCTGGCCGCCGACCTGCGCGCGGCGCGCGGCCAGGGCGGGAAGCACGAGGGCGATGAGGGCGAGGCGTCGGGTCATGTCAGGGGAGCGTAGCGGCCGCCGTGCGGCCTGGCCTCAGCCACGCGCGGCGGCCGGCCCGTCGACGTCCTCGGCCCTGTAGGGCTTGCCGCACGTCATCTTGCCCTCCGGGCAGGTGCCGTACAGACAGCCGGGACCGCTGCCCTCGAAGAGGTTGGGGGCGAGGTCCTTGACCATGCCGCGCATCTGCCAGGCGAGGTCGCGGATCTCCCACTGCGCGCGGTTGCAGCAGCGCACCTGGAAGAAGTGGCGCAGCTCGCGCGCGTTCATGGTGACGACGATCTTGGTCTCGGCGGCGTTGGGCAGCACGAAGCGCGCGTCCTCCTGGACGCTCTCCCGCGTGCGGCCCTCGGCCAGGCCGAGCTCGACCAGCTTGTCGTAGGCCACGCGCGCGCTCTGCATCGCCTCGAGGAAGACCGCCTCAGCCTCGGCGTTGCCGGCGACGCTGGGCGGCACGATGAAGCTGTCGCCCTCGCCGAAGTTCACGTAGCGCTGCGATTGCTGGTTGTAGCTCGCGACGCGGTGCCGCACCAACTGGTGCGTGCAGGCGCGGCTGACGCCGTCGACGGCGAAGCTGAACGTGGCGTGCTCGAGGGCCGAGTGGTGCCCGCTGCGGACCAGTATGCGCACGAGCTTGGCGACGTCGTCGTCGCTCATCTCCTGCTTGAGGTCGGCGGCCGACACGGGCGCATAACAGAGCCGACCCGCGATCGCTACGGCGCGATCCGGGTCGGGTGTGTGCTGAAGGAGGCTGACGCGGAGCTCGGCGCCCATCTCTGCGTCAGGACTCGGTCGTCTCGGCGGCCTCGGGTGCGACCTCGGCGGCGACGGCCACCGGCTCAGGCTTGGGAGCTTCGGCCTTGGGGGCCTTGACCTTCGGCTTGACCGGCTCGTCGGACTTCTTCTGGAGACGCTTCTTGAAGCGGTCGACGCGGCCGCCCGAGTCCACGAGCTTCTGCTTGCCCGTGTAGAACGGGTGGCACTGCGAGCAGAGTTCCACGTGCAGCTCCTTCTTGGTGCTGCGCGTCGTGAACGTGTTGCCGCAGCTGCAGTGCACGGTCGCTTCTTCGTACTGCGGATGGATGTCTTTCTTCATCTGAACGGATCCCTTCTGGGAGCAAACCCGGTGGTGACGCGACACGGCGCAGGGCCGAAGCGGGATGATACCACGAACCCCACGCCCATCCGAACCGCTCCCCTCGGCGAACGCGAGGGGCCCGCGGATGGGCGCGGCAGCCGCGCCGCGTTCTGTTATCGCGAGTTCTTGATCAGCGCGCTGAGGAACTCGGCGTTGTTGTTGGTCTCGCGCGTCTTCTTGATGAGCAGCTCGATGGCGGCGGCGGGGTCGAGGCTGTGCAGCACGGAGCGGAGCTTCCAGACGGCGGCGGCCTCGGCCGGCTCCATGAGCAGCTCCTCCTTGCGCGTGCCGGTCAGCTCGATGTCGATGGCCGGGAAGATGCGCTTGTCGGCGAGCTTGCGGTCGAGCCGGATCTCCATGTTGCCGGTGCCCTTGAACTCCTCGAAGATCACCTCGTCCATGCGCGAGCCGGTGTCGACCAGCGCCGTGGCGAGGATGGTCAGCGAGCCGCCTTCCTCGACGTTCCGGGCCGCTCCGAAGAACTTCTTCGGCGGGTACAGCGCCGTGCTGTCGACGCCTCCCGAGAGGATGCGGCCGCTGGCCGGCGTGTTGAGGTTGAAGGCGCGCGCCATGCGGGTGATCGAGTCGAGGAGCACGACCACGTCGCGGCCCATCTCGACCAGGCGCTTGACGCGGTCGAGCACGAGCTCGGTGACCTGGACGTGGTTCTCGCTCGGCTGGTCGAACGTGCTGGCCACGACGGTGCCGACGACGGAGCGCTGCATGTCGGTGACCTCCTCGGGGCGCTCGTCCACGAGCAGCACGAAGAGGTCGATCTCGGGATTGTTGACCGCGATCGAGTTGGCCAGCTTCTTGAGGATCGTGGTCTTGCCGGCCTTCGGCGGCGAGACGATGAGGCCACGCTGGCCCTTGCCGAGGGGGCACAGCAGGTCCATGATGCGCGCCGCCGTGTCATGCTCGTCGGTCTCGAGGCGGAGGCGCTCCTCCGGGTACAGCGGCGTGAGTTTCTCGAACACGGGCCGCTGGCGCGCGGCGTCCGGATCCATTCCGTTGATGCCGTCGATCTTGAGGAGCGCGTTGTACTTCTCGTTGTCCTTGGGCTCGCGGACCTGCCCGGCGACCTCGTCGCCGCGGCGCAGACCGAAGCGGCGGATCTGGCTGAGGCTCACGTAGACGTCTCGGTCGCCCTGGGTGAAGCCGTTCGTGCGGAGGAACCCGAAGCCGTCCGGGAGCACGTCCAGGATGCCGGTGCACGGGATGGAGGGACGATCGTCACGCGGCTGCTGCTGCTCGCCGCCGCCCCCGCCGCCCTGTCGCTGCTTGTCGCGGCCGCGGCGGTTCTTGCCCTTGCCCTGGCGCTGCTGTTGCTGCTGCCCGCCGCCCTGCTGCTGCTGGCCGCCCTGCTGCTGGCGATCGCCTTGCTGCTGGCGGTCGCCCTGCTGCTGACCACCTTGCTGCTGGCGGTCGCCGTCGCCGGCGGGACTGTCGGCGGCCGGCGCCTCTTGCGTCTGGCCGGCGGGCTGCTCGGCCGAGGGGGCGTCGGCGGTGGCCGGCGCGGCCCCGGTGGCCGGTGGCGGAGCGTAGGCGGCCGCGGGCGACGCGTCAACGGGCGTGGCGGCGGGGGCGGGGGCGGGAGCTCCCGCGGGCTTCTCGGGAGCCGGCGCGGAATCGACCGGCTTGTCGGCCGCCGGCGCGGCGGCGGCCTCGGCGGCAGCCTTGGCCTCTGCCGCGGCCTTGGAGGCCTTGGTCGCCCTCGGCTTGGGAGCCGGCTTTGCGGCGGCCGGCTTCTCGGCGACGGGCGCCTCGGCGGCGGGGACGGGAGCGGAGGCGGTCTCCACGGCCGGCTCGCTCGGTACGGTCATCTGGTCTGTCTGTTCAGTGCTCATGGGCTCCCGGGACTCCTGGCATCCTGTGTGCGACGCGGTGCGCGATCGCGATGGGGAGATGCCGTACGAGTAAAGGTGGACGTGCGATGGAAGATGGAGTCCGTGCGGGCTCCGCTTTCAAGTATGTCATACCGCGCAAGAGATTCCCAGTAACCTCGTGGGGCTCGGGTGTGGGACGTGATCCGGCTGCGCGCCTGGGTCGGCAGCGGTGGACCGGGGGTGCGCCTAGTCTATCGGACGGTGGCGGCGAAACTGAAGAGCCCGCCTCACGCCGTCGCCTCGTCCCCTTCGGCCGCGGGCTTCCGAGCGGGCGCGTCCACGCCGCCCTCTTCCTCGACGCGGCGCAAGATCAGGCCGAGCACCTCGCTCAGATTGTCGTCGAGGCTGGGCCCGTCGATGACCGGTACGCCGAGCGCCTGCGCCCGCCCGACCATGTACTTCTGGATGCGGCGGATCTCGGCGAAGTGCTCGAGGTAACGCCGCAGCGGCCGGATGCCGCCGGTCTCCCACTCGCGCACGGTGAAGTTGCTGCGGTGCCGCTCCTTGTCGGCGATTGCGAGCATGAACTCGAGCACGATCGCCTCCCCCCATCGCGACGTGTCGAGGTACCCGGGGACGAGGTGCACGCCCTCTACCACCATCCGCTGCGCCTCGTCGACGCCCCGCTGGACGAGCGCCTCGATGCCCACCGAGACGGCCTTGGTCTGCTCGATGAAGCCCATCTTGCTCAGGTCGGTCTCCCGCGGCACCGGCACGCGCACCGCCGAGGCGGCGTCGAACGACGAGGTGTGGATGGCGGGCATGAGCTCGGGAGCGAAGAAGGCGCGCATGGTCTGGCGCACCATGTCGGTGCCGATCAGGCGGGTGATGCCGAGGCGGTGCGCCAGCTGGGTCGCCAGCGTGCTCTTGCCCACCCCCGTGGCGCCGCCGATGAGGATGATGAGCGGCGTTTCGAGGCGGCGCAGCTTCTGCCACTGACGGAAGCGCTCGATCAGGATGTCGCCCTGCTCCGGCCCGAGCTGGTCGCGCGCGATCTCCTGGAGATCGGCGAGGGTGAGGGCCGCCGGCCCGCGGCGCCGCAGGCGCCGCTCCACGGCGGCCGCCACGTTGTAGGCGCGCTCGGGCGCCAGCCCGGTCGACATGAGCGTCTGCGCCATGAGGCCCTTGCTGAACGGCGCCTGGTAGTCGCCCTCGTCGATGAGCGGGATGTCGCGGTGCTCGGCCACCGTCACGCTCCCTCGTCGCGAGCTCGGGACGGCGCGTCCGCGGCGCGGGCGTAGCGCTCGCCGGCGAGCGCCGCCAGCCGGTCGACGGTCGCGCCCAGGTCGTGCTCGAGCGCCACGGGCTCGTTGTCGCAGAACACGAGCTCGCGGCCGGCGGCGGCGGCGCCCTCGGCGACGACGTCGACCGCCGCCGCCTTGATCTCTGTGAGGAACACCTCGGCCTCGGCGGCCGCGCGCTTCACGGCCTCGGGCAGCCGGCGGCGGTCGGCGAGGTCGCAGGACACCAGCACCACCTCGGCGCCGTGATCCGCGGCGAGCGCTGCCGCGAGCTGCGGCGCGGCCGACTCGGGCGCTGTGGTGAAGAAGGCGACGCGCCGGCCGCGGACCGGCTGCGCCGGCCGCGGCCGGAACACCGTCGGCACCACCTCTAGGCCCGGCTTGACGGCCCTCGCGGCCGCAGTGACGGCGCGCACTTCGCCCGGCGTGGCGAAGGGAGGCTCGCACTGGGTCAGCAGCAGAGCGTCACTCAGCAGCAGGCGATAGGTGCCGAGGAAACCGGTGATGTAGTCGACCGGCTGGGCCGCTCCGGCCACGCACAACGTGGCGTCGGCGGCCACCGGCGGCACCACGGCGCCGCTGCCTTCGATCACGGCCAGCGCGGCGCCGAGACCGTCCAGGAGCGGCAGCGCCTCGCGCACGTTGTCGTCGAAGGTCATGCCGGCGAGGCCGCCGCCACAGCGCCGGCACCCGACGGTGGTCACGCCGGCCAACACCGCATCCTCGTAGCAGTCGCTGGCGGCGTGGCGGCCGGCGCGGGAGGCGGCGAGCAGTTCAGCGGGGCCGAGCCCGTCGCCGCCGTGGATGAGCTCCGGCTCCGGCGGGCCGCCGCGGCCCATGGCGAGGACGACGACGCCGCCGTCCGCCCGCCGGGCGGCGTCCAGCCGCCGCGCCAGCCAGCCGCTCACGGCGGTCTTGCCGACGCGCTTGCCGGTGCCGATCACGGCGAGAGACGGAGTGGCCGTGAGCCGCGCGAACGCCTGCGGCCGCACCTCGGTATCCGCAGCCACGTAGGCCGCGCCCTCGGCGAGGGCCGCGCTCATGAGCAGGAACCGCTCGCGGTAGCCGACGACCGGCTCGTCGGAGAGGTCGACGAGCGCATCCGCGCGGGCGGTACGCAGGATGCTCCGCACCGCGTCGAGCACCTCGTGTGCGGATGCCGACCGCGGCTCCACGGCGTCCAGCCGCGGGACGCCGATCTCGGCCGCAAGGGCGGCCAGGCCGTCGCCGGGGCCGCCGTCGCCGTTCCCGGAGTCCCCGCGCAGCTTCTCGCGGCCGCCGGCGAAGATCCCGGCCTCCACGGAGTAGGCGTCGCGGAGCCGCGCGACGGCGGCCGCGACCACGGGTGGGTAGTGTTCGCCGTCGACGAGCACGACGGCTCGCGGCAGGCGAGTGTCTATCTGCTCTCCTCCTGAGGCACGGGGCAGATGTACTTGTCGAACGACCCCGTCGAGGGCACGAAGTCGATGAGCGTCTCCTCCCCGTGGAACGGGTACTTGCGCGCCACCTGTACCCGGTCACCCTCGATCCGGATGAGGTTGTAGCACGCTTTGGTGTTGCCCCGGAGACGCAGGGAGGAGCAGGTCCCGGCGTTGACGACGAAGAGGTGCTCGAGCCGCCACGCATACGGAACGTGCTTGTGGCCGGAGAGTACGAGGTTCACGCGGCACTCCTGCAGCACCTCGAGAAGGTCGCCGGCGTCGAGGACCATGCTGCGCTCGCGCCCCGTGCCGGGGATCGGCAGCAGGTGGTGATGCAGCATGAAGATGCGGAAGGCGGCGGGCCGGGCGTACTGCTCGCGCAGCCAGCCGTAGCGCGCCCGGCCGATCTGCCCGTAGTCGAGGTCCGGCTCGCTCGAGTCGAGCGCCACGATGGCGACGTCGCCCATCATCAGCGAGTTGCCGCGCGGCCCGATGAGCTCCTCGAAGTGGACGTAGCCGACATTGCGCGAGTCGTGGTTGCCCGGCACGACGACCAGCGGCGCCTCGATGCGCTTGAGGTACTCGAGCGCCGTCATGTAGTCCTGGCGGAAGCCCATCTCGGTGAGGTCGCCGGCGCACAGGACGATGTCCGGCTTGAGCTCGTTGAGCTCGATGACCACCCGATCCATGAGGCTCGGCACGAAGTACGGCGACCCGGCGTGGATGTCGCTGATGTGGGCGATGGTGAGCTCGGTCACTGCGCTCGTCCCCCCGACGCTCCGTGAGGCGTCACTCTACCACCACGATACGCCCCGGACCCTGCTTGTCGAGCACGGAGAAGCTGGTCTGGGCCCCCTCGCGGCGGAAGCGCAGGCGCATGGTGGTGCGGCCGACGCGCAGGTTGCTGAGCGTGACCTCGCCCAGCCAGCGCGGCAGCACGGGATTGTGCACGTAGACGATGTTCTCCTCGGCCTGCGCGTAGATGCCGAGCATCGACTGCAGGACGAGGAACAGGGCGGCCGCCGAATTGGCGTCCGGAGAGCAGGCCATGGGGAAGGAGACCGGCCGGTCGACCGCCTGCCGCGTGAAGCCGCAGAACATCTCCGGCAGGCGCGAGTACTCGTGCGCGGTGGCCGCCTCCACCAGACCCCAGGCGAGGCGGCCCGCCTCCTGCACGTAGCCGTGCTTCTTGAGGCCGTTCGCGATGAGCGCGGTGTCGAACGGCCACACGCTGCCGTTGTAGAAGCTCACCGGGTTGTAGAAGCGTGTGTCCTTGCTGAGCGTGCGGATGCCCCAGCCGGTGAACATGTCCGGAGCCATCAGGCGGTGCACCACGTCCGGGATGTGCTCCTCCGCGACGATCCGCGACCACAGCGCGTGGCCGATGGTCGACGAGACCGACCGGACCTGACGCTTCTGCCCGTCGAGCGCCATGGCGTAGAAGCCCTCGTCCTCCATCCAGAAGCGCTCGTTGAAGGAGCGCTTGAGCCGAGTGGCGGACTGCGCCAGCCGCTCCGCGCGCTCCACGTCGCCGAGCTGGCCGTACACGGCCGCCAGACGGCGCTTGGCGTAGTAGACGTAGCCCTGGGTTTCGGCGAGTGCGATCGGTCCCTCGGCCGGGGCGCCGTCGTCGTGCACCACGGCGTCGTAGGAATCGCGCCAGCCCTGATTACGCAGGCCCACGCGCGAGCGGCGCTCGTACTCCACGAAGCCGTCGCCGTCGGGGTCGCCCGGGCCGTCGATCCAGCCGAGCGCGGCGTCCACGGCGGCCGCGCGCATCTCGAACCCGTCGAGGTCGCCGGTCCACACGGCGAGCTCGGCGACCAGCAGCAGCCAGAGCGCCGTGGCGTCCACCGAGCCGTAGTACGGCGTGTGCGGCACGGCGCGCACCGCCGCGAGCTCGCCGCGCCGCAGCTCGTGCATGATCTTGCCGGGCTGCTCCTCGCGGAACGTATTGTCGACCGTGCCCTGGCGGCGCCCGAGGAACGAGACCGCCGACTGCGCCCAGCGGAGGTCGAGCAGCAGGGTCTCGAGACCCACGAACGTCATCTCGCGGCCGAAGGGCGCCACGAACCACGGAAGCCCGGAGAGCGGCACCCGGTCACCGTCGATGACCGTCGACAGCAGGCGCAGGTCGTCCTGCCCGCGGCGCAGCGCCCGGTTCAGCTGGTCGTTGTCGGTGAAGATGCCGGTGGCTTCAGACTCCCAGCGCTCGTGCTCGTGCCGCAGCGCCCCGAGGCGCGCGTTGAACTCACCGCCGGCCTCCCCCGGCGCCCCCGGTCCCACGACCTGGACGTCGTAGCGGATGACGGCGCGTCCGCCGGCCGGCAGACGCAGCCGGTACCGCGCCCTGCCCTGCTTGATTGACTCCGGGCGATCGTGAAAGTGGATGATCGTCTGCCGCGTCACCTCGTCCAGTCCGAGATAGGAGAGCGTCAGGGCGCTGTCGGCGATCCGCGGCGCGAGTCGCGAGCCCCGCCGCCGGCGGCGGCTCCCACGGACCTCGAACAGGTCGGCGAAGTCCGCGTCGAAGTGGAGGTCGATGACGAGTTCCACCGCGAGCTGATGGTAGTTCTGCACGCGCAGGAGCTCGTAGAGCCGGTCCGAGACGAAGCGCGTGCGGCGCACGTGCACGCTCGCCTGCGGCAGCGTGCGCCCGTCGGCGGTGCGCGCCTCGAGGTTGGTGAGCTCCACCGTCGCCGAGTAGCCACGGTCGGCGCTGGCGCTGAGCAGCACCGGCTGGCGGCCGGCGATCGTGAGCTCGTGGCGGCTGAGGTACCGCGTGTCGCGGTAGTAGAGCCCGAGGACCGAGTTCTCGGTCCCCGGCACCTGCCCGAGCTCGTTGGTATAGAGGAAGAGGTCGCCCTCTTTGATCGCGAGCCGGGACGCGCGCCCGCCGCCCATGACGTAGCGCTCCGCGCTCGTCGTCGTGACGACGGGCTCGTCCGCCGCGCGCTCGCGCGCGGCGGCCTGCCGCCCGGAGGGCTGCCGTTCTGGCTGTTCCTGGGACGAGCTCACCGCCGCAGCCACCGCCTCCCTGGCTCGTGCTTGCCGGCGGCCGCCGGAAGCGGCGCCGCCGGCCGGTTCTTACCCCGTCGCCTCGAGGAACAGCCGCATCAGTGCAGGACCGTTCTCCACGAAGAGGCCGGTCGTCGCCGCCTGCGACTCGCCGTAGGCCATGGCGCCCCCGCCACCGACGCCCGGCAGCGAGTCGCTGATCGCGAACGGCACGGGGCCGGCCGCGTGCGTCCGCGTGCGCACCGGCGTGAGGTGGTCCGGGACCACGAGCACGCCGGGGCGGGCGCCGCAGGCCATGATGGGTGCGAGCACCTCGGCGTCCACGAGCTCGATCGCGCGGACCTTCTCGCGCAGGTCGCCCATGTGGCCGGCCTCGTCCGGCGACTCCACGTGCACCCAGACCAGGTCATGATCGGCCAGGGCCTCGACGGCGGCGCGCGCCTTGGCGCCGTAGTCGGTGTCGAGGCCTCCGGTGGCGCCGGGCACGTCGACGATGTCGAGCCCGGCGAGCCGCCCGATGCCGCGCACGAGGTCGACGGCGCCGACGACGGCGGCGCTCAGGCCGAAGTGGTCGCGGAACGGCGAGATCCTCGGGGCCGTGCCCTCGCCCCAGAACCAGGCGCTCGTGCCCGGACGTACGCGCTCGAGCACCTCGCTCGCGCGACCCTGGAGGGCCGTGAGCTCCGCCGCCGGTGAGCCGTCGCCGGCCACGCCGGCCGCTTCCCCGGGCAGACACCCGTCGACCGGCTGGTCGAGGATGTCGTGCGGCGGAGTGCACGGCACCACAGCCCCGCCGCGCCAGACGAACAGATGCCGGTAACTCACGCCGACGTGGAACTCGTAGGCGTCGCTACCCAGCTCGGCCTGCACGGCCGCGATGCAGCGCCGGGCATCGTCGTTTGCGATGTGGCCGGCGGTGTTGTCCTTCATGAGGCCGCCGGCCACCGTCACGAGGTTGAGCCGGTAGGCGACGTCATCGGGTCCGAGCTCGACGCCGAGGCTGGCCGCCTCGAGCGGGCTGCGCCCGCTGAAGACGGCGGCCGGGTCGTACCCGAGCACGGCGAGGTTGGCGACGTCGCTGCCCGGCGACATGCCGTCGGGGACCGTCTGGGCGAGGCCGCAGATTCCGCCGCGTGCGAGCCCGTCCATGACGGGCGTCGCGGCGGCCTCCAGCGGCGTCTTGCCGCCGAGTCCCGCCTGCGGCTCGTCGGCCATGCCGTCGGGGACGAGGAGCACGCGCTTGCGCATCAGCCCCTCCTCCCCGGCCGGCACGGCCCGATCCTTCGGCCGGCGTCGCTCACGCGGAGCCGCCGAGCACCATGAGCGGCAGGCCGGCCAGCCCGTCGTACTTGGGACGGAAGCGCTCCGCGTCGTAGCAGCGCGCGACGTCGACGACCTTCTTGGTCGAGACGACCTCGTCGATCGGCACCGACCCGTAGCGGCCGTTCGCCAGCGCGACCATGCGGCCGGTCTCGCCCTTGAGGATCAGGTCCACGGCGAGGTTGCCGTAGGCGGTCGGCACGATGCAGTCGATCGCGTCCGGCGCGCCGCTGCGCACCAGATAGCTCAGGTTCATGCTGATCATGTCGATCTTCTTGCCGCCGTTGTACTTGGGGGCAAGCTCCTTGATCTTGTTGCTCACGTTCTGGCCGATGCCGCCGAGCTTGGCGTGGCCGAACATGTCCTTCTCGCCGGCCATGAACACCATCTCACCGCCGGACGGCATGGCGCCCTCGCTGACGATGCAGACCGAGTAGCCCTCGGGCCGGCCGTTGCGATCGGCGACCAGAAGCTCGGCGAGCTTCTCCATGTCGAACTCGGCCTCGGGGATCACGCAGCGGTCGGCGGCGCCGGCGAAGGTCGGCAGCAGCGCCGTGAAGCCGGCGTAGCGGCCGAAGACCTCGAGCACGACGATGCGCTCGTGCGACGTGGCCGAACTGGTGACCTGGCGGGCCATCGCGATGGTGCGGTTGACGCAGGTGCCGAAGCCCATGCAGTAGTCGGTGCCGGGGACGTCGTTGTCCATGGTCTTGGGGATGGCGACGACGGGGAACCCGCGGCGGCCGAGCTCGACGGCGTAGCTGAGCGTGTCGTCGCCGCCGGCGGGCACCAGATAGTCGATGCCGAGGAACTCCAGGTTGGCGATCACCTCGTCCGTGAGGTCGTTCTTCTCGGCGGTGTACTTGTCCTTGAGGTGCGCCGGAACGTCCTTCAGCGGCACCGTGCTCGGGCGCGTGCGCGACGAGTGCAGAAAGGTGCCGCCGGAGTACGCATAGCGCTCGACGATGCCCTTGTCGAGCGGCAGGATCCACTCGCTGTTGTCGGCGCCGGCGTCGCGGACCAGGTTGATGAGCCCCGCCCAGCCGCGACGGATGCCGACGACCTCGAAGCCTTCGCTGAGCGCGCGCAGCGTGACACCGCGGATGGCCTGGTTGAGCCCGGGGATGTCGCCGCCGCCGGTGAGGATGCCGATCCGGCCCTTCTTGTCAGTCATGCTGTCTCCTCTCCTCGCCTTCAACGCGGATGACCGCCGGGTCGCCGTGCACGTCCGGCAGGGCGCTGATCTGGTCGAGCGCGGCGAAGAACTGCGCCTCGCGCACCGGATGCAGCAGCAGGACGAGCTCGGCCTCTTGGCCGCCGCCCTCTTGAACCATGGAATGGATGCTGACGCCGTGGTCGCCGAACAGCGCGCTCACCTTGGCGAGCACGCCCGGCTGGTCGTTCACCCTCAACCTGAGGTAGAACCTCGAGACCATGTCGTCGTCGGGGAAGAACGGGACGTCCTTGTAGCAGAGACAGTTCTGCACGAAGCTGCCCTTCACCGTGTTGACCACCGAGATGACGTCCCCGATCACCGCAGACGCAGTCGGGACGCTGCCCGCGCCGGGGCCGAAGAGCATGATCTCGTCGAACGCGTCGCTGGTCAGGAACACGGCGTTGTACGCCCCGGCCACGCCGGCCAGCGGGTGCGACTTCGGGAGGAACGCCGGGTAGACGCGCACGTTCATGCGCCCGTCGATGAGCTTGGCCACGCCGAGGAGCTTGGCGGTCAGGCCGAGTCGCACGCCATGGGCGATGTCGGTGGACGAGACCTTGGTGATGCCCTCGTACGGGACGTCGTCGAGGCCGGTGCGGCTGTGGAAGGCGATCGAGCTGAGGATCGCCATCTTGGCCGCGGCGTCCTTGCCGCCGACGTCCTCGGTCGGGTCGGCCTCGGCGTAGCCGAGCCGCTGGGCCTCCGCGAGCACGTCGTCGTACCCGGCCCCGGTCTCGGCCATCTCGCTCAGCATGTAATTGGTCGTGCCGTTGACGATGCCGAACACGGTCTTGACCTCGGCCGCGACCAGGGACTCGCGCAGGACTTTGATCACCGGGACGGCGCCGACGGCGCTGGCCTCGAAGCGGAGGTGCACGCCGCTCTCCTCCGCCGCGGCGAACAGCTCCGCGCCGTGCTGCGCCAGGAGCTGCTTGTTGGCCGTCACGACGTTCTTGCCTGCCCTGAGGGCGCGGAGCTGGAAGTCGAGCGCCGCGCCCGTCCCGCCGATGAGCTCGACGACGACCTGGATCTCCGGGTCTTCGAGGATGTCCTCGATCCGCGTCGTGACCAGGCCGGGCTCGAGGTCCGGGTGCGTGAAGCCCGGGTCCTTCTCGAGCACCCGCTTCAGCGTGACCTGCTTGCCGGTGGCGAGCGTGATGTCTTCGGCGTTCTTCTTCAGGAGCTTGCCCACGCCGGACCCGACGGTGCCGTACCCGAGGAGCCCGATGCCTATGCTGTCCACTCTGGTCCCCTCCGCGTCCGCAGGGTCACGGGGCGAGCGGCCGCTGCAGACGCAGCACGTCGTCCCAGGTTTCTCGTTCGATGATGACGTGCGCCCGGCCGCCGCCGACCATGACCACGGCCGGGCGCGGCTGCGCGTTGTAGTTGTTGGCCATCGCGTAGCCATAGGCGCCGGTGCTCGGCGTGACCAGGACGTCGCCCGGCTCGGGCGGCGCGACGTGCACGTCGCGCACCAGCACGTCGCCGGACTCGCAGTGCTTGCCGGCGATGGTGACCACGTCCGTCGCCGGCTCCTCGGCCTTGTTCGCCAGCATCGCCTCGTACTTGGAGTCGTAGAGCATCGGCCGCAGGTTGTCGCTCATGCCGCCGTCCACGGCCACGTACGTGCGCACGCCGGGGATGACCTTGACCGTCCCCACCGTGTACGCGGTCACGGCCGCCTTGCCGGCGATGCTGCGCCCGGGCTCGACGAACAGCCTCGGCATGGGCATGCCGTGCTTCTCCGCCCCGGCGCGCACCGCGGTGACGGCGATCTCCGCGAACTCCGCGATGGAGCTGGGCTGGTCGGTAGAGATGTAGCGGATGCCCAGGCCGCCGCCGATGTTGAAGATGCGGCACTCGAAGCCGAAAGCGCGGCGCCAGTCGTCGATGGCGACGAAGAGCACCTCGACCTCCCGCTGGTACGAGTCGAGCTCGAAGATCTGCGAGCCGATGTGCGCGTGCACCCCGACGAGCTGCAGATGGGGCGCGTCCTTGAGGCGGCCGACCGCCTCGTGCGCGCGCCCGTCGGCCAGACCGAAGCCGAACTTGCTGTCCTGCTGGCCGGTCTGGACGAAGTCGTGCGTGTTGGGGCGCACGCCCGGCGTGACGCGCACGAGCACGTCCTGGGTGCGGCCGCGGACGGCCGCGGCCGCCTCCAGCCGCTCGATCTCCTCGAACGAGTCGACGACGAAGTGGCCGATGCCGGCGTCGAGCCCGGCCTCGATCTCCGCCGGCGACTTGTTGTTGCCGTGGAAGTAGATGCGCCCGGCCGGGAAGCCGGCGGCGCGGGCGGCCGCCAGCGCGCCGCCGGTGGCGACGTCCAGCGACAGGTCTTCCTGCGCGACCAGCTCCGCCATCGCGCGGCAGCTGAACGCCTTGCTCGCGTACACGATCTCGTAGAGATCCGTGCGCGCGCCGAAGGCGGCGTGATAGGCGCGGCACTGGTCGCGCAGCGTCTGCTCGTCGTAGATGAACAGCGGCGTGCCGAACTCGCGCGCGAGGTCGACGACGTCGCAGCCGCCGATCTCGAGGTGCCCGGCGGCGTTGTGCACGGTGGTGTGCGGATAGATGAGCGTGTGCGTCACGGCACGGCCTCCGTCAGAACTCGATGCCCGGCCGCGCCTGGACGCCGGCGTCGTAGTAGTGCTTGAGCGGCCGCATCTCGGTCGCGAGGTCGACTGCCGCGACGAGTTCATCGGGCGCGCGGCGACCGGTGATCACCAGTTCCACGGCCGCCGGCTTGGCGGCGATGAGCTCGAGGACGGAGCTCAGCGGGACGAGCTCGAAGAACACGGCGGTCACGAGTTCGTCCAGCACCACCACGTCGAAGTCTTCGCTCTCCACCAGGGCCCTGGCGCGGTCGAAGCCCTCGACCGCCGCCGCCCGGTCCTCGGCCGGGATCTTGCCGGCGCGCACCCAGTGGTCGAGCCCGCACTGCTGCACCGGTACGCCGAACCTCTTGAGCGTGACGATCTCGCCCCAGTTCGGGTCGGCCTTCATGAACTGCAGCACGGCCGGCCGCAGGCCCTGGCCGAGCGCGCGCAGCACGAGACCCAGCGCGGCGGTAGTCTTGCCCTTGCCGTCGCCCGTATACAGTTGGACGTAGCCGCGCTCGAGCGGACTCACCGCGGTGTCACTTTCCGTAGTCGTAGAAGCCCGAGCCCGTCTTGCGGCCGAGCTTGCCCGCGTCGCGGAGCTCCGTCAGCGCCGGGCTGGGCTTGTACTTCGCGTCGCCGAGCTCGCGCTCCAGCGTCTCGAGGATCGCCGAGGTGGTGTCGAGCCCGACCAGATCGGCGAGAGCCAGCGGCCCCATCGGCCAGTTGGCGCCGAGCTTCATGCCCGTGTCGATGTCCTCGGCGGTCGCGACCTTCTCGTGGTACGCGTTCGCGGCCTCGTTGATCATCGGGAAGAGGATCCGGTTCACGACGAAGCCGGGTGAGTCGGTGACGGTGATCGGCGTCTTGCCGACGGCCTCGGCGAAGGCGCGGGCGGCGGCGACGGTCGTGTCACTCGTCTCCTTGCCCACCACGACCTCGACCAGCGCCATCATCGGCACGGGGTTGAAAAAGTGGATGCCGACGAAGCGGGCCGGGCCGGTCACGAACGCTGCCAGCTTGCCGACCGAGAGGCTCGACGTGTTGCTGGCGATGATGGCGTCGGGACGCAGCGTCGCGTCCGCCCTCTCGAACAGGCCCTGCTTGATGTCCATGGACTCGGGTGCGGCCTCGATGAACAGGTCGGCGTCGGCCCCTGCGGCCATGTCGGTGCTCGTGGTGATGCGGGCGAGCGCGGCGTCGCGAGCGTCGGCCTCCATGCGGCCCTTGTCGACCAGCCGGCCGAGGCCCTTCTGGATACCGGCCATGCCGCGGGCGATGAACTCGTCGGCGACGTCGATCATGACGACGTCGAGGCCGGCGACGGCGGCTACCTGGGCGATGCCGGCGCCCATCTGGCCGGCGCCGGCGACAAGGATCTTGTTGACGCTCACGTTGGTCCTCCTCGTGGTCGCAGCGCGCGCGGACCCGTCAGGAGGCCGCGCGCGACGATGTCTGCTCGGGATGCGAGAGGCCAATGCTACCGCAGGGCGCCTCGCGGCGTACACGTACCGGCCGTCTCCGCGCCCCTTCCGGGCAAGCGACCGCGGCTCTCGCGACAGAGTCGGCCGCGCGACAGGACCGGGATGGTCCTGTTACCATGAGGGCATGACGCCGCCGCCGAAGATCGTCAGCTGTGAGGTGCTCCGCAACGAGATCGAGGCCGTGCTCGAGCGCGACGGCCGCGGCCTCGAGGTCGAGTTCGTCGACGGCGCGCTGCACGACTATCCTGACCGGCTGCGGGCCGCGCTCCAGGAGCGCATCGACGGCACCCCGGGCGACTGCGACATCTACCTTTCGTGCGCCCGCTGCAGCAACGGCACCGTCGGACTCAAGGGCGGAGAGCACCGCCTGGTGCTGCCGGCCGCGGACGACTGCATCTCCCTGCTGCTGGGCTCGCGGGCGCGGTACCTCGAAGAGCACGGCGCCCAGCCCGGGACGTACTATTACACGCGCGGGTGGGTCGACTTCATCGACGATCCGTACAAGGAGTACCTCGCCATCGTCCCCAAGTACGGCGAGGAGAAGGCGGCCTACGTGGCGCGGCTCATCATGGAGCACTACACGCGGCTTGCCATCATCGAGACGCCCGGCGTCACGGGACTCGAGGACAAGCGAGAATACCTGGAGACGGTGAGCCGCTTCTACGACCTGCCGCTGGAGGATCTCACAGGCTCGCTGCGCTTCCTCGAGAAGCTGGTCGCGGGGCCGCACGACGAGGAGTTCATCTGCGTCGAGCCCGGCGAGGAGCTCGACGAGTCCCGCTTCTGGGAGCTCTCCGGGACCTGACGCCGGAAGCTCGGCCACGCAGGCCGGTCAGCCGTCGCCGACCGGCTTCTTCTTCGTGGCCGGCTTTCTCTTCGCGGCCGGCTTCTTCTTCGCCGGCGCCTTCTTGCCGGCCGTCGGCTTCTTCTCGATCACCGGCTCTCCCCGCGGGCCAGAGGCGTCCGCCGCCACGTCCGCGTACGCCGATGCCCCGTCGCCCGCCGCCTCGTCCGCCTCCGCCGATGCCGCCACGTCCGCGGCAGGCTCCGTCGCGGCGGCCGACGTGTCGGGCTCGCCCGCGGCGGCGGCGCGCTCGGCATTGGCCAGCTGCACCGCGTGCGCGTACGCCAGCTGCATCTGTGCGAGCGTGTCGTGCAGGTCGCTCGTCTTCTCTCCGGCGTGCTCTCGCTCCAGCACCTCGAGGATCGCCCGGATCAGCTCGATGGAGACGCGCACGTCGTCGAGGTCCCGGACCGCGCGCGTCTCGTCCGAGAGGCCGAGCTTCGGGTAGCTGTAGTTGACCGCCGCGATGACCATGTCGCGGCCGATGTCGACCGCGTGCACACTCTTGAGCTGCTCCAGCATCGCCCGCGCCCGCTCTTCGTCCGACACCACCCGGCCACGCTCGTTCGGTTCGCTCATCTCGTTTCTCCCTGCGTGTCGACGGTGGGCGCCACCGAGCTGCGATGCGCGTCGGCCACCGTGCCGGCGAATACCTCCAGCAGACTCTTACCCTCGACGTGAGCTCGAGCCTGCTGCTGGGCGCCGTTCCCGTCCCGCAGCATGCGCTCCACGTCGGCGAGGTGCGGGCTGAGGCCGATCGCGTCGGCATAGGGCGCGGCCAGCTCCACGAGATGACGCACCGCGTCGGCCGCCGGCAACTCCTCGCCCATGGCCCAGTCCACCAGCTTGCCGTCGAGCCCATAGCGGATGGCCCGCCACAGGTTCTCCTCCACGTACCGCGTCTCGAGGATCGGCAGCGGCAGGCCTTCGTCGTAGATCCGCGTGAGGTGAGCGATCAGTCCCACGGTGAGCGACGAGATGGCCAGGCTCTCCCACGCCTCGGTCTGCGCGTCGCAGATGCGGACCTCGACCGTGCCGAAGCGGTGGTGCGGCCGCACCGACCACCAGATCTGCGTGAACTCCTGGATGCAGTTGGTGTCGACGAGCTCCTCGTAGAAGCTCCGGTGCGCAGCCCAGGTACCGAAGACGTCGGGGATGCCGCAGCGCGGGAACATGCGGACGAAGGTCTGCGTGCGCACCGAGTGCAGGCGGGTCCACACGTCCTCGATGAACGGTGAGTTGGCGGAGAGGGCGAGCAGGTGAGGCAGGTAAGTGCGGAGTGCGTCGCAGACGGCCACCGCGCGGTCGCAGCCGCGCACGCCGACGTGCACGTGCGCCGCCCAGGTGTTGTTGCGCCAGGCCACGTACTTGAGCCGCTCCTCGACCAGCCGGTAGTGCGGCGTGTCGACGATCTGCTGGTCCTTCCAGCCCGAGAACGGATGCGTGCCCGTGGAGCCGAGAGCGTAGCCTTGGGCGTCCGCGTGGGCGAACAGCTCGGCGCGGTTGAGCAGGAGCTGCTTCGCCGCCTGCCCGAAGTGCAGCGTGCGCGGCGTACTGATCTCGATCTCCGAGGTGAGCAGCTCACCGGCGATGCGCTCGCGCAGGCGGGACGGCGCCGAGTCGCGCAGCACCTCGAAGGCGCCGGTGAGCGCGAGCGTCTCCCGGTCGAGGACCTGGAACTCCTCTTCGAGCCCGAGGTCGAGGTCGTGCGCGTTCTCGAACCGCGCCTCGACCTCGTCGAAATATGCATCGTGGTCGGCTCCCATCGGGGAGCACTCTACCGAAACGGCGCGAGCTTCACACTCGCCGGGGGCGCCCGCAGCCGGTCCCGCGTGCCTACGGCGTGAGCACAGGGTCCTCGACCGGCAGCGGATGCACCTTGAGGTTCTTGATGGTGAACACCGGATCAGCCGGGTCGGTGCGATCGATGACGCCGCGCGCCTTCACCCTGGCGCCCACGGGCACGTCGCCCACGGCGATGGCAGTGGCCTTGGGATCGGTGAGCAGCCAGATCTTCGCCGCCGCCGTGAAGCCCATGGTGGCCTCCTGGCCGCGGAACGCGCGTACGGTCTTGGTGCCGGCCTTGACCTTGATGGTCACCGTGCCGGCAGTCGCGTCGACCGCCGTCACCTTGCCGACCAGGTTGAACTTGGCCTTGCCGTGCTTCCACCCTCCATGGCCCGGCCCGCCGGCGACGGCCAGCGGCACGAGCGTCAGCGCGAGGGCGGCGACGATGACGATGAGGAGCAGCTTCTTCATTTCCACGACCTCCTTGGTCCTGTGGGTCGTCATGGCGTCGATGTGGTCCTGCGTCCTCTTAACGGCGCGATCGGATGGAACCTTTCGCCTCCCGCCGTCCGGCCGTCGCCTCGGCTGACTACGTCGCCCGGGTCGCCGGTGTCCACGCACGCGACGAGGCGCTTGTGGAGGAGCCAACGCATGGGGGGCGAGCGGGGGTTGCGCCCCGCTTCAATCCGTATAGCATTACGCGCGGCACAGGGCAGGTAGGGGAAAGGAGCCCGTGTGAAACTCAGTCTGGTTCCCAAGGAACACGACTACTTCCGGCTGTTCTCAGAACTGGCCGCGAACCTCGACGCAGCCGCTCAGCTGCTCGTCAAGTTCATGAACGACGGCGACCGCAAGGGCGTGGCCGCGGCCATCCTCGAGCACGAGCACGTCGGCGACAAGATCGTCCACGACATCATCCGCAAGCTCAACAAGTCGTTCATCACGCCCATCGACCGTGAGGACATCTACGACCTCGTGGCCACCACGGATGAGATCCTCGACAACATCGAGGCCGCTGCCGACATGGTGATGCTGTACCGCGTCGGCGAGATCACCGAGCAGGCGCGGCGTCAGACGGACGTCATCGCCCAGGCCACGCCGTTGCTCAAGGAGTGCATGGACAACCTCGAGAAGCCCAAGGGCCTCGACGAGCGCATCATCGCCATCAACAGCCTCGAGAACGACGGCGACCGCATCCTGCGCGACGCCATGGCGAGCCTGTTCGACGGCGGGATGCAGTGCACGGACATCATCAAGTGGAAAGACATCTACGAGATACTCGAGGCGGCGATCGACGAGTGTGAGCATGTCGCCAACGTCATTGAAAGCATCGTCCTGAAGCACAACTGACTCGAGGGCGGGCGTGGTCCTCCTCATCGCGATCGTCATCACGGCGCTCGTCTTCGACTACACCAACGGCTTCCACGACACCGCCAATGCGATCGCCACCTCGGTGTCGACACGCGCCCTGTCTCCACGCGTCGCCGTCTTCATGGCCGCCGGCCTCAACCTCCTCGGGGCCCTGCTCTACACCGGCGTCGCCAAGACGGTCGGCGAAGGCCTCGTCAACACCGACCTCGTCACGCTGCCGGTCGTGATGTCGGCCCTCATCGGAGCCGTGGTCTGGAACTTCACCACCTGGTACTTCGGCATCCCGTCGAGCTCGTCGCAGGCGCTGTTCGGCGGCCTCATCGGCGCGATGATCGCCTCGGCCGGCGTCGACGGCGTCATCTGGGGCGGCGTACTCGAAAAGGTCATCCTGCCGATGATCGGATCACCGGTGCTCGGTTTCGTCGGGGCCTGGGTCCTGATGACGGCCCTGATCTGGATGGTGCACAAACGGCAGCAGGCGCCCGTGAACAAGTGGTTCCGCCGTCTGCAGCCGATCTCCGCGGGGTTCATGGCCTTCTCTCACGGCGCCAACGATGCCCAGAAGACCATGGGCATCATCACGCTGGCGCTGTTCGCCAGCGGCCAGATCGACGCCTTCGAGATCCCGCTCTGGGTCAAGATCGCATGCGCCCTCGCCATGGCCATTGGCACCTACTCGGGCGGATGGCGGATCATCCACACGCTGGGGTCCAAGGTCATCAAGCTGGACCCCATCCACGGCTTCGCGGCGGAGACCGCCGCCGCCAGCGTGATCCAGCTCGCCACGCACTTCGGCTTCCCGGTGTCCACCACGCACACCATCACGGCGGCGATCATGGGCGTCGGCTCCACCCAGCGGCTGTCCGCAGTGCGCTGGGGAGTGGCAGGCAACATCGTCACGGCGTGGGTCCTGACGCTGCCGGCAGCCGGCCTCGTCGCCGCCGGCTGCTACCTCGCCGGTCAGGCGCTCCGCTCACTCTTCTAGACCGCCGGCGCTCGCTCCCTGGCGGCGGCACGGTCATGCCGGGCCTTCTGGATTGACGACAACGTAACTATTACGTTATCTTCGAGTCAGTGCACGTCGGCGGCACGCTCACCGACGCGACCACCACCCACCCCACCACCCGGACCCGCCCATGACTCGCGTGTTCAACCGCGGAGAGCTCAAGCTGGCTCTCCTCTCCGTGATCGCCTCGCTCGGCGAGGGGCACGGCTATGCGATCATGCAGGAACTGCAGCGCCGGGTCGGCAGCCAGTGGCGCCCGAGCCCCGGCGCCATCTATCCGGCGCTGGTGACCCTCGAAGAGTCCGGCCTCATCACGTCGGACGAGCGCGAGGGCCTGCGCGTCTACCGGCTCACCGCGGCGGGCACCGCCGAGCTCGACGGCCGCGACCTGGGTTCCGACTGGCGAGACATCTCCCGTCGCGCACACGCGCGGCGTCCGCGCGTCACCCTCGGCAGGCTGCTCGACCGCTTCCAGTTGGGCCTGCCACGCCGCATCGACCTGAGCCCGGAACAGGCCGAGAGCATCGACGCCGCGCTCACACGCACGCGCAGCGACATCGCAGCCATCCTCGAAGAAGGAGCAGAGCATGGATGAGTTCGGGAAGGCCGCCCTGCGCGAGCGCGAGGCGGTTCGCATCGCCCGGCGCCAGTGGTTCTGGATGGATCTCATCGTCTGGGCGGCAATCAGCGTCTTCCTGTTCGTCATCTGGCTGCTCGCCGGCGGCGGCTTCCCGTGGTTCATCATCGCCGTCGGGGCGTGGGGCATCGTCGTCGTCGCCCACGCCGCCTTCGCCTTCGTGCTCCGCAGCCCGGAGGACATCCTCCTCGAGCGCGAGCAGAAGGAACGCGAGCAGTGAGTGCGCGGCGGCATGTCGACGTGACGCTTGATGTGAACGTAAGTATTACGTTATGGTCTGAGACACGGCGCCGGCACACCGGCCATCCTCAAGCCACCCACTGGGACGACCTTCCGGTCCCCTCCCTGTTCCAAGGAGCGAAATGAAGATCCGCCTCATCGAGCCCGAACCGCCCGGGATGCATGTTTGGGCCAAGGTCCTGCTTCCCCGCCTCGGGCTGCCCATCATCGCCGCCAAGCTCAAGGAGCACGGCCACGATGTGCTCGTCTACAACCCCACGATGGCGCCCATCGACTGGGACGACGTGAACTCGTCCGACCTCGTCGGGCTCTCCAGCACCACCTCGACGGCCACGACCGCCTACGACTTCGCCGAGGACCTGCACGAGCGCGGCATCCCCGTGATCATCGGTGGGTCACACGTCACCTTCATGGCCGACGAGGCGCTCGAGCACGTCGACTACGTCGCCCGCGGCGAGGGCGGCGAGCAGCTGATGCTCGAGCTCATCGAGGCGCTGGCAGGCGACCGCGAGCTCGACACCATCACCGGCCTCTCGTTCAAGCGCGACGGGGTCGCGGTGCACAATCCGCCGCGCGAGGCGCTCGCCGACCTCGACGAGCTCCCCTTCCCGGACCTGCGCCTGCTCGTCGGCAGCGACAAGCTCACGACGATGCCGATCATGACCAGCTGGGGCTGCCCCTTCGACTGCACCTTCTGCTCGGTGACGGCGATGTTCGGCAAGAAATACCGCTTCCGCAGCGCCGAGAGTGTCGTCGCCGAGCTCAAGGACAAACGCCCGCAGCGCATCTTCTTCTACGACGACAACATGGCGGCCAACCGCAAGCGGCTCAAGCAGTTGCTGCAGATGATGATCGACGAGGATCTCGTCATCCCGTGGTCCGCCCAGGTGCGCACGGACGTGGTCCGCGACCCCGAACTGCTCGACCTCATGCGCCGCTCGGGCTGTCAGCTCGTGTACCTCGGCCTCGAGTCGGTCAACCAGGAGACGCTGGACCGGTTCGAGAAGTCGCAGACGGTGGCAGACATCGAGAAGGCCATCAAGGTGCTGCACGACCACGGCATCAAGAGCCACGGCATGTTCGTCCTCGGCGCCGACGATGACGATGTCCAGACCGTCCGCGACACCGTGGCCTTCGCCATCAAGAACAAGATCGACACGGTGATGCTCAACATCCTCACCCCCCTCCCCGGGACGCTCCAGTTCCAGCAGTTCGACGAGGCGGATCGCATCTTCGACAAGCGCTGGGAGCTCTACGACGCCCATCACGTCGTGTTCGAGCCGGCGCGCATGACGCCCTACGAGCTCCAGATCGAGGTGCTCCGCGGCTACATGCGCTTCTACTCGCTCCGCACCTGGCTCGGCTACATCTTCACGCTGCAGTTCACCAAGCAGCTGCTGTTCCACTGGTGGGGCATGGCGATCATCCGCAACTGGCGCCGGGACGAGCGTAACAAGGCGTTCATCGCGTCGCTCAAGCAGATGTGGCCGCGCCCGACGCCGCGCGGCACGGTGCGCCAGGCGCGCGGCGATTGACCAAGACGCGCGACGAGCCTTCGGGCGCCCGCCGCGCAAGCGCGCGGCGGCCCGCTCCAAACGGTTCCGCCCGGCGGGCCGGCCGGTTGTCAGGCCGCCGGGCGGATGTTAAGGTCTCGTACTTGAGCTTGGTGAGTGCAGAGCATGCGTGCGGGCTCACCTCAACGAGGGCGCTTGCACCTGCAAGACGCCCAAAAGGAGGCGATGCAGTGAACGGCAAACGACGGTGCGTCACCCTCTCTGTCCTTCTCGGCACCCTCCTTCTCGCTTTCGCTTTCGCCTCCTCCGCGTCCGCCTCCCCAGTCAGCAGCAAGAAGGCACAGCTGCGCCAGGTGCAGTCCAAGCTGCAGAACGTGTACCACCAGGTCGACGTGGCGGTGGAGAAGTACAACCAGGCCTCGAGCCAGCTCGACACGGTCACGGGGCAGATCAAGGAGAACGAGCGGCTCCTCAAGGTAGCCCAGTACAACCTCGGGGTCGCCAACGAGCAGCTCTCCACGCGCGCCGAAGACATGTACAGGGCCCGTGACGTCGGCGTCGTCGACGTCCTGTTCGCAGCCAACAGCTTCGACGACCTCGTCACCCAGCTGAACCTCATGGAGCGGCTGGGCAACAGCGACGTCGACACCGTCAAGAGCATCGGCGCCTACCAGCTGGACATCAAGGACCGCCGGGTCAAGCTCGACGCGGACAAGAAGGCGGCAGCCAAGCTGGTCGCCTCGGCTGCCGAGAACAAGGCCGAGGTCGAGAGCCTGCAGGGCAAGCTTGAGCAGATGACCACCGGCCTCAAGTCGGAGATCAACCGCCTGCAGGCGCAGCAGGCCGCCGCGGCCAAGGCCGCCGCGGATGCAGCGGCGGCGCAGGACGGCGGAGGCGGCGGGACGAGCAGCGGCGGAGGCGGCGGCGGAACGGTCGTCGACCCCGGCGGCTCCGGTCACTCGTCCGTCGTCGGCATCGCCCAGCGCTACCTCGGCGTGCCCTACGTGTACGGCGGCGCCAGCCCGAGCGGCTTCGACTGCTCCGGTCTCGCCATGTACTGCTACGCGCAGATCGGCATCGGCCTCTCGCACGGCGCGACCGATCAGCAGCATTCCAGCACCCCGGTGCCCATCAGCGCGCTGCAGCCCGGCGACCTCGTGTTCTTCGGCAGCGCCAGCTACAGCTATCACGTCGGCATCTACGTCGGCGGCGGTAGCATGATCCACGCCCCGCACACCGGCGCCGTGGTGAGCTACGGCTCCATCGGTGGCGCCTGGATCGGCGGCCGACCCTGATCTACCGCGTGCCTGAAGGCGCGTTCCCCTGCTTGCGTAGGGAACGCGCCTTCAGGCACGAATACGTTCTCACCCCGAACCAAGGTAAGCGACCGTGCGTCACTCCACAGGCGTGACGCCGGAGGACAGAGCCGAGTGAACCGACGCAGCAACTTCATCAAGGTCGCCACCCTCGCCGTCTTCGGCGTCGTGGCCCTCATGCTCATCGCGGCCCCCGCCGCACCGGCGGCGGGCTCCGTCGCCAAGGCCAAGGAGCGCCTCAAGATCGTCCAGGCTCGCCTCTCGGACGTCTCCACGCAGTCGGAGATCGCCGTGGAGAAATACAACCAGGCCACCGCCCAGTTCGAGGCCGTGCGCGCCAAGATCGAAGAGAACCAGCGCCAGCTCGAGACGGCGCGCAAGAACCTCGGCACCGCCAACGACCAGCTCGTCCAGCGCGCCGTCAACCTGTACAAGGCGCGCGACGTCGACGTCGTCGACATCATCTTCGAGGCCGACGACTTCGACGAGTTCATCAGCCAGATGGACATGATGGAGCGCCTCGGCAACAGCGACGTCGACACCGTCCACGCCATCGCCGCGTACAAGCGTGAGATCAAGGACCGGCGCGTCCGGCTCGAGGCCGACGAGAAGACGGCCACGCGGCTCGTCGCCGACCGGGAGCAGCAGAAGAACGAGCTCATCGCCCTTCAGGGCGACCTCCAGGACCTCACCGGCAAGATCGAGAAGCAGATCAAGAAGCTCAAGTACCAGGCCAAGCTGCGCGCGCAGCTGGCGCTCACGGGCTACAGCGGCCCTATCCCCGGCCCTGTCGACCTCAACAGCCCCGGGCATCCCGAGATCGTCGCCCTCGCACAGCAGTACTTCGGCGTGCCTTACGTGTGGGGCGGCGCGAGCCCCAGCGGGTTCGACTGCTCCGGCCTCGTCATGTACGTCTACGCGAAGATCGGCATCGGCATGTCCCACGGCGCCACCGACCAGCAGCGCTCGAGCACGCCGGTCCCCCTCTCGGACCTCAAGCCGGGCGACTGCATCTTCTTCGGCAACGCGAGCTTCAGCCACCACGTCGCCATCTTCGTGGAGGGCACCACCTGCATCGAGGCGCCGCACACCGGCGACGTGGTGCGCTACGGCACCTTC
>CAIYOD010000016.1 GCA_903927755.1 uncultured Thermoleophilia bacterium | reverse complement strand
GGGGACGGTGGCCCTGTTCGGCGGCATGACCGTCGGCGGCCTCATCGCGAGCGCCGCCGGCACCGGGGCCGTGATCGCCCTCACGGGGGTGATGTGGGCGGCGACGGCAGCCGTCAGCGCGCGCCTCTCCAGCGCCCTGTCGCCAGAGATGGAGGCCGGCGCGCTGCGCGGCGATCTGGCGGCGGTCATGGCGGATCTCGCCGACGGCTTCCGCCGCATCGGCCGCACGCCGGCCGCCCTTGCGCCGGTGCTGACGGTGGCCGTCGGTCAGCTTCTCCAGGTCATGGTCATCGCGACCGTCCTCGTGGTCATCAAGGAGGATCTCGGCGGTGGTCTCCTCTCGTTCTCGGGGCTCGTGGCGGCCGGCGGCATCGGTGTCTTTTTCGGCTTCCTGACGGCGGGAGCTTTGCGCTCCCTCATGCCCAACCGGCTGCTCATCGGCGTGGCCTTCGTTCTCGCGGCTGTGGCCCTCCTCCCCGCCGTCGTCGCGGCCGATGCGCTCGCCCTCACGCTCACCATCGGCGCGGTGGCCCTCGGCGGCTCCTACGGCTGGACACGGGTGCCCGCGGACACGCTCGCGCAGGGCGCGGTGCCGGACCGTTACCGCGGACGAGTGTTCACCGCCATCGACCTGGGCTTCAACACGGCGCGGGTGCTCGGGGCCGTGGTTGCCGTGGCCGTGGTGCCGCTGCTCGGCCCACGGACCACCATCATCGTGGTGGCGGTCCTGTTTCTGCTCTGGGCGCCAGTTGTCCCGATGTGGCTCAGGAGCCGGCGCTGAGATGCGCGCCCGGGCTTGGTACGAGTCAGGTGGCGGCGGGTATGCCAGAGGCCACGGCGTGGTGAAGCGGAGGGGCATCGATGAGTGAGCCGACGGAGAGGGAGCAGGTGATGTCGGCCGGAGACGGCCGTGCCGTCAGCGCGGCCGCAGCCGGCCATGCCGTCAGCGCGGCCGCAGCCGAATCCGAGGAGCGTTTTCGCCTCGCCATGGAGAGCTCGGCGATCGGCATGTGCCTGGTTTCGCCGCAGGGCCGCTTTCTCAACGTGAACCCGGCCCTCTGCGAGATGCTCGGGCGCGACACGGAGACGCTGAAGGCTGCCACGTGGCAGGAGCTCACGCACCCGGACGACCTCGAGGTCGACCTCGGTCTCGTCGACGACGTGCTGCGCGGGCGCATCCCCTCGTACCGCCTGCAGAAGCGCTTTCTTCGGCCCGACGGGGCTGTGGTCTGGGGCGACCTGTCGGTGGCGTGCGTACGCGACGACGCGGCCACGGTCCGCTACTTCATCTCCCAGATCGTCGACGTGAGCGCCCAGGTCGCAGCCCAGCGTGCTCTCCGTCAAAGCGAACAGGAGCTCCGCGCCCTGACAGAGGGCTCGGCCGACATCATCGCCCGCATCGCCTCCGACGGGCTGATCGAGTTTGTCTCGCCGGCAATCACGCGCATTCTCGGCTGGACGCCGGAGGAGATCGTGGGGAGGAAGGCGACGAGGCTCCGGCACCCAGGCGACGCGGCGGCGCTGGCGGCGGCGTTCGAACGCGCCCGCTCGGGGGAGAACATCCCTCTCCGCACGCGGCTGAGCTGCAAGGACGGCTCCGAGCGCTGGCTCGAGCTGCACAGCGCCCGCCTGGGGGGAGCGGGCGCCCCCGAGGGCTTCGTCACGGTGCTGCGCGACGTCCACGACCAAGTGCTCGCTGAGGATGCCCTGACCGCTTCGGAAGAGCGCCTGCGGGCGACCCTGGACACGCTCATCGACCCGCACGTCGTGCTGGAGGCCGCGCGCGACCAGGCCGGCACGATCATCGACTTCGTGTTCGCCGACGCCAACCAGGCCGCCTGCGAGTTTAACCGTCTCCCCTACGATGAGCTGATCGGCCTGCCCCTCCTCGGGCGGCACCCGGCGGCGGGAACCACCGAGCTGTTCGGCCGCTACGTGCACGTCGTCGAGACCGGCGAGCCGCT
>CAIYOD010000015.1 GCA_903927755.1 uncultured Thermoleophilia bacterium | reverse complement strand
TGGCGGGCCTGCGCGAGCGTATCCTCTCGCGCTTCCTCTGCCTGGCCGCCTGCATCAGCCTCAACCACCGGCTCGGTCGTCCGAGCCGCTCTCTGGTCAGCTACTTCGCCTGAGGCTGCGGGCGTGGAATCAATCATCTAGAGGTACTCGCCAGTCTTGAGGCCGATGACGATGTTGAGCATCGGCCGGTCCACGCGCTCGTAGACGAGCGGGCCGTGAGACAGTCCCGCCGGCACGTAGATGGCGGTGGTGTGCGTCAGGGTGAACCGCTCGGCTTCCGCTCCCTCTCCCATACCCCACGAGACCTCACCACCGAGGTCGCGCAAGTCGCGGGGGTTCGACCCGACCAGCAGCACGATCTCCGGGAACGGGTGCGAGTGTAGTCCCGGCAGCTCCGCCGGCACGGTCTTGTCCCACACCCACACGATGTCGAGCCAGCTCTTGGCTTCAGGACACAGGTCCTCGTCCAGATAGACCGGGTCCGGGTAGCTGAACCCGCTGACGGCGCTGAAGTCGTGGTGCGCCAGGTCCCGGACCAGGTTCGGGTCGTCGATGATGTATCTGTCGTAGCGGCCGGTCATCGCGGCGCGCCTCCCTTGCTCACGCGACGGGGGCCTCACGAGACTGGGTCGTGAGGCCCCCGTCCATCGTCACGCACCGGGCGAGAGAGGCCTCGCCGTGGTGGTGGTCTATTCGCCCAGTTCGACCTGCTCGTAGGTGAAGACCGGCACCCAGGCGACTCGGTCGCCGACCTGCTGCACCTTCAACATGTAGAAGTCGCGGACGGGGATGAAGGCGCCCTGGTACGGCTTGAGCGTGACCTTGCCCGTCGGGCCCTCCCACGTGAGTGTGGACATGACCTTGGTCAGCGCAGCTGGAGAGGAGTCCCCGTTCGTGGCTTTGAGCGCCTGGAGGAAGACATCGACCGCCTGTGCACCACCGAATGCCTGCTCCGGCGGGTATTCGCCGGGGTAGAGCTGCATATACGCGTCGACGAACTCCTGGTTGGCCGGGGTGTCGAGCTCCGCAGCGTAGAAGTCGCAGCCCACCATGTTGACGCCAAGCTGGCCAAGGTCCGCCAGCTGTGGCTCGCTGAAGTTGCCGGCCATGGGCGTGATCAACGGGGCCGTCAGGCCGTAGTCGTTGTACTGCTTCACGAACGGTGCGGCGCCGTTGCCGAACACCCAGAAGTACGTGGCGTCGGCGTCTTTGAGAGTGGTCAGGTACGAGCTGAAGTCGACGGTGTCGATCGGCACGTACTTGGTGTCGAGGACCTTGCCGCCGCTCTCCGCGAAGCCCTTCTCGAATCCGGCCTGGAGCTGGCGCGCCGCGGTGTCTTCGTAGTTGATGCAGTTGACTGTCTTGTAGCCGAGCTGCTCACCCGTGTACTTGCCGAAGTAGTAACCCTGAGAGCCGTAGAGGCCGTTGGGCATGACTGCGAGACCGTTCGCCGTCTTCAGGTTGTCGCTCGGCTGACCGATGATCGAGCACTGCGGGATGCCGCCGGCCTTGGCGAGATAGTCGGTCACAGCCGCTGCGGAGGGCGAGAAGATCGGGCCGGCCATGAACTGGATCCCGTCGCTCTCCACGAGCTGGCGCGCCTTGTCCACGGCGACGACCGGGTCGGACGCATTGTCCGCCTTCTTGTACTCAACGGGCCGGCCCATCCACTGGTTCTGGATCATGTCCAGCTTGGTCAAGATGCCCTTCTCGGCGAGCTCCACATCCATGGCCATGAAGCCGGTGAAGCCGCCGTCGAAGCCGAAGATGAACGGATCGCCGGTGGCGGCCGGCGCGGGCGACGCCTCCGTCGACTCCCGGCTGTCGCCGGCCGGGTCGGTCGCGTTGCCGCAGGCGCTCAGTGCCGCCGCCGCGACGGCGACGAGCAGAGCTACGAAAATCATCAGATACACCTTGCGGTAGGTCATTCGTTCCCCCTTGCTTGCCACCAATGGAGCGCCGCTTCCGCAGCGCATCGAGTCCCTCGTCAGAGCTCGCCGTCACCTCCGACGCCGAGGTACTGTGTCTTCACGGTCTCATTGTCGATGAGCTCCTGCGGCTCGGAGCCGTAGACGATGGAGCCCTTGCTCATGATGTAGGCGTAGTCGGCGACGCTCATGGCCATGCCGAAGTCCTGCTCGACGAGAAGGATGGACTGGCCGGCCGCCTTGAGCTTCTCGATGGTCCGATACACCTCCTGGACGACGATGGGCGCCAGCCCCTCCGACGGCTCGTCGAGCATGACGAGGTCCGGGTTGGTCATGAGTGCGCGGGCGATGGTGAGCATCTGCTGCTCGCCGCCGCTGAGAAGGTTGCCCTTGTTCTTGGCGCGCTCCTTGAGGCGAGGGAAGGTCTCGTACACCTTCTCCAGCGTCCACGGATCCTTCTTGTCGCCCGTGCGAGCCGCCATCGTGAGGTTCTCCACGACCGACAGGGACGGGAAGATCATCCTGCCCTGCGGCACGAGGCCGATCCCCGTGCGCGCGATCTGGTTGGGCGGCATTCCGACGAGCTCCGTACCGTTGAACTTGATGCTGCCCTTGCGCGGGGGCGTGAGCCCGATGATCGAGCGGATGGTGGTCGTCTTGCCCATGCCGTTGCGGCCCAGGAGCGCGACCACCGTCGCGTCTCCGACCTCCATGTTCACGCCCTGGAGGACGTAGCTGTCTCCGTACCAGGTGTGGATGTCGTTGATCTCCAGCATCGCCGCTCACCCGCCCGCGGTGCTCGCCTTGTGCGAGCCCATGTAGATGTCCTTGACGGTCTGGTTGGCGCGGATCTCGTCGCAGGTGCCCTCACACGAGATCTCTCCGAAGTGCAGCAGGATGATGCGCTCCGCCACGCCGAACGCGAGGTCCATGTCGTGGGAGATCATGAGCACGGTGATCTTCTTCCCGAGCGTGTTGATGCGTTCGGTGATGTCTTTGCTCTCCGTCGGCGTGAGACCGCAGCTGGGCTCGTCGAGCATCAGCAGGTCCGGTGAGCTGGCGAGGCTGAGCCCCATCTCGAGTTTGCGCGTCTCGCCGTAGGCCAAGGAGCTCACCGTCTCGCTCCGTTTGTCCCAGAGGTCGATGGACTCGAGCAACTCCTGGGCCGCGCTCCGCAGCACCTTGTCGCGAGTGAACACACCGAACATCCGGTAGCGACCGCCGCGCGTCCCTTGGAGCGCGATGAGCGCGTTGGTGAGCACCGTCTCGTTGGGGAACAGGCTGGTGATCTGGAACGAGCGGGCCATGCCGAGCTGTGTGCGGGCATACACCGGCTTATGCGTGATGTCCTGGCCCTTGAAGAGCACCTTGCCGCCGGACGGCTTGAGCTGGCCGGTGAGCAGGTTGAAGAGCGTCGTCTTGCCTGCCCCGTTCGGGCCGATCATGACGAGCCTCTCGCCGGGCTCGATGCTGAACGTGACGTCCTTGACGGCGGCGAGGCCGCCGAAGTGCACGGAGAGGCCACTCACCTCAAGCAGCGCTGCCATGGAACACCTTCCTCCACAGGTCGAGGAGCAGCACGCCGACACCTTGCGGAATGAACATGATGACCACCACGATGATGGCAGCCATGATGAGCGGCCAGCGTTCCGGCATGTACATGCTCGCAAGGTAATCGACCCCGACGACGATGACGGCGCCGATGACCGGGCCGAAGTACACCGATGCGCTGCCCAGGATGACGATGAGGAAGACGATGTCGGTCATCGCCATGCCCATGTTGTTGGGGACCATCGTGCCCCCGAAGTAGGCGAACAGGCAGCCCGCGACGCCGCCGAACATGCCGGCGATGATGTACGAGGTGTACTTGTAGAGCCAGGTGTTGAAGCCGAGCGCCTGCATACGCCGCTCGTTGTCGTGGATCCCCCGGAGCGCGTAGCCGTAGTGCGAGTTGACGATGCGGTAGATCACGAGCAGGCAGACGGCGACGATGCCGAGCACGAGGAAGTAGTAGCTGTACGAGTTGATCGAGACGCCTATGCCAAGGTCGGGGTAGGGGATGCCGGAGAGGCCGGTGGATCCCCCGGTAAGGGAGCGCGCCGAGATTGCCACGCGCACGAGCAACTCCCCGAAGGCGAGTGTGACCAACAGGAAGTAGATCGGGTTGTCGGAGGCCCCCACACCGTAGACGCGGAAGGCAGGGATGCCGAGGCCGGCGCCGAGCAGTGCGGTGATCACCATGACCAGGACGAGGTTGACCCAGAAATTGGCGATGCCGCCGTGGATGATGAGGATGCCGCAGACGTAGCCGCCGAAGCCGAAGAAGGCGGCGTGGCCGAAGGTCGGGATGCCGCCGTAGCCCCAGAGGATGTTCATGCTCACCCCGAAGAGGGCGAAGATCATCATCTTGGTGACGAGGCTCTGGATGTACGACGGCACGAATGACGGCAGCACCAGGAGAAGAAGCAGGATGACGAGGGCCGGCAGCCAGGCCTTGAACAGCGCCAGGGCCCGGCTCCCCTCCGCCGCGACGGGAGGCGCAGCGACAGCCTTCCGCATCAGGCGGCCGAGGAGCAGGTCGACGGGCCGCGTGGCCATCAGAAGACCTTCCTTCCGATGAGCCCGCTCGGGCGGACCAGCAGAACGACGATGAAGATCACGTAGGACGTGAACAGGGCGACCGACGGCACGTAGGCCTTTCCGAAGGTATCGAGCAGCCCGATGATGAGGGCGCCCAGCATGGTGCCCTGGATGAAACCGGTGCCGCCGACCACCACGACCATCAGGGTGAGCAGCACAAGCGCGTCACCCATGGACGGGTAGGCGCCGAGGATCGGTGTGCCGAGGATGCCGGCGAACCCGGCGAGCGCAGCGCCGAACAGGAACACCAGCGTGCTGACGACGCCGTAGTTGATGCCCAGGCTGCGCGTCATCTCCTTGTTGTCCATGCCGGCGCGGATGATCGCGCCGACGCGGGTCTTGTCCTGCATCCACCACAAGAGAGCCAGGACGAGCAGGCCGATGACGATGATGACGAGCCGGTAGATGGGGAAGGCCAAGGTCCCGACTCGCACGACGCCGGTGAACGCCGACGGCGTCATGCCCATCTTCGCGAATGGGCCCCAGACCCAGAGGATGATGTTGGCGATCGCGTAGCCCAGCCCGATGGTGAGAACCGCCTGCTCCGGCACCTTGTCGTACAGGTGACGAAGGAAGAGGTAATAGATCCCCAGGCCGAGAAGTCCGGTACCGAGGGCCGCGATGACGACGCCGAGCCAGAACTGGTCCAGCTGGGCGATCACAGCGAGGCCGAAGTAGGCGCCGAGCACGTACAGCGCGCCATGAGCCAGGTTGAGGACACCCATGACGCCGAAGGTCAGGGAAAACCCGGCTGCGAGAAGAAAGAGGATGAACGCGTATGAGACGCCGTTCAGCGCCGTGATCGTGAATGTACTCACACGCCCCCCTGGCGTCGAGACGAGTACTTCGTCGGCGGTCCGGCTAGCGCCGGCTGGCACGAACACAACTGTCGCTGTAAGCCACCTCCCGAAGATATGTACACAGAATGATATACCGATATCGTTGTTTGGCAAGGGTTTGTTTCATCACCAGTCGAACTCCGGGGGCCACCCCGCGCCGGAGGCCCGGCATCAGGCGACGATCACGTATGGGCAGGACTGTCGGGCACCTGATATCGGCGTTACACGAACTCACTCGCAGAGCCACGACTGTCAGATAAGCGACGGCCCGAGGAGACCAGCGGTATGCGAGCCTCCTCAAGCGAGCGGATCGCCCGCGCCGTGACCGAACACGAACCCGCCCGGCGACTGGAGCTCCAGACCGCGAGGCGCTGAGGTCATCCTGTCTCCCCTCCGCGCCGGCCCCGGGGCCGGCGTCCTCGCCCTTCCGTCCCTACGGTACAGTCCCTCTCCTGAGGTAGACAAGGGAGGCCCGCGGCGGCTGCCGCGGGCCTCCCGTCTTCTCGATTCGGTCGGTCGCGCCGGAGGCGGCTGCCGGCGGCGCGCCGAAGGCTCACCACGGATTCTTGAACAGCACCTGCTCGAAGGTGTGTACGGGCATCCACCGGTAGTTGCCGTCGACCAGTTGCGTCTTGCCGATGTAGAAGTCGGCGGTGCCGATGAACACGCTGTCATAGGGCGACATGGTGACGGGGCCGATGGGCGTGTCCCAGGTCATGGTCGCCATCACCTTCTTGAGGGCGTCCGGTGAGGTGTCGCCGCCCGTCGCCTCGACCGCCTTGAGGAACATCATGACGGCGGTGTAGCCCCCGTAGGAGTCCATGTTCGGCAGTTCGTCCGGATACAGCTTCTGATACAGGGCGACGAACGCGTTGTTCGCCGGATTGTCCACGGTGGAGAGGTAGTGGTCCGAGCCGATGATGTCGAGCGAGAGGTCGCCGAGCTCCTGCATCACGGGCTCCTGCAGGTCATCGGCCATCGTCATGACCAGGGGCGCCGTCAACCCGTAGTCGTGGTACTGCTTGATGAACGGCCCGGTCCCGTTGCCGAAGATCCAGTTGTAGGTGCAGTCGGCCTCTTTAAGCGTGGTGAGGTACGAACTGAAGTCCACCGTGTCGATCGGCACGAACTGGTTGCTGACGATCTTGCCTCCGCCCTCCTCGAACGCCACCTGGAAGCCCTTCATGAGCTCGTGACCGGTGGTGTCCTCGAGGCTGATCGCGTTGGCCGTCTTGTAGCCGAGCGTCTCCACGCAGTACTTGCCGAGCAGGTAGCCCTCCATCGAGAACATGCCGGCCGGGATGAAAGAGAGGTTGTTGCCCGTCTTGAGGTTGTCGGAGGGCTGGCCGAAGATCGAGATGGACGGGATGCCGCCACCGCCCTTGCCGAGGTAGTCGGTCACGGCTGCGTTGGAGGGCGAGAAGATCGGCCCGAGCATGACCTGGATCTTGTTGTTCTCCACCAGTTGCCTGGCTTTGTCGACCGCCTGTACCGGGTCGGAGGCGTTGTCGGCCTTGAAGTACTCGATGGGCCGGCCCATCCACTGGTTGTTCACCTCGGCGAGTGCGGTCTTGATCCCGTGCTCGGTGAGCTGCGCGTCCACCGCCATGAAGCCGGTGAAGCCCTCGTTGAAGCCGATCTTGAGCGGCTCGCCGGTAGCCTCTGGCATCGGCGACGACGAGGCGCTGGCGTCACGACTGTCGGTCGTGGCGGTGTCCGATCCGCACGCCGTCAAGACGAGGGCGCCGAAGGTTCCCAGAACGAGTGCGAGCGCCAAGATGGCGAAAACGACCTTCCTCTGCATTGTCTCAGTCCCCCTGCGAAGATGACACGGAAAGTAGTCGCTTGCTGCTGTGCTGACACAGGCGCGATGCGGGCGCTCTCGGGACCCCTCCGCCAAGGCCGTCCCCGATCGCTGCATCGGACAGGCCGGGGACCCAGGTCTCCGTTCGCGTACCTCGTGGTGCTGGTGCCTGGCTCCTTTCGTCCTGCTGACGCCGCCTCCGGAACGCGCGCGCCCGAGGGCCTCGTTCGCCAGTGCGGCCAGTAACGTGCGTTGCCGTAGTGCAAAAAGGCTAAGGCAGCAAGGTACCGCACCCCGATGCTCGTGGCAAGAGGTTTCACGCACGGCGGCGGCCGGGTCAAGACCCG
>CAIYOD010000014.1 GCA_903927755.1 uncultured Thermoleophilia bacterium | reverse complement strand
CGCACGCCTATTTCACGATGACCTGGCCGGCGTGCAAGGTGAGCGTCTGATCGCCGTGGAGGATCGTGACGGTCTGGGCGCCCACGTTGATGGACACGACCTCGATCTCACCCCACGAGGTGCTGAAGACGTCGCCCTGCCGCTTGTCGGAGTACGTCTTGCCGTCCACCTCGAACGTCGCCATGGCGACACCGTTCTGGCTCGAGATACTGAGGACGGCGATGCTGTGGCTCGTGCCGCCCCCGCCCCCGCCGCCACCGGAGCCGATGGAGATGACGGAGATGTCATACGAGACCCCCGCGTCGAGCGTCACGCGGACCGCCTCGCCGAGGTTGACCGAGAAGGACTTGTCGCCGTTCTCGAGCGAACCGTCGATGACCTGGAACGTCACGTCGCCCGACGTGACTCCGGTCACGGTGAACTCGGCGGCGGATCCGCCAGGCACCTTGTCACCCGTCATCACGTTGTAGGAGGTCCCGTCCACCTTGATCTTGGCGGACAGGTTCGACGGCGCCGAGGTGCTCGTCGGGTTCGGGCTTGGCGTCGCGGTGGAAGTCGCCCCCGGTGTCGGGAACGGGATGAACGGGTCCTTGCTCGTGAACTTGTCGAGCAACGGCTGCTCCTTGGCCGGGTCTGCGGCGGCGAGCATCGCCTCCCCCCCGCTGTCGGAGTAGAGACCCGCGGCGACCGCGTCGTCGCTGGCGGAAGATGCGGTGGCACCTGACGTGCCGGCGCCGCTGTTGGACAGCGCGACGGCGAGCGCAAGCGCGGCGCCCACGATCAGGGCGATCGCGATGTACGTGAGAACGCGACGGTTCTGGCTCATTGCGCACCTCCAGCGGCCGCCGTTTGCGCAACGCCGCCCCACAGGTAGGCATTGAGGCCGATCGTCACCGCGAGTGGCGGCGAGCCGCCCGTGGTGTTGGGCGTCGCCTGGATCGAGAGCTGTGTCACCTGCAGGAGTCTGCCGGTGACCCTGAAGCTCGCGTTGCGGAAGGCGACGTACTCCTCGAGGCGGTAAAGGAAGTCTTCCACGTCGAAGTAGCGCCCGGTGACCTGCAGCGTGAGCGTCTGGATCCCGAACGGGCTGCCCGCGCTGGTCGTACCGCGGGCGATGCTCGTCACCGCGACGCCCGAAGCGTCAGCCGTCTTGCTCAGCTCGATGATCAGCCCGGGGATACCCTCGCTCTCCGGGAGCATCTTGCCGAGGCGCACCACCTCGGCGCGGGACTGCGGCGCTGTCTTCTTGTACGACTCCAGCTTCACGACTTCTTGATTGGCGATGTCCAGGGAGCTCTGCGCGGACTGGACCTGATCGTCCAGGTCGCCGAGCTTGCGCTGGGTGGGGCTGAAGAGCAGGAAGTACCAAGCGACGATGAGCACGACGGCGACGACGGCGGTGATGATGTAGATCTCCCTGCCCCGGGCCCTCATGGCGCAACCGCCTGCAGCGTGGTGGCAGGTGGCGTCGTCGTGTACGGACGCAGCCGCGCGGTGATGGTGAACTGCTTGTACGACTGCGTGGGTGCGGAGGTCGCGGTCGTGGTCGGCGTGGTCCCGCTGGCATCCGTGGAACTCGTCAGGGTGATGCCCATCAGCTGCGGGATGAGGCCGAGCCTCGTCATGAACTCGGCCACGTCGCGGTGCTTCTCTGTCTGCCCCGTGAACGTCACGTCAGCCGCGGCTTCGGCGCCGGCCGCGGCCGCAGCCGGCGGACCTCCCGGAAGCATCGAGGCAGGCACAGTCGTCGTCAGGGTCTGCAGCCGGACGTTCTCCGGTATCACGAGGCTGAGCTCCTGCAGCAGGATCGAGAACGGGACCGACGACTCGTAGATGCCCTTCGCGGTCTCCGTCATCGCGGTCCGCTGCGCTTGCAGAGCGGCGTACGGACTCAGTTCGGCGATCTTGGCCTGGACGGCTTTGGTCTCCGTCTGGATGGCCGCCAGCTCATCCTCCTTGGCCCCTACGTCACTGTTGTACTTGACGTAGACCAGACCGAGAACGACGACGACGGCGACCAGGATCAGGATCGCCCAGATGAGGCCCCGCTCGCGCGATGCCTTGACGCGTTCTTCCTGCGGCAGCAGGTTGATGCGCTTCATGGTGCTACTCCTCGTCTTCGAAGGCCAGGCCGAGGGCGATCGCCAGACGAGGTGCGATCAGCTCGAGCTCCGGTTGCGGGAGCTTCGACTTGTTCTCGGCGATGAACTGCAGGGGATTCCCGAGGGCGACCGGCAGATGCAGGGCGCTCGCGAGGTAGTCGCACATGTTGCGCGTCAGCGCACCCTCGCCGCTGATGAGGATCCGGGCGATCGGCGCGTCCTGCTGCAGCGAATGATAGTAGTCGATCGATCGGCGGATCTCGTCCGCGAACGACTCACAGGTCGAGTCGAAGACCTCGTGGACCTCGCCCACCGTCACGGCCTCGAGGTCGGCAGCCGCCGCAGCGCTTCCGCTGAGGCCGACGGTGAGACGCAGGAGGTCGGCCTCCTGGTGGCCCAGACCGCGATTCTGCATGAGCGCCTGGACGAGAGTCTCGTACCCGAGGTTCACGACGCGCGTGAACTGCGGTGTGCCGCCGGACGCCACCACGATGTTGCTGATGCCGGCGCCGATGTTGATAAGGGCGCTCGCTCCGTCAGCCTGCGGCGCTCCCTGGTCGACGAACGCCACAGGCGGCGCGATCGAGCGCATGAGGGCGAACGCCTGAAGGTCGATGCCGTCGATGGCGAGTCCCGCCTTGCGCCCGACCTGCATGAACTGATCGATCATGTCACGCTGGGCGGCGACGATGAGGACCTGCTGCCTCCCGCCGGCATCCCCCTCGCCCGGGGTCGTCGAGAGGACCTGGAAATCCAGGATGGCCTCGTCGAGCGGGATCGGGATGGCTTCCTGCGCCTGGAACTCGATCGCAGCGCGGAGTTCCTTCGGATCGATGATCGGGAACTCCATGGTGCGCACGACGATCTTCTGGTTGGCGATGCCGACCGAGAAGCGCTTGCCGGCGAATCCGGCGGACTTCCAGAACGTCTTGAGTTCCGCGGCGAGCCCCTCGACGTCGACGACCTCGCCTTCGAACATGAGACCGTCGGGGAGCGCTCTCGCCGATACAGCCATGAGTGTGTGACCCTGCCGGCCAGTCTTGATTTGGGCGCCGACCATCGAGGCCTGCTCGATGTCGATGCCTACACGCACCGCGTTCATGGCCATACTCGCCCCTCAGCTTGCCTTGCCCTAGCGCCAGTGTCGGCACCCTTGAGGGATACCTTTAGGCACTCGTTTCGACGGATCGGGATTCGCTCCCTGCCCCCCCAGGTCAGAGGAACGTTAATCTCTCACAAAGAGAGTACTGCGTACAGATGGTTCGTCCTGCGAGTCGATCATCCTGCATGCTCACCCGCCGTGAGCCACGAGCGTCGGCAGCGTAGCTCCCGCAAGCGGCGTCTCTCGCCACGTGGGATCCACAAAGACGTCCACCGGCGCGTTCACTCTGAGACTGCCTGCGTGCACCGAGCCGTCGATGACCACCGGGCCGCGCACCTCCAGACACCCGCCGACGACGATCCCGCCGGAGAGCCTGAGCGTCTCTCCGGGAACGCCGAGCACAGCGTCGCCTGGGGCGATCACCAGCAGCCGGCCGGCGTCGGCCGACGGTGAACCCACGATCGCGACTTCGTCCGTCGGCGAAAGCACAAGGCAGCGACCGCTGATCAGTCCGGCGCTTCCGGCAGACGACAGACGGTCCAGCCTCAGCACTCCCTCGCTCAGCGCCGGTCCCGGCGGCACCGATTCGGCCGCCGCAGCCAACAGGAACTCCACCGATGGGTCGGCCAGCCATGTCTCCGGGACAGGCACGCCCCCATGCCGGTCGCTGTCGTTCGGGAACTCACCCAGAACGGACGAGTCGTCGTGGATCTCGATGCCGCGCGCGAAGATGCCTGCTCCTCCGTGCACGGCGGCCGCTGGGAAGAGCTCTCCTCGAACGGCGTCGGCAGCCGTGGCGAGGCCGGCAGGGAAGGCCACATTCTCCCGGCCCCGAAGGCAGCCGCCGAGGTAGACGCCGCTTCCGCTCACGTTGAGCGGCGCGGCGACGTCCACGTCGCCGGCGCAGGTCACGCCCATCGCCCAAGGCTCGTTGCGCAACTCGAGGACGAGATCGTCGTGGTGACGAGCGCGTCCCGCGGCCGTCACCACGTGCGCCGCGACACGCGGCCAGAGGTCACCGACCACGACGGGCGCCGGCGCCCAGGCAACCCGCCACGAGCCGCCGCCAGCGGGGTCGCCGCCCTCAGCGGCGCCGCTCAGTACGGACGGCCGCCAGCGCAGGGAATGGGTCACCGCGGCAAGCGCCTGCCCCTCCGCCGCGGTCGCTCGCCGTGCCGCCGCGTCCGCTCCCTCGACCGACTGCACGGCGTGCACGGCACCGACGACGACCAGCGCGAACGTCGCGGCGAGCACGATCACCAGCAGCGCGGCCAGCATCGCATAGCCTCCAGATGATCGCCGCCGATTCACCACGGGCCCACCGAGGCCTCGATCGATCTCCGCGCGATCGCCGAACCGACGGCGCTCGCGAGGTCGACCCGCACGGCGCGGATCGACGTCCAATCGTCGGGGGCCATGCGTTGGCCGTCGACGAGCGAACCGTCGGCGAGAACGTAAGCCAGGGTGAACCGGGTGATGTGATCGGCGAGATAAGTGCCGGACGCATTGCGCCACACGACGCCCCTCGCCGGGTCCCAGACGATGAGCACGACCTCGGCAGCCGAAGCCTCGTGGTCGTGCACCAGCGCGAGCGCTCGCGCGGGATCGCGGCCGGACGGGGGCTCGAGGACCGAGACACCGGCGTGGACGTCGGCAGCGACCGCACGGGACACGGCGGCGGCCAGCGTCGCGGCCTGAGCCCGGTCGTCGGCGCCACCAGCCAGTGCCGCGACGTTCCACAGCCAGGCGTAGGCGGCGGCGAGGACCACAGCGGCGATGCCGGCGGCAACCAGGAGTTCCACGAGCGTGAAGCCGCCGTCTCGCGCGCCGTCCGGTATGGCCGTCCTCTGCATCAGGGCGCCGCCGTGGCTTGCACGGAGATCGGCGGCCTCGAGAGCGCCGACCGCACGAAACCCGTCCGCTGCCCTCCGCCTGGAACGCTGAGCGTGATCGCCAGCGTCCCCGAGGGCGGAGCGGACGCAGACCGCGCGTCCCAGCCGCTCAGGGCCTCGGGTCCCAGCTCTGGACCCACAGGACCGGTGAGGAAGCGCGCCACGCACGTCACCTGCACGCCGTCTTCGCCGAACAGCGTGACGAAGGACCCGGGCTGCTCGCCGTCGGCGCCGGGGGTGGCCGCGTAACGCGCTGCGGTGGTGTTCCGCGCGAAGTCAGCGTGCGGAAAGACGGCCGTGACCAGATCGGATGAGCGGCCGCCCGTCGCCATGGCCGCCTGTGGATACCCACCGGCGCAGAAAGGCAGCACGCGGAGCCGCTCGGCCACTCTCCACGCGGCGCGGTCTGCGTCCATGCGCCTTTCCAGCCGCGCCCCGGCGCCGGATACTGTGACAACGGTGACCGTCACCGCGGTGACCGTCAGCAGCACGAGTCCCGCGGCCATCACCGCCTCGAGAAGCGTGAAGCCGTCAGTAGCGCGCAGCGCCGGCCGAGAGCCCATGCTCAGCCGCATCGAACGCATCCCGAAAGCTGGATCGTCACTCTGCGAGACGCCGTTGCTCCCTCCACGCTGAAGTGCCCGGCCCGCGGACTCGACGACCCCGCCAGGCCGGCCCATCCGCGGGCGCTGAACTCGATCGTCCCGCCGGGGTAGGTGCTGGAGACACGCGCCCCGATGCGACCACTCATGAGAGGCTCGGGGCCGGCCGTCACGACGTAGGAGCCGCTTCCGTCGACCTCGACGCGCACGGAGGACGACCTGCTCTGCGCCTCGGCCTGTGCCGAGCGCAGGACGAGCGCCAGCCTCCGCGCGCCCTCGGCGCTGGAGACAGCCGAGCGGACGTGCGCGGCACTCGGCACGGCGACCGACGAGAAGACGGCCGCGACAGCCATCACCGTCACGAGCTCGAACAGGGTGGATCCCTTCTGGCGTCTCACGACAGCCTCCCCTCAGCGATCGGCCGGCTCGATGGGGCCGACGAGTCAGCTGCAGGCTACGACGGGCGGGCGACAGTCGCGAGGATGACGAAGGCGATGCACGGATGACGTTGGACGCCGCTGCGCGTGTGCGCCGCGGGCCGGAGCCGGCCGCGCAGGCCCGTCGCCAGACCGAGGCGGCGCGGAGTCAGCGCCCGAGCGCCAGACTGAGGTACGCGTCGATGAGCGGCGCTCCGGCGAACAACGCGACGACGGCGCCGGCCGCCAGGAAGGGACCGAAGGGGATCGCCGTCTTGCCGTCGCCCTTGCTGGCGGCGACGACGGCGATGCCGATGATCGCCCCGCTCAGGAAGCCGATGAAGAGCGCCGGCACCACCGCGGCGCCGAGGTAGATCCCCATGCACAGCGCCAGCTTCACGTCGCCGAACCCCATGCCTTCGACGTGCCTGACGCGGTAGTACACCTCACTGATGAGGAAGAGGAACCCGGCCGCGGCCGCCCCGGCCACCAGCCACTCCCACCACGGCCCGTCGCCGAACAGGATCATGAGCGGAACGCCGAGCGCGGCGACCGGGAGGATGATGGCGTCGGGGATGATGCGGATCTCGAGGTCGACCTGGCTCACCAGCACGAGCGCCGAGACGAACAACAGGTGCGGGATGAGCACCCAGGTCAGACCATCCAGCAGGACGACGCCCACGTAGATGGCGGCGGTGACCGCCTCTCCGAGCGGATAGCGCCAGCTGATGGGCGCTCCGCAGTCGCGACACCGCCCGCGCAGCAGGAGCCAGCTGAAGACGGGGACGTTGTCGTAGGCGCGGATCTGGTGCCCACAGCGGGGACAATGCGAGCGCCCTTTGCTGATGCTCTCGTGATGCGCGAGACGCCACGCCCAGGCGTTGAGGAAGCTGCCGATGAGGAGACCGTAGACGGCCGCAATGATCACCAGGAGGACGGTCACCACAGCTCCCCGGCGCTGGCCGCGCGGGCCCGGGTCTCCGTCATTGCACGTACGCCTTGAAGAGCTCGGCGATGAGCGCGTTCGCGTCCGCCTCCGGCATCGTCTCGTAGAGCGGCGCCAGGGCGCGCATGCGCGCCTCCTTCTCCTTCGGCAGGACGCGCTCCAGACCCTCGACCGCCTTCTTGCGCGCGTACTTGTCCCCGGCAAGATACGCCTGACCCCACATGAGGATCGCCTTCTCCTCCTCTCCACCCTTGGCCAGAAGTGCGGCAGCCAGCCTTGGGAGGTAGTCCGGACTGCCGGGGATCGCGGCCGCCTTCTCGTACCACTGCGCCGCAACGAGATTCTTGGTCTCGCCCTCACCGTAGCGATAGGCGAAGAAGCCGAGGTACGCGGGGAAGTGCCAATCGCCCGGGTTCTCCTTGAACCCTCTCTGTAGCACGGTGTAGGCGACATCCGCGCGTCCGGCGTCGATGAGCGCGAAGGCGCCGAACAGGTAGGCCCGCGTGAAGTGCGGGCTGAGCGTCGTGACCAGGTCCACCATCGCCGGCAGCGAGTCCAGCTTGCCGTCGCCGGCGACGTGCTCGCCGTAGTACTGCACCATAATCAGATAGTAGGCATCGGCGATCGAGGTACGGAAGCTCGGTGAGAAGTCCTGGAAGAATTTCGGCGAGGGAACGAATACCCGTGGGTCCGCCGGCGCTCGCGCCGGCCGCGACACCTGGTAGGCGACGACGACCCCGGCGCAGGCCAGCACCACCAGGATGGCGACCACCCGCCGCAGCACGTCAGAACTCCTTGCGGCGGAACACCAGAGCGGCGAGCGCAAGCACGACGACCACGTAGGCCAGCAGGTAGCCGGTCCAGAGCGCGACCTGCCCCCACGCCAGCGTGTCCTCGCCGACCACCCCGGCCTTGACGTCGACGGCGGAGAAGTTCGGGATGATCACGTAGACGACCCACGAGAGCGCCTCGGTGACGGCGTTCTTGCCGAGCCGTGTCAGCGACAGCACGTTGTGGCTGAGCTGCCCAGCCACATAGACGCAGATGCCGAGCACGCTGGCAAGGATCGCGGAGCCGAGCGTCGAGAAGAAGATGGTGACCGCCATCACGGCCAGCAACTGCACGTAGATCATGAGCACGGCGACGAGGGTCATGCCCGACGCGTCACCGGCCACCGCCCACACCAGCAGGAACAGGAAGACGCCCATGCCGGCGAGCACGGCGGCCATCGTGCCGCACAGGCCGATGAACTTGCCGGTGATGAACGCGGCCCGGCTCACGGGCTTGGAGAAGAGCACGAAGACGGTGCGCTTCTCGACCTCCTTGTGCACCAGACCGGCGGCCACGAACACGGCGACGATGAGCCCGAAGAAGGTGACCGCCACGAGCCCGAAGTCCTTCATCATGCGGCCTTGCTCGCCGAGGCTGATGCTGCCGAGCCAGAGCCCCCCGACGATCATGATGAGGGCGAAGACGACGATGACGGCGAGCACGCGGTCGCGGATCGTCTCTTTGAACGTGTTGACGGCGATGGCGGCGATCTGGTTCACGCCGTCACCACCTGCATGAAGAAGTCCTCGAGTGTCGGCGCCTCGGCAAGCGCCTCGTCCACGCTGCCCGTCCAGATGACCCGCCCCTCGCGCATGATCGCGATGCGCGTGCAGAGCTCGTGCACGTCGCTGAGGATGTGCGAGTTGAAGAGCACCGTCTTGCCGCGCTCATGCAGGCTCTCGATGATGCGCTTGACCTCGACGCGGCCGATCGGGTCGAGCCCGGTCATAGGCTCGTCCAGCAGCACCAGTTCCGGGTCGTTGACCAGCGCCTGCGCGATGCCGATGCGCTGCAGCATGCCTTTGGAGTACTTGCGCAGGTGCGTGCCGGCGGCGGCCTCGAGGCCGACGTCGCGGAGCAGCGACTCGACGCGGTCGCCTCGCGTGCCTGCGTCCAGTCCGAACAGGCGCGCGCAGAACCCCAGGAACTCGCGCCCCGAGAGGTAGTCGTAGAAGTACGGGTTCTCCGGAAGGTAGCCGACGTGTGAAAGGCCGTCGACCCCCAGCTCGACTGTGCCGGCGCTGGGCCGCATCAGACCGAGCGCGACCTTGACGGTGGTCGTCTTGCCGGCGCCGTTGGGGCCGAGCAGCCCGAACACGTCGTTCTCGGCGACCCGGAGGTCCACGCCCTTGAGGATCTCGACGGCTCGGCGGCGGAAGCCCACGTGGACCGTCTTGCGCAGACCGCCGATCTGCAGCGCGCTGGGCTCCGTCACCGGCCGGCCTGCCTCACGGAGCGGTGATCACCGGCGTGCCGTCCGTGCCGAGCCCGACCAGCGTGAACGTATCGGCGACCTGATTGTAGACGTAGTCTCCCTCGTCGGTCGCCGACACCGCCTCGGCCATCTCGGCGCCTGTCCACGGGTTCAGCGGCCAGTTGTCGACGTAGGACACCCCAACCGCATCGACAAGGTCGGCTTTGCTCACCGTACCCGCGTCGGGATAGGTGTCCCCGTGATCGACCGCGTAGCTGGCGATGCCGAGCTCGATATTGTGTACGGCTCCCTTGACCGCCGACTCCTTGGCCTTGTCGCGCTGGCCGAGGAACATCGGGATCGCGATCGCGGCGAGGATGCCGATGATGATGATCACGATCAGCAGTTCGATGAGGGTGAATCCCTCCGAGAACCGACGCTTCTGTGTCGCGCGCTCCATGTCACTCTCCCTCTGCGAGCCGGACGCTTTCGCACGAAAGCCCGCGGCCGCACCATGCAACCACAGGCTCGAGGTATCGTCCAGTGCGGCAGCCCGGCGGACTCAGGGAGTCCCGTAGCTTTGCGCCCCACCCTCGCAAGTGGTTTGCCCTTTGCGCCTCCGTAGATACTGTGCCCACCTACGGATTCGCCGGACATCCGCGGTGCCCTCCCGCGCCTCTTCAGGGGCTCTGTCCGCAGGCCGGCGCGGGACCCATGAAGAGAAATGCCCGGGACGGCCGCTGATGCAGCCGTCCCGGGCAGGGTGGACTTCGCGCAGTCCGAGGAACTCAGATCATGGGACCGTGATGATCCCGGCGTCGTCCTTGCCGAAGCCGGTGAGCACGAAGCCGGTCGAAGTCGTTTCGTAGGTGTAGTTGCCCTGGTCGCCGCTGTTCGTCATTGCGGTGTCAGGATTCCACGGATCGTCCGGCCAGATGTCGACGTACGATGCCATGGCGGCCTTTTCCACGTCGTCGGCAGCAGGATACTGGTCCTGGTCGTCGACCGCCCAGCTCTGGACGCCGATCTGGATGCTGTGGATACCTTCCTTGACGGCGCTTTCCTTGGCCTTGTCACGCTGGCCGAGGAACATCGGGATCGCGATCGCGGCGAGGATGCCGATGATGATGATCACGATCAGCAGCTCGATGAGGGTGAAGCCCTCGCTCTTGCGGAACCTCTTCATGTGCCTACTCCTCTCTTCTGTCCTAGCGAACTTCTGACTTGCCTGGCTTGTGCGTTGACTTGTACTCTGCCGCGGGGCTTGTTCCTCCCGTTCCGCGGCACCCCACCAAAAAGCCCGTGGTGCTCTTGCGTCCGGGCACCACAGGCTGCGAGGTGAAAATCTTCTTGGCGGCAGCCCAGCCGACTCATGGAGTCCTGTGGCTTTGCGCCCCACCTTCGCAAGTGGTTTGCCCTGTGCGCCTCTGGTCCTATAGTGCCTCTCCGCTCGTTTCCTAGACACATACTTCGGCAGTCCGCCGTATCTCTTTACTGTTCTGACAACACTCTGCCCAGTGCGTCGCCCGCTGGACTGGAACGAATGTCTAGTGGGGACTAGAAGACCTTCTTGCCCATGACCTCCTTGAGCCGCCCCAAGGCCTTGATCGACTCGCGCGAGACCTTCTTCTGCGTGAGGCCCATCTCCTGCGCCACCTCGCTCTGCGTGAGGTCCTTGAAGAAGAGCAGGTAGATGAGCCGCTTCTGGAAGGAAGAGAGCCTGTCCATGGCCGCGTACAGCGCGATCTTGTCCTCGATCGGCAGTGCGAACGTCTGCTGCCGGAGGCTGTGCACCAGGTGTGGGTCTGCCCCCGCCTGCAACTGGGCCGACGTGAACGGCTCGTCGTGGCTGTGCAGCTGGATGCGCGAGTACAGGTTCATGACCTCGAGGATGCCGTCTTCGTTGATGTTGAGCGCCTTGGCCAGCTCGGCCACCTCGGGGGGCCGGCCGAGCTTGTGCGAGAGCTCGGCCGACTTGTCCTGGATCTGCTGGTACACCTTCTTGACCCAGCGTGGCTGGCGCATGAGCAGGGAATCGCGCAGGTGGTGGCGCAGCTCGCCGTCGACGATCGCCGTGGCGTAGGTACTGAAGCGCACGCCACGGCCGCCGTCGAACCGCTGCGCCGCCTTGATCAGCCCCAGGTTGGCGACCTGCAGCAGGTCCTCGTAGGGCTCGCTCGCGTAGGAGAAGCGCTTGAGGATGTGGTGCAGCAGGTTCTGGTTGCGACGCACGATCTCGTCGAGCGTCGCCGCCGAACGCGTCTCCGCATAGACGGCGAGGAGTTGCTCGTTCTCCACGCCTCTGGCCCCCGGGAGTTACTTGACGATGTTCATCATGTTGAAGATCGGCAGGTACATCGAGATGACGACTGTCCCCACCAGTGCGCCCACGAACAACATGAGGATCGGCTCGAGGATCGACGTGAGCGACTTGACGGCCGCGTTCACTTCGTCCTCGTAGAAGTCGGCGATCTTGCCCAGCATGGCATCGAGTGAGCCCGTCTCCTCGCCCACGGAGATCATCTGCGTGACCATGGCGGGGAACACCTTGACCCTCGACAGTGGCGCCGTGATGGACTGCCCCTCCTTGACGCTCTGCTGGACATCCTCCATGGCGTCCTCGATCACGACGTTGCCGGCCGCCTGGCCGGTGATCTCGATGGCTTGCAGGATGGGGACGCCGGACGTGATGAGCGTCCCCAGCGTGCGCGAGAAGCGCGCGATGGCCAGCTTGCGGATGATCTCGCCGATGCCCATGGGGATGCGCAGCTTGAAGCGGTCCCACGCGTGCGTGCCGCGGTCGGTCCGCTTGAGCCGCAGGAGGCCCCAGACGACAGCGATGATCGCCACGAGGATGACGATGTTCATGGGGAACGACAGCGCCGCGTTCGAGATGGACATCATGATGCGCGTGAGCATCGGCAACTTGGCGTCGCCGAGGTCTTTGTACATGGCCGCGAAGATCGGGATGAGGAACAAGACCATCCCGATCAGGACGAGGATGGCGAAGCTGCCGATGAGGACCGGGTAGACCATCGCCGACTTGACTGCGCGGCGAATCTGGTCCTCCTTCTCGAGCTGCGTCGCCAGGCGGTTCAGGACCTCGTCAAGGATACCGCCGAGCTCGCCGGCCCTGACCATGCTCACGTACAGCTTGCTGAACACCTTGGGGTGCTTCTCCATGGCGTCGGAGAGCGCGATGCCGGCCTCGACGTCGGCGCGGACGTCGCTGACCACCGCGGCGAGCTTCTTGTTGGGCGTCTGCTCTTCGAGGACGTACAGACAGCGCAACATCGAGAGGCCGGAGTTGACCATGGTCGCGAACTGGCGCGAGAAGACCGTGAGGTCCTTGGCCTTGATGCGGCCGCCGATCTGGATCTGACCCCACCCCTGCTTGACCTCGTTGAGATCGAGCACGGTGAGGCCCTTGCTGCGCAGAGCGGCGGCGACGGCAGCCTTGCTCTCGCCCTCGATCTCACCGGCGGCCTGGGCGCCGCGCCCGTCGAGTGCTTTGTACGCGAAGTTCGTCATTGCCTCTCCCACGCCCTTCTCGCGGCCGGCTGACCGGCTCGCCTGTCGTCGACTGGCGTTGCTCCCCTGTCTTTATCGGCTTGCGCCGTGATTCCTGCAGCGCTCAGCGGCCGGCGGCGGCGGCGGTGGGCGCGCCCAGCAGCCGCTCGAACTCCGCCGGCGTGCTCGAGCGGTTCTTGGCCAGCTCTCGCGTGATGATGCCGCGGCGCACGAGATCGGCGAGCGCCGCGTCCATGGTCTGCATGCCGAAGGCCGTCCCTGTCTGCATCGTGGAGTAGATCTGGTGCGTCTTGCCCTCGCGGATGAGGTTGCGGACCGCGGGGGTCGGGATGAGGAGCTCGCACGCCACGCAGCGGCCCCGGCCGTCGCGCGTGGGCAGCAACTGCTGGGTGCAGACGCCCATGAGCGTCGTCGAGAGCTGCACGCGGATCTGCTCCTGCTGGTGCGGCGGGAAGACGTCGATGATGCGGTCGATGGTCTGCGGCGCGTCCTGGGTGTGCAGGGTGGCGAACACGAGGTGACCGGTCTCGGCGGCGGTCAGGGCGGTGGCCATCGTCTCGGTGTCGCGCATCTCGCCCACCAGGATGATGTCCGGGTCCTGGCGGAGCACGCTCTTCAGCGCCCGGTTGAAGCTCTTGGTGTCGGCCCCGACCTCACGCTGGTTGACCATGCACTTCTTGTGGCGGTGGAGGAACTCGATGGGGTCCTCGATCGTCATGATGTGCTCGTCGCGCGTCTCGTTGATCTCATCGATCATCGCGGCCAGCGTGGTGCTCTTGCCCGAGCCCGTGGGGCCGGTGACGATGCAGAAGCCACGCGGCTTGCGTGTCAGGTCATGGAGCGACGGCGGCAGGCCGAGGTCCTCGAGCTTCTTGATGTTGATGGGGATCAGGCGGAAGGCCGCCCCCAGGCTGTTGCGCTGGAAGTAGGCGTTGACGCGAAAGCGCGCCCGGCCGGGGACCGAGTAGGAGAAGTCGATCTCCCATTCGTTCTCAAGTCGCTGACGCTGGTCCTGCGAGAGGATCGAGTAGATCAGTTCCCGCGTGTCGTTGGCCGAGAGCCGCGGGTAGTCCAGACGCTCCAGCTGGCCGTTGATGCGGATGATCGGCGGCGACCCCACCGTGAGGTGCAGGTCGCTCGCGTCTCGCTCCAGTACTTCGAGAAGGACGTCGACCAGATCCATGTTCACTTCCTCGCCATGGTTACCAGATCAGATGATCACGCGGGCGATCTCCTCCACGGAGGTCATGCCCAGCAGTACCTTGTCGATGCCGTCTTCGCGCAGCGACTTCATCCCCTCCGCGGCTGCCACGCGGCCGATCTCGTCCGCGCTCTTGCGTTCGACGGTGAGCCGGCGGATCGCCTCGCTGACGATCATCACCTCGTACAGCCCCAGCCGCCCCTTATAGCCCGTATTGTTGCACCTCGAGCAGCCCTTGGCACGATACAGGACAACGTCATCCCGGTCACAAACCTCCGGCGGAAAATCGTTCTTGCGCAGCATCTCCTTGGTCGCCGTGTACGGCTCCTTGCACTGCGAGCACAGACGGCGGGCGAGACGCTGAGCCAGCACGGCGTCGACCGCTGAAGAGGTGAGGAAGGGCTCGATGCCCATCTCCGTGAGGCGGGAGAGCGCCCCGGGGGCGTCGTTGGTGTGCAGCGTACTGAGCACGAGGTGGCCGGTGAGCGCCGACTCGACGGCGATCAGGGCGGTCTCACGGTCGCGGATCTCGCCGACCATCACGATATCGGGGTCGCAGCGCAGGATCGAGCGAAGCGCGGCGGCGAACGTCATGCCCGCGCGCGTGTTCACCTGGACCTGGTTGATGCCGGTGAGGCGATACTCGACAGGGTCCTCCACCGTGATGATGTTCTTCTCCGGGCTGTTCAGGATGTTCAGCGCGGCGTACAGCGTGGTCGACTTGCCCGAGCCCGTCGGGCCGGTGACGAGGATCGCGCCGTACGGCTTCAGGAACGACTTCTGGAACCGCTTGAGCGCCTTCTCGGCGAAGCCGAGATCCTCGAGGTCGAGCATCACGTTGGATTTGTCGAGGAGGCGCATGACGATCTTCTCGCCGTAGACCGTGGGCAGGGTGGCGACGCGCATGTCGATCGGCTTGCCGCCGACCATGAGGCCGATGCGCCCGTCCTGAGGCACCCGCCGCTCGGCGATGTCCAGCTCGGCCATGATCTTCAGGCGGCTGATGACGCCGTTCTGCATGCGGCGCGGGATGGACATGATCTCGTGGAGCACCCCGTCGATGCGGAAGCGCACCATGAGCTCCTTGGCCTGCGGCTCGAAGTGGATGTCGCTCGCGGAGTCGTCGACCGACTGTGCGATGACGGAGTTCACCAGTTTGACGATCGGCGCTTCTTCAGTGGCGTCGCGGATGTCGGCGATCGATTCGTCGTCGCCCTCGCCGGCGACGTCGCTCGCGCTCTCGCCGATCTCTCCCCTCTCACGGTAGATCTTGGCGATGGCCCCGAAGACGTCCTCCTCGCTGGCGATCGCCGGCTGGATCGGGAAACCGGTGATGATCGCCAGGTCTTCCTGCGCCGGCAGGTTCTGCGGATCGATCATCGCCACCAGCAGGGTGTTGTCCTCGAGGAACCGCACCGGGACCGCGCCGTAGCGCCGCGCCAGCTTCTCGTCGATGTAGGCGGCCGCGGCGCCGTCGAAGCGGGTCGAGGTCAGGTCGAGGAAGCTCACGCCGAACTTCTGCGCAAGAGCCTTGGTGAGGTCGAGCTGGGTGACGACGCCATCCTCGAGCAGCAGCTGACCGAGCCGTTTGCGGGTCTCCTTCTGACGGCCGATCGCGCTCTCGACCTGCTCGTCGGTGACGAGGCCCATCTCCTTGAGGAGGTCCCCCAGGCGCAGCTTGCTCGTGCGCTGGCTGCGAACGATGGGCTCGGAGTCGTCGAGGGTCTGGTCGTCGGAGACGGGCGAGCCGGAGAGGGACGGTTCGACGAAGGCGGGTTCGCCGGGGATCGAGGCCTCGACCGCCTCGATGCCCGCGCTCACGCCGTTGCCGTTGCGGCCGCCGTCTTCGCTCAGCAGGTCGTCGACAACGTCCGCCGCCGACACAGGCGCCGGCTTCGGCTGCTGCGGATCGAAGCGCCCCGCGGGATCCATGATCGGTTCCAGCTCGTCTCCTCCACTTCCGGCTAGGAAGCCCGGCTTGGTCTGTTCGGTCGTCCTGTCATCGTTGGACGGCATCTCTCATCACTTCCAGCGGCGCCGGCGCGCCCGTCCAGAGGCTGAACGCCTCGCCCGCTTGCCCCAGCAGCATCGTCAGGCCATCGACGATGGTGGCTCCACGGGCTCGCGCCGCCACGAGGAAGTCAGTCGGCGCGGAAGCGTATACCGCATCGAATACGACTTGCCCCGCCGTAACGTTATCGGCGAGGAGGGCAGGGACTTTACCCTCGCCGGCCATACCGAGGGAGGTGGCGTTGACCACGACGCGCTGACGCTCCACCTCGCGCTCCGTCAGGGCAGACAACGCAAGCCGGTCGCAGGAGGCGCCGGGGACGCCCGTCGTGATGAGCGCCGAGAGATGCTCCGCCGCGGCGGGTGTGCGATTCACGATGGTGAGAGGACATCCGAGCCGGGCCAGAGCGAGCGCGGCCGCACGCGCCGCCCCTCCGGCGCCGAGGATCAGCGCCGGGTCGCCGCTCAGCGAATCGCCGGCGACGGCGACGAGCGCTGCACGGACCCCTTCCACATCGGTGTTGTACCCGCGCAGGAATCCTTCGTCCACGACGATGGTGTTGACCGCGTCCGCGAGACGAGCGTCCTCGGAGAGTTCGTCCAGGTACGGGATGACGGCGCCCTTGTGCGGGATGGTGACGTTGGCGCCGCGAAAGCCGAGGGCCGCAAGGCCCCGCACTGCCGCGCCCACCTCAGCCGCGCGGACCGGCAGCGGCACGTAGACGTAGTCGAGACCGAGCGCCGCGAACGCGGCGTTCTGCAGCCTCGGCGAGAGTGAGTGCGACACGGGGTCGCCGATGATGCCGATGACGTGTGTGGTGCCGCTGACCAGTGCTGCCCCCTCCCCGGCGCGGGAGCGCCGAAGGTGTACTGCTACATTGGCCGCGCGCCGCCGGGCTCCTGCCCGCGGCTCACTACTGCCCGTTCGCCTGGGCCTTCGCCTCGTCGACCAGGAACTGCTCGTAGGTCGTCGAGAAGTAGTGACGCCCGGTGCCGTCATTGCGGGCGACGTAGTACAGGTACTTGTCGTCCGTCGGGTTCGCCGCCGCCTCCAGCGCCGCCAAGCCCGGGTTGGAGATCGGCGTCGGCGGCAGACCGGCGTGCTTGTAGGTGTTGTACGGCGAATCGATCTTGAGGTCGTCGTAGGTGAGGACCGGCTTGGTCTTGCCGAGCGCGTACTGGATGGTCGCGTCGATCTGCAGGAGCATGTCCTTGCGCAGCCGGTTCCAGATGACCGCGGCGACGATGGGCCGCTCGGCGGGCACCAGCGCCTCCCTGTCGATCATCGAGGCGATGACGACGACGTCGTACTCCGTGAGATTGGCCGCCCGGGCCCGGGACATGTCGACCTTCGCGAAGTTGGCCTCAAAGGCGTCAAGCTGATCCTGCACGAACTTCGGCGCGGTCGCCTTCTTGGGGTACACCTCGTAGGTGGCCGGGAAGAGCATCCCCTCGAGCGTGCCGCCCTTCTTGTAGCCCTCGAGCGTGAACGGCGGCGGGTCGTCTCGCGCGGCCTTGGTGTAGCCGACGGCCGATATCCGCTTCACCTCTTTGGACACGATCGCCGCCGCCTGCCTCAGCGTCGTCCCTTCTGGGATCGAGACCTTGACGGTCGGCGGCTTGGACCCCTTGAGCAGCTTCTTGATCAGGACATCGTAGGGCTCGTTGATGTGGAGCTGATAGGTGCCCGGCATGAGACGGGTCGCGTAGCCCTTCCCCTCGACTTCTATCTCGAAAGCGCGCGCATGCTCCACCACACCCTGCTTCTCGAGCTCCGTCGAGATGGCACGAAGGCTCGACCCCTCCTTGATGACCACGGTGACCGTGCCCCCGACCTCACCCGGCTGGAAGTAGGCGCGCGCGTAGCCGACTCCGACTCCCAAGACGAGCGCGAAGACGGCCACGAGGAGATACCCAAGGAGCCGGCGGCGGCGGCGCCTCCCGCGCCGGCCGTCATCGTGACGCGTGCCGCGGCGCCGCTCGATACCGAGCTGGTCGTCCGTCCGCCCGCCGGCGGGCTCATAGCGCGTCCAGCCGGCGCCGGGCGGCCTCTGCCCCGTAGAGGCAGGCCGCTCCCGGCCTCCGGACCCGTCAGGTTGCCTGGCCATCCACCGTCCTGAGGTAGTCCTCGAGCAGTGTCGCCGCGGCGCGCGCGTCGCGTGCCGCGGCCCCTCCGCGCTGATCGGCGAGCTTGGTCGTGAACCGCTCGTCGGCCAGCTCGACGGGGATCTCGACGGCGGCGGCGAGACGTTGCGCGAACGCTCGCGCGGAACGCGCCTGCCCGTGCTCCCGGCCGTCGAGTGACAGCGGCAAGCCTACCACGATGCGCGCCGGTCGCTCGGTCTCGAGAAGGGCGAGCAGCGCCGCGAACCCACGCTCGGTGCCCACGCGCTCGACGACCGTGAGTGGACGCGCCAGCGTCCCGGTCTCGTCGGAGACGGCGACGCCGGTACGGACGGTGCCGTGATCGAGCGCGAGGACCTTCACTCAGCCGCCGAGGACATCCTTGACGACGGCCACCCCGGCCTCGAGTGCGGCGGCGATCCCACCGCTGTCGGGGCCGCCGCCACGTGCGAGCGTCGGTTTGCCGCCGCCCTTGCCGCCGATGGCCGGCAGCATCGTCTTCATGACGTCGCCGGCCTTGACTCCGCGACCGACGGCCGCGTCGCTCGCGGCGACGACGGCGGCCACCCGGCCGTCGACGTCGGATGCGAGCAGGACGACGCAGTCGCCGCGCCTGGCGCGGACCTCGTCGACCAGCGTGAGCAGTTCGTCGGCCGTCTCCACCTGCGGCGAGCCGGCCACGACCGCGAGGCCTCCGGCCTCGACGGCGCCGGCGAGCAGTTCCGCGGCGAGGTCGCGGCGCTCGCCGCTCTCCGCCGCCCTCAGCTTCTTCTGAAGGTCGTGCACGTCCGCGGCGAGCTTCTCCACCGTCGCGGGGACGCGGTCCGGCCTCACCTTGAGGCCGGTGGCCAGGCCGTCCCACTCGCGCTCGAGCCCGCGATAGTGCTCGACGGCCGCGGCGGACGTGATGGCCTCGATGCGCCGCGTGTTGGCGCCGACAGACTGGCTGGAGGTGATCTTGAAGAGGCCGATCTGCGAGGTGGAGGAGACGTGCGTGCCGCCACAGAGCTCGCGGCTGAAGTCATCGATCTCGAGCACGCGCACGAACTCGCCGTACTTCTCCTCGAACTGGCCGATGGCGCCGATCTCCGCCGCGTACTCGCGGGTCGTCACGAACGGTCGGACCGGGTGGTTCTCGGTGATGCGCCGGTTGACGAGGTCCTCGACCTGGCGCAACTGGTCCGCGGTCGGCGCCTCGCGCACCGACACGTCGAAGCGCAGGCGCTCGGGGCTCACAAGAGACCCGGCCTGGCGCACCGGCTCCCCGAGCACGATGCGCAGGGCGTTGTGCAGCAGGTGCGTCGCCGTGTGATTGCAGGCCGTCTGGTGACGCCGCACGGCGTTGACCATCGCCTTGGCGCGCTCGCCCTCCACGACCTTGCCTTCGACCGGACGGGCCACGACGACCTGATCGTCGACGAACTTCACGACGCTCTCGACTTCGAGCTTGCCGGAGTCGGTGTGGATCCAGCCGGTGTCGGCGATCTGGCCGCCGCCTTCGGCATAGAACGGAGACTCGGCGAGCTTGATCGCGACGCGGCCGTCGCCCAGCTCGCCGAGCGCGCGGATGACGGTGAACACCTCGAGACGCTCATAGCCGACGAAATCGACGGCTACGTCGGTCATGCGCCGCTGGAAGTCGTCGACCTCGCCGGGGCCGGAGGCGAACGTGCCCTCCTTCTGCGCAGCCCGAGCACGTTCGCGCTGCTCGTCCATGAGGTGACCGAAGCGCTCCTCGTCGACGGTCATGTCCTGCTCGGCGGCGATCTCGCGCGTGAGGTCGAACGGGAAGCCATACGTATCGTGGAGCTCGAAGGCGACCTCGGCGGGGAGCTCCGTCCCCGCGTCGCGCGCACGACGCAGCGACTCCTCGAGGATGCCCATGCCCTGGTCGAGCGTGCGCCGGAAGCGCACCTCCTCCTCGTTCACCACGCGCCGGATCTCCGGCTGAGCCTCGACCAGGCCGGGGTACGCGTGCTTCATCTGGTCGACCACGGCGTCGGTGAGCGTCGAGAGGAACGGCGTGTCGACGCCGATGGCCACCGCCTGCTGCACGGCGCGGCGGATGATGCGCCGCAGCACGTAGTCACGGCCGTCGTTGCCGGGCAGGACGCCGTCCATGATGAGGAACGAGGCGCCGCGCGCGTGCTCGGCCATGGTGCGAAGCGCGCGAGTGACGGCAGACGAGGAGCCGGGCGTGACGCCGGCCAGCTCCGCGCCGCGTGCGACCAGCGGAACGAACAGATCGGTCTCGAACACGTTCGTGACGCCCTGCGTGATGCTCGCGATACGCTCGAGCCCCATGCCGGTGTCGATGCTGCCCTTGGGCAGCGGCGTGAGGTTGCCGGCCTCGTCCATGTCGTACTGCACGAACACGAGGTTCCAGTACTCCAGATAGCGGTCGCAGTCGCAGCCCGGCTTGCAGTCGGGATCGCCGCAGCCAACCTCGGAGCCGAAATCGTAGTACAACTCGGAGCAGGGTCCGCACGGGCCGGTAGGGCCCGCCGGGCCCCAGAAATTGTCGCTGCGTCCGAGGCGGACGATGCGGTCGTCGCCGAAGCCGTGAGACTTCCAGAGCTCGACGGCCTCCTCGTCCGCCGGCACCTGCGCGTCGCCGCCGTAGACGCTCACCCAGACCTTGCTCCGGTCGATCCCGAGCTGGTCCGAGAGGTCGAGGGACCACTCGATGGCCTCGGCCTTGAAGTAGTCGCCGAACGAGAAGTTACCGAGCATCTCGAAGAAGGTGAGGTGGCGCGCCGTCTTCCCCACGTTCTCGACATCGGAGGTGCGGAACGACCGCTGGCAGGTGGTGATGCGCGTCGCCGGCGGCGTCTCGACGCCGAGGAAGTACGGCTTGTACTGCTGCATCCCCGCCGTCGTGAAGAGGACGCTGGTGTCGCCCGCGGGCACCAGACCGGCGGGTTCGCCGGCCAGGTGCCCGCGGGACACGAAGAAGTCTCGAAACAGGTCACGGATGTCGGCAGCGTTCACGTGGGAGTCCTTGTGACGTGGATGTCGGTATGAGCTAGCGCTCGTCGTCGGACGAACGCTGAGGCAGCGGGTTGTCGAGATCGCCGATCTCCTCCCGCAGCTTCTCCAGCGAGCGCCTGATGAGGCGCGAGACGTGCATCTGGGATATTCCCACGCGCTCGGCGATCTGACTCTGGGTCAGTCCTTCGAAGAAGCGCAGGTGGAGGATGTAGCGCTCGCGTTTGTCGAGCTTCGCGAAGCCGGGCGCGAGCGTCGTGCGGTCCTCCATGGTGTCGTAGGCCTCTTCTTCGCCGCCCAGGTAGTCGATGAGGCCGGCGTCCTCTTCCCCGGACTCGCCGTTGGGCGACGCCTGCAGGGACACGGAGTTGTAGGCCTGGCTGGTCTCGAGCGCCTCGAGGACTTCTTCGGGCGTGGCGTTCGCGGCCTCCGCGAGCTCGTTGATGGTCGGCGATCGCTGCAGCTTGGGCACGAGCTCGTCGATCACCTTGTTCAGGCGGATGTTGAGCTCCTGCAGGCCGCGCGGCACGCGCACCGACCAGCCCTTGTCGCGGAAGTACCGCTTGATCTCGCCGACGATGTTGGGCGTGGCGTACGTGGTGAGCTCCACGCCGCGACTGAGGTCGAAGCGGTCGATGGCCTTGATCAGGCCGATGGCTCCGACCTGGACGAGATCGTCGAAGTGCTCCCCGCGTGACGCATAGCGACGCGCGAGGGAGCGGACCAGCGGCAGGTACATGGTGATGAGCTGCTCGCGGGCCCTGCGGTCGCCGTACAGGTGGTAGCGACGCAGTAGATACTGGTCGAGCTTCTCGGAATCGTCCTTGCCCCGGCCCTCCGGGTCTTTGGAGGGCCCCTCCGGCGCCGTCTCGGCGCCTTCGCTCTCCTCGTCGTCGTCCGGCACGTGGCGTGCCTGCCCGGGCAGGGACTCGAGGTCGAGCGGGTCGTTCACGCGCCTGTCGTCACGACCGTTCACGTCGCCGATCCCGAACGGTGCTTGACGATGACGACGTTGAAGCCGCCGTCCTCCTCCTGCACGACGACTTCGTCGACCAGCCGCTGAAGCAGCGTGCACAGATCGATGCAGCCGCCGGGCGTGACCACGACCTGGTCGCGAAGCTCGTCCGAGCGGAACGCGCCGGCGGCGATGCGGAGCGTGGCTCCGTCGACCACGACCAAGACGCGCAGGCTGTCGAGGTCCTCGGTGTCCAGAGCCGCCTCAAGAAGACGATCGGTGGCCAGGAACAGATCGTCGAGGTCCTCGAGCGAGAAGTCGAGACGCGCGCCGAGACCGCCGAGCACCATGCGCACAGTGGAGAGAGCGCTCAGCGTCGCCGGCACCTCGAGGGAGATCCTCTCACTCATGCTGACCTCAGGCGCCGGGAGGCGCGCCGGCGGAGAGCAACTGCCGGGAGAATTCCTCATCGCGATCACGGGCCGCGTCCTTGCCCTCTCCGAGGGCCTTCGTGGCTCGCGCCTTGGTGTCGTCGACCCATCGGAGCACTTCGCCGGGCAGGCTGCGCACGATACGGAAGTAGCTCTCGCCTGTGCGCGCCCGCTGCGAGCGCACGTAGTATGCCAAGGCGGCGCCGGCCACGGCGCCGCTCACGACCAGCTTCGTCGAGAGACCCATCGTCAGGCCTTCGCGTCTGTCTCCGCAGCCGTGGCTGCGGCGTCGGCCGCTCCGGCCGCCGCTGCGCCGGCGCTTTCGGCGGCGCTGTCCGCTACCGCAGCCGCATCCTGCGCCGTCTCGGCCGCGGGGGGACTCGCTGCGGACGCAGCGTCCGAAGAGGACTCGGCAGCGCCCGCCGCGGGAGCTGTCCACGCTCCGGCGGACGCGGGGTCAGACGTGGGCGCCCCGCCGGCAGACGGAGTCTTGTCGCGGCGCATGAAACTCGAGACGGCGCCCTGCACGCCGGCGCTGAACGACGCTGCCTTGCGCGCCGGAGTGCTCACCGCGCCTTCGACCGCGGTGGCCATGGCGTCGATCTTGTCGGTGATGTCCGCGACGTCCTTGGTGATCTGGTCGACATTGCCGAGATTGGCGTTCACGCCGTCGAGCGTGGTGCCGGCCTTCTGCAGGAGCGGGATGGCCTCCCGGTCGACGTCGCCGAGCACGGTGTCGACACGCCCCAACGTCCCGCCGGCCTTGATGAGGGCGTAGGCCGCGGCGATCGCCACGACGACGAAGAAGAATGCCGCAGCGTAGCTCAGGACGATGGTGGGAGTGCTCATCGCGAACGTCGCGATCGAGGGGTCCATGCAGCGCTCCTTTCGTGGGTCAGGTGCCGCCTCTCAGGTGTCCGAAGCGTATCATACCGCGTGCGGCGGCCATTCCGGTGCGCCGCGCAGCCGCAGTCCCATGAACGCACCTGTCACAGAGTATCCACTGGGGCACGAACGTCCCACCGTCGCCCGCCGCGACCTGATCGTCCTGCTGGTCGCGGCGGCCTGCCTGCAGGCCCTCGCCTGGGCCGTCCTTCTGGCGCTGTTCAGCGGCGGGTGGATGGGCTACGGCCTCCACCAGCTCGCCGACACGCTGCTCTACCACTTCTACGCGTCGTCGTTCGCCCTCGGCCGGTGGCCGTACGCGGATATCCCCGTGGAATACCCGCCGCTGGCCAACCTCGTGTTCCTGCTGCCGCCGAGTGGCGGCGCCGTGGCCGAGTATGAACGCTGGTTCAGCACCACGATGATCGCCGCCACGACGGCGGCCGCCGTCCTCACCACGGCCGCCGCAGCTCTCGCCTGGCGATCGGTCCCCCGGGGGCTCGTGGTGGCGGCCGGCTACGCGGTGCTCACGCTCTGTTGCGGCGCGCTCGCCCTCAACCGCTATGACGCCGTCGTCGCGCTGATCGTGGCGACGGCGCTGTTCTTCCTGGCCGTGCGCCGCTCGCTGCCGGCCTCGATCAGTCTCGGCCTGGGCTTCGCGCTGAAACTGACGCCGGCCCTGCTCCTGCCCCTCGTGCTCCTCCTGCAGGAGCGCCGCCGGGGCGTGCTCGTCGCACTCGCGGGGTTCGCCGTCGCCGCGGCGCTGCCGTTCGTCCCGTTCGTGATCAACGACCCGGGGACCGCCGCGACACCGTTCACGTACCACGAGCGGCGGCCACTGCAACTGGAGAGCATCCCCGGCACGCCTTGGGCGGCTGCGACCCTCCTGGGCGCCGCGCGCCCGCGCATCGTCTCTGCATACGGGTCGCAGAACTTCTCCGGCAGCGCGCCCGACTTCGTGGCCGCTGCCTCACCGTGGGCGCTGGCCATCTGTGTCGGCGCGGTCTACGTCCTGGTCTGGCGGAGGCGCAGCGTGCTGCGCGACGCCCCGGCCCTCGTTCCGGTGGCCGCGCTCGCCGTGCTGCTGGTGGCCATCTGCGCGAGCAAGGTCCTCTCTCCCCAGTTCCTGATCTGGACCTTCCCGGTGGTCGCGCTGTGCGTCGCGCAGCCGCGTTGGCTGCCGCGCCTCGCTGCGGTCGGCGTCGGCGTGGCCACAGCTCTCACCCAGATCGAGTTCCCCGCGCGCTACTGGGAGCTCGTCGCGCTGCACGATGGCCCCCTCTTGATCCTGCTCCTCCGCAACCTCACCCTGGTAGCGGCGACGGCACTCGCGATCGCCGCCGTCGTCAGGCTCAGTCCCGTGCCTCCGTCCGCGCCTACTTCCAGGTCGTGAAGGGCGTGAGGAAAGAGTAGTAGTCGAACGGCACCGGGAAGCCGATGACGAAGGGCACGTAGAGCGCGCCGACGATGACGCTCGCAAGACAGAAGGCCCAGGCGGCGAGGCGGCGGGACCGGTGCTCACCAGCGCCAAGGTCCACCGCGCCGACCACGGCGCCCGGAGCCGGGGCCCAGGGATCGTCGACCAGGCGTGCCAGCCCCGTCGCGACCACGATTGCCAGGAACGGGATCGCCGGGACCATGTAGTAGATGTAGGTCTGCCTCGTCGTGAGCAGCCACGGCAGATACAGCGCGGCGACCAGGGCGGGCGCCATGCCGAGCCGCCAGTCGCGGCGCAGGATCGCCAGCAGTCCGAGCACGGACCATGCCGCGATCCCGGCCCACCAGAGAAGGAAGTTGCCGATGGCGAGCAGGCCGCTCGCGCCATCGGGGCCGATCGACCACTTGTACCAGATCGGGTAGGCGTCGAACGGCCAGGTGAGCGGTCGCGACGCGAAGGACCTGTCGCCCTGGACGCCCCAGCCGAACGAGGCCATGTGCTCCTGAAGGCGCAGCCAGTCCGCCGGGCCGTGGCCGGCGGCGAAGTACGGGAGGGACGCCGCCACATAAACGACCAGCGGCGCCAGGACGAGCGCTCCGATGACCGGAAGCGGCCTGACCCTGCCCCGTCCGTGCCCGACGACCGGCGGGACCAGGACGACCAGCGCCGCCGGAACGGCAAGCACGCCGGACCACTTGCAGGCAACGGCAGCTCCCACGGCGGCGCCACAGGCCACGAGCCAGCCCACACGGAAGCCGGACTGCACGTACCTGAGCGCCAGATAGACGACGGCCGCGGTCGCCAGCGCCACGAACATGTCGAGCACGCCGAGACGCGATTCGAGCATGAGCATCGGGTCTGATGCAGCCAGGACCAGCGCCGCCAGCGCCCACTCGTCGCTCAAGCCGAGCCGGCGTGCGATCGGGAACACGAGCGCGATGAGACCCACACCGGCGAGAGCGGCCGGGACGCGCCACCCCCAGGCGTTGTCGCCAAAGACCGCGATGCCGGCCGCGATGGCGAGCTTGGCCAGATCAGGGTGGGCGGCGGAGCGCAGGGCGGCCGGCTTCCACGGCTCTGCCGCCGAGCCGGCCAGGTCGCCGTGCAGGATGACCGCGGCGTCGTGGGCGTAGTAGTGCTCGTCGAACACGGTGTCGGGATACCGTCCGAGATCGACGAAACGGACCACCGCGGAGAGCGCGACGACCAGCACCACGAGCGCGAGGATGCGGCGAGATACGCGGGGACGGGTCGTGCCGGACGCCGGCGTCGCGATCGTGCTCCCGGTCTCCGGACCCGTCATGGCGCGAATGATAGCACCGCGCCGGACCGGGCGGCGGACGGGCAGCCGGCCGGCCGAACGCTACTCCGCCGCGGGAAGCTCGGGATCCACGGCGATGCGCCCGCCGCCGACCACCACGTCGTCGCGGTAGAAGACGGCCGCCTGGCCCGGCGCGAGGCCCGCGAACGGCGTCCCGAGCGTCACCCGCAGTTCGTCGCCGCGGCGCTCAAGCGCCGCGACCGTGACCGCCGCGGACCGATAGCGCAGTTGCACCTCGAGACCGTTCCCGTCGCCAAGCGCCCTGTCGACCACGTCCCGCACGAACACCGAAGAGACGTCCAGCTCGTCGCGGCCGCCGACGACGACTTCGTTCCCGGCGGCCCTCCTCTCCAGGACGTACAGAGGCTCGGCGGCGCTCACCCCGATGCCCCGCCGCTGGCCGACCGTGTAGCGCCAGTGCCCCTGATGGCGTCCGACGACGGCGCCGCCGGCATCGACCAGGTCGCCTTCGGCCGGCTCGACGCCACGCGCCTCGAGGAAGTCCTGGTACCCGTCTACCGCGAAGCAGACCTCCTGGCTCTCCGGCTCGTCCGCCACCTCCAGGCCGGCCGCCGCGGCGGCGGCGCGCGCCTCGTCCTTGGTGAGTCCGCCGAGCGGGAACTCAAGCCGGGCGAGCACCTGCACCGGGACCGCCCAGAGCATGTACGACTGATCCTTGCGCCGGTCGACGGCGCGGGCCACGTAGGGCTCGCCGTCCCGCCAGACCAGCCGCGCGTAGTGCCCGGTGGCGACGCGCGCCAGGCCGAGCTCGGCGGCCAGGCCGGCGAGCGCCGCCAGGCGCATGGGATTGCAGTCCACGCAGGGGTTGGGCGTCTCGCCGCCGAGGTAGCCGCGCTCGAACGGGCGGATGACAGCGTCCTCGAACTCGACCTCGAGGTCGAGGACGTGGTGTGGCAACCCCAGCTGCGCGGCCGTGCGGGCGGCTCGCTGCAGCGCTCCGGGAGAGCAGCAGCTGCGCCGGTCCGTCCCGGGCCACAGCCGCGCCGTCGCCGTCTCCAAGCTGCGGCCCTCGTCGATCAGCCGCAGCGCCGCAACGGCGCTATCGACCCCGCCGCTCAGTGCGACGAGTGCTCGCGCTCTTTTGGGAGTGCCTTGAGGAACTGCTCGACGTCCGCCTCGCGGCCGTTCTTGACCAGGTAGTCCTGGATGGCGAGGTGAAGCGCGTCGGCCGCCAGGTTGGAGCAGTGCATCTTGTTCGGCGGAAGGCCGCCGAGAGCCTCGGCCACAGCCTTGTTGGAGATGTCGGCGGCCTCCTCGAGGCTCTTGCCCATCACCATCTCCGTGACCATGCTCGAGGTGGCCACGGCGGCGCCGCAGCCGAACGTCTTGAACTTGACGTCGGCGATCCGGTCCTTGTCGTCGACGGCGATGCTGATGCGCATCACGTCGCCGCAGACCGGGTTGCCGATCTGGCCGACGCCGTCGGCGTCCTCGATCTCTCCCACATTGCGCGGGTTCGTGAAGTGATCCATCACGAGGTCGGTGTACATCTGTCAGCCTTTCACGTACAGCGGGCTCATCTGCCGCAGCTTGTCGACGATCGGCGGGAAGGCCTCCAGGAACGCGTCGACCTCCTCTTCCGTATTCTCCCTCCCGAGACTGATGCGCATGCTCCCGTGGGCGTCCTCGGCGCGCAGGCCGAGTGCGAGCACCACGTGGGACGGCTCCAGCGAACCGGACGCGCAGGCGGAGCCGCTCGAGACCATGAATCCGTGGGCGTCGAGCCGCAGGAGCATCGACTCCCCCTCGACGTAGCGGACGCTGAAGGCCACGTTGCCGGGCAGGCGTTGGGTAGGGTGCCCCAGAGAAGTGACCTCCGGGATGCGCTCGGCGACGCCGGCGGCCAGCTTGTCGCGTAGCCGCTCGAGCCGGGGACGCACCTCCGGCAGCTGGGCGGCAGCCGTGGTCATGGCCACGCCAAGCCCGACGATGCCGGGGACGTTCTCGGTGCCGGAACGCAGGCGGCGCTCGTGACCGCCGCCGTGCAGGATCGGCTGCAGGCGCGTGCCTCGCTTCACGTAGAGCGCGCCGATGCCCTTGGGCCCGTACAGCTTGTGCCCCGAGAGACTGAGCAGGTCGACGCCGAGCTCGCCCACGTCGACGGGCAGCGAGCCGACGGCCTGCACCGCGTCGGTGTGGAACAGGGCGCCTTTCTCGTGCGCTATGCGCGCGAGGGCCGCGACCGGCTGCACCGAGCCGACGACGTTGTTGGCGAACATGACGGAGGCCAGGCGCGTGTCGTCGCGGAACGCCTGCTCGTAGGCGTCCACGTCGACGATGCCGTCGCCGTCCACCGGGATGAAGTCGACCGCCCACCCCTGCCGGTTGAGGGCGCGGGCGGCCTCCATCACGGCGGGGTGCTCGATCGCGCTGACGATGAGGTGGCCCGGCTGAGAGCGGGCGAGGCCGCCGAAGAGGGCGAGGTTGTCGGACTCGGTGCCGCCGGCGGTGAAGACGATCTCCTTCTCACCGGCGCCGAGCACCGCGGCCACCTGGGCGCGCGCCGCTTCGACGGCCGCGCGCGCCTCGCGCCCCAGCCGGTGCAGTTCCGACGGATTGCCGTACTGCTCGGAGAAGTACGGCAGCATCGCGTCGAGCACCCGCCGGTCGACCGGCGTCGTGGCGGCATGGTCGAAGTAGACCGTCTTCATCGTGACACCGCCTCTCCTGTCAGATCTTCGAGGGTGATGCTGTTGAGGGCGCCGCTGATGGCGCTATCCAGACGGCGCCACACGATGCGCGAAGCGCATGAGTCGGCGCGAGCGCAGGCCCCGTCGTCGGGCACGCAGCCGACCAGCGACAGCGGGCCTTCAAGCGCCGTGACCACGTCGCCGACGGCGACGTCGGCGGCGGCGCGCGCCAGCTGGTAGCCGCCGCTCACCCCGCGCGTCGCCTTGACGAGCCCCGCCTCGCGCAGCCGCGCGAGGATGCGCTCGAGGAACGGCGCGGGGATGCTCTCCTCCGCGGCGATCTCGGGCAGCGGCACTGGCCGGCCACTGTCGTGCCCGGCCAGATAGACCATCGCCCGCAGGCCGTATTCGCAGCGGGATGAGATGCGCATGCTGGTCTCCGTCGCTTTCGGCCGTGCCGAATCCCAACCAATAGAGTCGGCATTATGCTACCACAGGGCCACGGGCGGTCAAACAGAAACGGCGCCCCGGAGGGCGCCGTCAGAAGCGCTTCGTCTGCGACCGCGATCAGAGGCCGCGGACCGCGTCGGCGATCTCCTGCTCCATCACCTTGAAGCCGATCCAGCCGGTGTAGAGCTGGGCCACCGTGCCGTCGCCGCGGATGATCGCGAGGATCGGCGGATCGCTGACGCGCAGTTGCGTGAGCGTGTCGCCGAGCTGCTTGGACTCGCGCGCCTCGAAGGAGAAGAACGAGCTGTCGGCGGCGTAGTTGCCCTTGATGTCGTTGAAGTACGAGAGCATCTCCATGTCGTCGCTCGCACCCTGGACGTAGACCAGGAGGACGATGCCGCGCTTCTCGTCGAGACGCTTGGTGATGAACTCGGGGGTGTCGGCGGTGGGCGCGATGGTGAGCGGCGCGTAGCCGGTCATGCCGAAGCTGCTCACGCTGTTGTAGGAGGCGGGCTGCGGCGCCACGGGCGCCGGCGTGGCATCACCCTCCGCCATGACGCGCACGGCGATGACGCCGCCGAACAGCAGCGCGCCGACCACCAGGATCAGGACTGCACCGACCAAGAACGTCCGGTTGCGTTTGAAGATCCCCATGCCGGCCTCCCCCCAGAGAGAGAAAGTGCTCCACCTTGCCGTGCTCGCGTTATTCTCGAACCTGCTCTCGCAGGTGGGTGCTCTCCCGTACCGTCCACGGACGGCCCGGCGAACGAGCTCCCGATGTGTTCGTGTTGGCTCGAGAATGTGGCGAGGTCACGAACAAGGTCGAGCCGCGCCATCCTAGCAAACGTCCACTGATTCAACAATCTTGTCGGCACCCCTGCAAAAAGCTTGAGGGCGAGCCTGACATGGTGGCTATCCCAGGCGGATCCGCAGGTCCTTGAGCTGCTCGGCCGTGACGGCTCCCGGCGCGGCCGTCATCGGGTCGCCGCCGGAAGACGTCTTGGGGAAGGCGATGACGTCGCGGATGGAGTCGGCGCCGGCGAGCAGCATGATGATGCGGTCGAAGCCCAGGCCGATGCCGCCGTGCGGCGGCGCCCCATACTCCAGCGCCTCGAGGAACCAGCCGAAGCCCTCGTCGATGCGCTCGTCGCTCATGCCGAGGGCGCGCAGGATGGCGCGCTGGACGGCGGCGTCGTGGTTGCGCAGGGAACCGGAGCCGAGCTCGACGCCGTTCAGCACCAGGTCGTACTGGGCACCGCGCACGGCGAGCGGGTCGCTCTCCATGAGCGGCATGGTCGCCTCGGTCGGCAGGCTGAACGGGTTGTGGCCGTAGGTGAGCGCGCCCGTCTCCTTGTCGATCTCGAAGAGCGGGAACTCCTCGACCCAGAGCAGCGCCCAGCGCGCCGACGGCTCGGGCGCGAGCAGGCCGATGAGGGCGAGGCGCAGCGCGCCGAGCACCTGGGCGGCGACGAGCGCCTCGTCGGCGGCGAACACCACGAGGTCGCCGGGCTCGCCGCCTACCTTGTCGACGAGCGCCGCCTGCTCGGCCTCGCTGAGGAACTTCACGATGGGGCCGCGCAGCGCGCGGGCCTCCTCGACGTACACGTAGGCCATGCCCTTGGCGCCGTGCTCTTTGGCGAGCTCCGTGAGCTTGTCGATCTGGGCCCGGGAGAGGGAACCGCCGCCGGGCGCCCGGATGGCGCGCACGACCCCGCCGCCGTCGACGGCGCCGCGGAAGACCTTGAACTCGCTGGCGGCGAACGTCTGGCTGAGCTCGACGATCTCGAGCCCGTAGCGCAGGTCGGGCTTGTCCGAGCCGTAGCGCAGCATCGCCTCGTCGTAGGAGAGCCGGGGCAGCGGCGTCGCCGGCGGGGTCTCCCCCACGCCTTCGAAGATCGCCGTCATGAGGCCCTCGAGCAGCTCGCGGATCTCGGGCACGCTGAGGAACGACGTCTCGAGGTCGATCTGCGTGTGCTCCGGCTGGCGGTCGGCGCGCAGGTCCTCGTCGCGGAAGCAGCGCGCGAACTGGTAGTACCGGTCCAGCCCGGCGACCATCAGGATCTGCTTGAACATCTGCGGCGACTGCGGCAATGCGTAGAAGTGGTGCGGCTGCAGGCGCGAGGGGACGAGGAAGTCCCTCGCACCCTCCGGCGACGACTTCGTCAGCTCCGGCGTCTCGACCTCGATGAAACGGTTGGCGTTCAGGTACGCCCTGGCCGCCTGCGTCGCGGAGTTGCGAAGCTCGAGGTTGGCGAGCATCGGCGCGCGACGCAGATCGAGGTAGCGGTACTTGAGGCGAAGGGTCTCGTCGACGTCGACCTGTTCCGCCGACTCGACCTCGAACGGCGGCGTCTTGGCGCGGTTCAGGATCGCCAGCTGGGCGATCTGGACCTCGACCGCGCCGGTCGGGAGCTTGACGTTGACGGTCTCCGGCGAGCGGGCGACCACCACGCCGGCGACGGAGAGCACGAACTCCGGCCGGACCTGCTCGGCCAGCGCGTGCGCCTCCGGCGCGTGAGCTGGGTCGACGACCAACTGCACCATGCCGCTGCGGTCGCGCAGATCGATGAAGATCAGGCCTCCGTGGTCGCGACGGCGGGCCACCCAGCCGGCGAGGCGCACCTCGCGGCCGACGTCGGCGGCGCGAAGCTCGCCGGGATACGTGTCACGCAACATCAGGCCTCACTCTCGAGTGATCGGTGCGCCTGCGGAGCCCCGCTCGATGGCGCGACTGCGCCGGCCATTCGGGCGGCGACGAGCGCCGGCAGGTCGGCGGCGGCGACGTCCTCTTCCCCGCCGCCGGCCAGGTCCTTGAGCCGTACGTCGCCGTCGGCCAGTTCTTCCAGGCCCAGCAGCACGGCATAGCGGGCGCCGCTGCGCCCCGCCTGCTTGAGCTGGCCTTTGGGGCTGCGGCCGGCGAGGTCCAGCTGGGCAGGCACGCCGGAGCGTCGCAGCCGCTCCGCGACGGAGAAGGCCGTGGGGCGATCGTCGTCGTTGAAGGCGACCACGTAGACGCCGGTCGAGGCGGGGACCGCGAGCGGCTCGCGCATCGCCAGGGAGATGCGCTCGAGGCCGCTGCCCCAGCCCACTCCCGGCGTGGCCTGCCCGCCGATCTGCTCGACGAGGCCATCGTACCGGCCGCCGCCTCCCACGCCGCTCTGGGCGCCGAGGCGGTCGGAGTTGAACTCGAAGGTGGTGCGTGTGTAGTAGTCGAGGCCGCGCACGAGCCGGAAGTCGAGATTGGGCTCGAGCCCGGCGGCCCGCACCAGCGCGAGCACCGCGTCGAAGTGCTCGCTGCACTCCGGGCACAGGTGGTCGCTGATGCGCGGCGCCTCGTCGAGAACCGCGCGGCACGTCTCGACCTTGCAGTCGAACGTCCGTAGCGGGTTGATGTCGATCCGCTCCAGGCAGTCGCCGCAGAGCTCGGCCTCGTGGCCGCGCAGGTACTCGCGCAGCTTCTCGACGTACGCCGGACGGCACTGCGCGTCGCCCATGCTGTTCATGTTGAGCGTGACGCCCTCCACGCCGAGCTCGGAGAAGATGGCGGCCAGCATGACGACGACCTCGGCATCCACGGCCGGGTCGGCGGAGCCGATGGCCTCAGCGCCGATCTGGTAGTGCTCGCGGTAGCGTCCGGCCTGTGGCTTCTCGTAGCGGAACATCGGGCAGTAGTACCAGAGCTTCACCGGCTGCGGCAGCTTGTGCATGCCGTGCTCGACGTAGGCGCGGCAGATGGGGGCCGTCCCCTCAGGACGCAGGGTGAGCGAGCGGTCGCCCTTGTCCAGGAAGGTGTACATCTCCTTGCGCACGATGTCCGTGGCCTCGCCGACGCCGCGCTCGAACAGCCCCGTCTCCTCGAACTCCGGAGTGACGACGTGGCGGTAGCCGTAGGCGGAGAAGACGCGCGCCGCGGTAGCGACGATCGCATCGCGCTCGGCGGCGTCGTCGGGCAGCAGGTCGTACGTCCCCTTGGGGGCGCGCGGCGAGCTCACCAGCGGTGCTCCGGGTCGTGACGGATGGGCGAGAGAAACGGGTTGAGGGCGAGCTCGCGGCCCAGGGACGTGTCCGGGCCGTGGCCGCTGTGCACGATGGCGTCCGGCGGGAACCGCCGGATGAGCGCCGCGACGGAGTTGAGCAGCTGGTCCATGTTCCCGCCGGGCAGGTCAGTGCGCCCGACGCTGCCCTGGAAGAGCAGGTCGCCGACGAACAGCTCCTCTTCGCCGATGGCGAACGTGTAGGAGCCGCGCGAGTGGCCGGGGGTCGGGATGGCGAGCACGGAGATGGGCAGGTCGAGCGTCTGCTCGCCCTCCATGGTGCGCGCCTCCTCGACGGGCTCGATGTCGAAGCCGGCCATGGAGCCGAGGCCGCCGTCGGCCATCTGGCCGGCGTCCTCGGCGCCCACGTACACGGGGATGTCGAAGTGTCTGGCGATGGGAGTGACCCCGCCGAAGTGGTCGAAGTGACCGTGCGTGACCAGCACGGCGGCCGGCGCGAAGCCGAACTCGGTGAACGCCTGGATCACGATGTTGGCCTCGTCACCAGGGTCGATGACCAGCCCCTGCTCCCCCCGCACGACGATGAAGCAGTTGGCCTGGAGCGGGCCCAGCGGCACGGAGAAGACTTCGACGGGTTCGGACATGGGTACCTCGAGTGGTCGACGTTCGGCCTCAGAGCGTATCAGACGGCGGCGAACAGGGTCGACCGCGCCGACATGGCCCAGCGCGAGCCGGACTAGCCTGCGACCACCCGGTAGGCGTCGTAGACCGTGTGGATGCTGCGGATGTTGGCGAGGATGTTGTCGAGCTGACGCACGTCGCCGACCTCGAGCGTGAAACGGTCTCGTACTACGCCATCGGGCAGCGTCTGCATGCTGCCGCCGATGATGTTCACCCCCGAATCCGAAAGCGTGCGTGCAAGGTCCTCGAGCAGGTGATTGCGGTCGAGCGCCTCGACCATGATCTCGACGCGGAACGCCATGCCGCCGAGGCCCTTCCAGCCCACCTTGGTGAAGCGCTCCGGGTTCTTCATGAGGGCGCGCGCGTTCTTGCAGTCCTTGCGGTGGATGGTGATGCCCTTGCCGAGCGAGATGTAGCCGACGATCTCATCGCCCGGGATGGGCTTACAGCACTTGGCCATCCGCACCATGATGTCGCTCATGCCCTCGACGGCGATGCCGAACTCGCCGGAGAGCGCCTGCGGCTCCTCGACGTCCTGGACGGGCTTGGACGGCAGCATCTCGGGCGGCGGCGTGGCCTCTTTCATGGTGCCGGCGCGCTGCATCACCTTGTGAGCCACCGTCTTGACCGGCAAGCGGCCGGAGCCCAGCGCCACGAAGAGGTCGTCGGGCTTGCTGTAGCCGACGTCCTTGCAGATCTGGGCGAACACCCTGGAGCTCAGGATCTTCTGCGCCGGGAGTCCCTCACGCCGCAGCGCCTCCTGCAGGAGGTCGCGGCCGGAGTGCTCGGAGTCCTCGCGCTGCTCGCGGCGGAAGTGCTGGCGGATCTTCTGCCGCGCCCGCGTCGAGGTGACGATGTCGAGCCAGTCACGGGAGGGCCCGTGGCTCGACTTGCTCGTGATGACCTCGACGATGTCGCCGCTGTTCAGCTTCGTGTGCAGCGGCACGATGCGGCCGTTGACCTTGGCGCCTACGGTGTGGTTGCCGACGTCGGTGTGCACGGCGAAGGCGAAGTCGATCGGCGTGCTCCCCGCGGCAAGGCTCTTGACGTCGCCCTTGGGCGTGAAGACGAATACCTCGTCCTCGAAAAGGTCGACCCGCAGGGTGTCCATGAACTCGCGCGGGTCGCCTGTCTCGGACTGCCACTCCATCATCTGGTGCAGCCAGGCGAGCTTGTCCTGGTCGCGGTCGCCGCGCTCCTTGTAGAGCCAGTGCGCGGCGACGCCGAACTCGGCCGTCTGGTGCATGTCGAAGGTGCGGATCTGGATCTCCAGCGGCTTGCCGCCCGGTCCGATGACCGTGGTGTGCAGCGACTGGTACAGGTTGAACTTGGGCATCGCGATGTAGTCCTTGAACCGTCCGGGGATCGGCTTCCAGACCGAGTGGATGATGCCCACCGCGCCGTAGCAGTCCTTGATGCTGTCGACCAGCACGCGAAGGCCGGTGAGGTCGAAGATCTCGTTGAACTCCTTGCCGCCGCGGCTCATCTTCATGTAGATGGAGTAGAAGTGCTTGGCGCGGCCGGTGATGTCGGCCTCGATGCCGGCCTTCTCGAGCTCGGCGTTCAGGTAGCCGGCCGCCTCGTCCACATAGTCCTCGCGGTCGGCGCGGCGCTGCGCGACCCACTTCTGGATCTCCTGGTACTTGCGCGGGTGCAGCGAGGCGAACGAGAGGTCCTCCAGCTGCCACTTGAGGTTGTGGATACCGAGCCGGTGCGCGAGCGGCGCGTAGACCTCGAGCGTCTCCTTGGCCTTCTGGATCTGCTTCTGCTTGCTCAGATAGCAGAGCGTGTGCATGTTGTGCAGCCGGTCGCAGAGCTTGATCAGGATGACCCGGATGTCGGTGGCCATCGCGATGATCATCTTGCGGTAGTTCTCGGCCTGCTCCTCCTCCTGGGAGGTGAAGTGCATCTTGGTGAGCTTGGTGACGCCGTCGACGAGCATGGCGATCTCCTCGCCGAACTCGTCCTGGATCCACGTGAGGGGGGTGCCCGTGTCTTCGACCACGTCGTGCAGAAGGGCTCCGGCGATGGTGACGGAGTCGAGCTTGAGCTCGGCGGCGTTGAGCGCCGTGCCGACCGGGTGGTGGATGTAGGCCTCGCCGCTCTTGCGGCTCTGCTGCCCGTGGAGGATGCAGGCGGCGACGAACGCGCGCGTGATGAGGTCGCGATCGGGGTCGGGATTGTAGCGCTCGACGGCTGCAAACAGGTCGTCGAGCAGCGGCCCGTACTCGTCGGGGACCTGCCTCAGAGCTGCGCTGTCAGGCAGGTCTGCAGGAAGTCTGGTGTCTGATACCTGTTGCGCCATCGTCTCCACGCGTCCGTCTGAGTGGCGTCGACCTTACTCTGCGGCCGTTCGAGATGGTAGCCGCCTCCCGCGTCGGTGACGAGCAGCCCCGCCTCGCGGAGAGCCTCGAACGCAGCCGCCACGGCGGCGGCCGGGGCCAGGACGGCTCGTCCCCCAAGGAGTTCCTGCTCGAGCGCATCGTCAAACCGGCCCGAGCCTGCGGCAAGGGCCTTCCAGACGCGGCGCATGGCCGCGTCCAGGTCCAGCTGGCTCTCGCGGACGCGGCCGGCGAACGAAGCCTCTCCGGCCCCCCAGAGCGCGTGCAGGTACGCGGCGGGCGCCGCCGCGGCGAGGCCCGCCCACATACTCCCGGTGAACGGCGGATCGAGCAGGACGACGTGCGCGAACGAGCGCGCGAACTCCGGGTCGTCGAGCACGAGATCCGGCGTGGTCAGCACCGCGCCGGCGCCGTTCATGGTCGCCAGACGGTGCCGGCACGCGGCCTGCACGTACGCGCCCGAGCACGTGATCCCCGGCGTGAGCACATCGCGCGTCAGGAGCGGGCGCCGCCGCGCGACGTCGGCGGTGAGCACCAGGACCGGCTCGGCGCCGGCGAGGAGCCCGGTGAGCTGCGAGCCGGCCGGCCGGCCGCGCCGGTCGACGAGACGGCCGTCGGCGCGAGCCGCGCACAGGGCGTCCGCCGCCGCGTCGCCGTCGGAGTCG
>CAIYOD010000013.1 GCA_903927755.1 uncultured Thermoleophilia bacterium | reverse complement strand
GGCATCCGCCCCGGCCGCCTCCTCCTCGTTCGGACGTCCCTGCGGCGTTCCTAAGCCTCGGTCTCTGAGCGTCCCCCGCGTCGCCGCAGCAGGATCACCACGATGATGATCACGAAGATCGCCGCGATCACACTGCCGATGATGACGCCGGTGCTCGATCCGCCGCCGCTGTCCGCCGGCGCGACGGAGCCGGGATGCACGGCCACGTAGGTGTCCGGCTGCGTGTTGTACCACCAGGAGCCGCGGTTCTCGTTGGCGCGTACCCAGCCAGTCCATTTGCCCTTGTTGGCGGCAAGAAGGTCGAGTGGGTAGACGAGCGGGATGTACGGCGACTCGTCGTAGACGATCTCCTGCATGCGGTGGACGATGTCGATGCGCTTCTGCACGTCGATCGTCGTCTGCTGTTCAAGGAAGAGCCTGTCGTACTCCTCATTCGAGAAGTTGGAGTCGCTCCAGTTCTCGATGGAGCCCGTGGTGAGCACGGAGAGGATGAAGTTCGGGTCGACGTCGCCGCCCCAGCCCCAGATGAACAGGTCGAAGTCGGGGGCGAACTGGTCGCCCTCGTAGTTGTACTGCTTGTCGCCGAGGGCACCGTCGTCGATCACCTGGTAGTCGATGTCGAGGCCTACCTCCTGGAACCAGCCGGTGATGAGCTTGCCGCAGTTCTGGCTCTCCGGCGACTCGGTGCGCGCGTACAGGCGGAGCTTGATGGGCTTGCCCTCGTACTCGCGGATGCCGTCGCCGTCGCCGTCGGCGTACCCCGCTTCGTCGAGAGCCTGGCGCGCCTTGTCGAGGTCGAATGTGTAGGCCTGCTCGGCCGGCGGCGTCCAGTGGAAGTCGGCCTCAGCCGAGTAGAAGTCCCTGGTGACGATGGAGTCGGCCGCGACCGCGTTGTTGTTGTAGCCGATCGAGACGATCTTCTCCTTGTCGATCGCCCACTGCAGGGCGCTGCGGAACGCCGGGTCCTGCAGCACCGGGTGACCCGTCGACTTGGGGAACTTCTTCTGGTCGGCGCAGTTGAAGCCGAGCTGGTCGAATCCGATGGTGACGGCCCGGATCGACTCGAGATCAGGCTCGTTGTTCAGCGCGTCGAACTGTGCGGAGGGGATGTTCCAGCCGGTCTGGATGGCGCCGGTCTTGAGGTCCTGTGCCATCGTGTCCTGGTTCTGGTACGTCTGATAGATGACCTCGTCCACCTTGGGGGCGCCGCGCCAGTAGTCCTTGTTGGCGACCAGGCGCACGTACTCGCCCTTCTTCCACTCCACGGTCTGGAAGGGCCCGGACCCGATGATGGGCGGCGCGTTCTGATACTTGTTCTCGACCTCTTTGGGGCTGATCTTGCTCCAGATGTGTTCGGGCAGGATGGGGATCCACAGCCCGAGCATGTTCGCCTTGGGCTTCGAGCAGTTGAACACGACGGTCGTATCGTCGGGGGCTTCGACGTTGTCGATGAACTTGACGTAGTCGAGGAACATGCCGAGCTCGTTGTCGATGATGTAGTTGAAGGTGAAGGCGACGTCGCGTGCGGTCAGCGGCTCACCGTCCTGCCACCTGGACTTGTCGGTGATCGTGAACGTCCAGACCTTGCCGTCGTCGGATGTCTGCCAGTCGGTGGCCAGCCCCACACCGGGCACATTGGCGAAGTCGCTGGCGCGGAAGCCGACCAGCAGTTCGTAGTTGATCGCCCAGATCTCGTAGCTCGACGACTCGTAGCCGATGAACGGGTTGAGGTTGTCCGGGTCGTTGGTCCACCCGAGGCGCAAAGTGGTCTTGCCGGCGGCGGGCGATGGGCTGTCGCTCGACGCCATGGCGGTGGCGATGCCCCACAAGAGGCCGGCAGCCAGCAGTGCGATGGACAGGGCGACGAGCAGCCGCCCCCTGGATCGTGTGCGTACGACGGCCACGTTCGCTCCTTCCGTTCCCCCCACAGACAGACCGTGCCGGTCTCTCCTACTAAAGCACGAACCCCACAGCCGGACCAGTGCCGGTGCTATACTCCGCGCCGTGATCATCGACGACAGCAGAGAGCCTCGGCTGCAGCTGGGCGACGCGGAGCCGTTCCGCATCGACAGCGCCGAGGTCACGCGCGACATCGAGCGTTCGACGCTGACGAGCATCGTCCTGAACGGCGACCCGTTCCGGCTGCCGGTCGGGGCCCGCGTCACTCTTTGGACGGGCCCCAACGTCGTTTTCGTCGGCAAGGCGGTCGACGAGCACAACGTACTCGACCTCCTCTCCACAGAAAGCGACGACGAGCTCGCCGGCGACGAGATCATCTGACCCGCGGGCGCAGGGGGCACGCCCATGAAAGGCCTCATCCTCAGCGGCGGCGCCGGGACGCGTCTGCGCCCCATCACCCACACCGCCGCCAAGCAGCTCGTGCCGGTAGCCAACAAGCCCGTGCTCTTCTACGGCCTAGAGGCCATGCGGGCGGCGGGAATCGACGAAGTCGGCATCGTCGTCGGCGACACGCGCGCGGAGATCGAAGCCGCGGTGGGCGACGGCAGCGCCTTCGACCTCGCCGTCACCTACCTGCCGCAGGACGCGCCGCGGGGCCTCGCGCACGCGGTGCTCATCAGCGAGGGCTTTCTCGGCGACGAGCCGTTCGTGATGTACCTGGGCGACAACCTGCTCAAGGAGGGCATCCAGCCGTTCGTGCGGGCCTTCGAGGCCACCGGTCCGGACGCGCTCATCCTCCTGCAGAAGGTCGCCGATCCGCAGAGCTACGGCATCGCGGAGCTGGACGGAGACGGGTGCGTCTCGCGGCTCGTGGAGAAGCCGGCCGAGCCGCGCAGCGACCTCGCGCTGGTCGGCGTGTACCTCTTCACGCCGGCCGTGTTCGAGAGTGTGAAGGCGATCGAGCCCAGCGCCCGCGGCGAGCTCGAGATCACCGACGCGATCCAGCACATGGTCGACCGCGGCCTGCGCGTCGAGCCGCACGTGGTCACCGGGTGGTGGAAGGACACCGGCAAGCTCGAGGACATGCTCGAGGCCAACCGCCTCGTCCTCAGCACCCTCGTCCGCGACGTCCAGGGCGACCTGCACGAGACGACCATCGAGGGCCCTGTGGTCGTCGGTCCCGGCAGCCGTCTGGAACGCTGCACCGTGCGCGGCCCCGTGGTCATCGGCGCCGGCTGCCGGCTCAGCGACACCTTCGTCGGCCCGTACACGTCCCTCAGTGACGGCGTGGTCGTCGACCACGCCGAGATCGAGCACTCGATCGTCCTCGAGAACAGCCGCATCTCGCACCTGAGCACGCGCATGTCCGACAGTCTCATCGGGCGCGACTGCGTCATCGCGCACAGCGACGCCCGCCCGGTCGCCTACCGCTTCCTGGTGGGCGACTCCTGCCAGATCGGCATCCTGTAGACACGGCCCCGCAGGCGCGGGGAGGAGGAAGCAGATGATCGACGGCGTCATGGTCAAACAGCTCAAGGTAGTCCCCGACGAGCGCGGCCGCCTCATGGAGTGCCTGCGCTGCGACGACGACCTCTTCATCCGCTTCGGCCAGTTCTACATGACCACCACGTTCCCCGGTGTGGTCAAGGGCTGGCACCTGCACGACGGCCAGTGGGACAACATCGTATGCGTCAAAGGCATGATCAAGCTCGTGCTGTTCGACGGCCGCGGCGCCGCGGGCGAGGCGGCCGCGCCGGGGCACGAGCCCTCGCCGACGGCCGGCCAGGTGGACGAGTTCTTCCTCGGCGAGCACCGGCCGCTGCTCATCCGCGTTCCGCCCGGCCTCTGGCACGGCTGGAAGTGTGTCAGTCCGGAGGAGGCGTACATCGTCAACGCGCCGACCGAGGTCTACAAGTACGACGATCCCGACCAGCTCGAGCTGCCGCAGGACAGCGACGCCATTGCCTACGACTGGGGCGTCAAGCTGCGCTAGGCGCGGCGGGCGAAGCTGCATGCCGCGCTGGTTCGTCACAGGGGCCGGTGGCCAGCTGGCCACCGCCTTCACCCGCGTCCTTCAGGGCGAGGTCTTCCTGAGCCGCGAGGACGCGCTGGACATCCGCGACGCCGAGGCCGTGCGCGCGGCCGTGCGCGCCTTCGCGCCCGACGCGGTGCTGCACTGCGCCGCCTACACCAACGTCGACGGCGCCGAGGCGGATCCGGAGACGGCCGAGGCAGTCAACGTCCTGGGAACCCGCAACGTCGTCCAGGCGGTGCGCGGCACCCACACCGCCGTCGTCTACTTCAGCACCGACTACGTGTTCGACGGCGAGAAGACCGCGCCCTACGTGGAGAGCGACCGCACGCGGCCGCTCAGCGTCTACGGGCGCACCAAGCTCGCCGGAGAGCGGGAGGTGCTCGCCTGGGCGCACGGCATCGTCTTCCGCACGGCGTGGCTGTTCAGCGAGACCGGCCACAACTTCGTGAAGACGATCCTCGCCGCCGCCGGTGAGCGCGCCGGGACGGGCGAGCCGCTCCGGGTCGTCGACGACCAGGTCGGCTCGCCGACCTATGCGGGTCACCTCGCGGCCGCGGTCGACGAGGTGCTGCAGAAGGGCATCGGCCCGGGTCTGTACCACCTCGCCGGCAGCGGCTACTGCTCGTGGTGCGAGTTGGCCGCCGAGATCGTCGACCTCTCCGGCCTCGATGTCGCGGTCGAGCCGATCACCACCCGCGAGGCGGGCCGGGCGGCGCGCCGCCCGGCCTTCTCCGCCCTCGATACGGAGCGACCCATCCCACGCCTGCCCCACTGGGCGCAGGGTGTGGCTGAGGCCGTGGACCGGCTCATCCCGCTCGGCTAGAGCGAACCACAGGAGGAACAGCGTGAGACTCGTGGTCACCGGCGGCGCCGGGTTCATCGGCTCCAACTTCGTGCGCTACATGCTCGCCGAGCATGAGGACGTCCACATCGTCAATCTCGACAAGCTCACGTATGCGGGCAACCTCGAGAACCTGCGCGGCATCGAGGACGACCCCCGGTACAACTTCGTGCACGGGGACATCTGCGACGCCGTCATCGTCGGCAAGACGCTGCGCGGCGCCGACGCCGTCGTCAACTTCGCCGCCGAGACCCACGTCGACCGCTCCATCAGCGGCCCGCAGGACTTCATCAGCACCGACGTCCTCGGCACGCACACGCTGCTCGAGGCCGTCCGCCGCCTCGAGATCCCGCGTTACCTGCAGATCAGCACCGACGAGGTGTACGGCAGCATCGAGGAGGGCGCGTTCACCGAGGAGTCCGACCTCGACCCCTCCAGCCCGTACTCCGCCAGCAAGGCCGGCGCCGACCTCCTCGTGCTCGCCTACCACCGCACCTTCGGCACGCCGGTCCTCATCACGCGCAGCTCCATCAACTACGGCCCCTACCAGTACCCGGAGAAGATCGTCCCTCTCTTCATCGCCAACGCCATCGACGACCTCCAGTTGCCGGTGTACGGCGACGGCCTCAACGTGCGCGACTGGCTGTACGTGGACGACAACTGCGCCGGCATCGACCTGGTGCTGCGCGACGGCGTGCCGGGTCACGTCTACAACATCGGCGGCGGCAACGAGGTGCAGAACCTCACGATCACGCACAGGATCCTCGAGTTGCTCGGCAAGAGCGGCGAGCTCATCCGCTACGTCACCGACCGGCCCGGCCACGACCGCCGGTACGCCATCGACTGCTCCAAGCTCGGGGGACTCGGCTGGGCGCCCCAGGTGCCGTTCGAGGCCGGGCTCGCGCGCACGGTCGAGTGGTATGCGAGCCACCCCGAGTGGTGGCGGACCATCAAGTCGGGCGAGTGGCGCGAGTACTACGCGCGCCAGTACGGCGGCACGGTCTGAAGGCAGCCGGCGCACGCCCGCGAGACAGGCGTGAGCGAACGACGGGCGCGCCGGACGTGCTCGCGACCTCTCGACGACGACCGAGCTCGCAAGAGGTCGACTACGCCGGCACCGGTGGGCACCGCGTGGTCTTCCGGCGTCCGCTGGACGTGGGCTCTGCGCCGGCACTGACCGGCGCCACGGGTGACGACCTCGACCAGGTCCTCGTGTCCTGACTCCCGGCTGAGCGACTCGCCGGCGCTGCCGGACGCCCCGCGCCGGGAGCGCCCGCCGCGCGTGAGCGATCTCCGGCGTCAGCTCACGGCACGTTCCACACCGGCGTCCCGACGTGGACGCGCTGGTACAGCCAGGTGATGTTGCTGTTCGAGAGCCGCGTGCACCCGTGCGAGTAGTTGCGCGGATACCTGCTGAGCAGCCACGGCTCGTTGGTGCCGTGGATGGCGTACAGCCCGAGGTAGCGCATGCGGTACGGCCCATAGGGTCCGCCGATGTGCGGGTCCTTGGCGTAGATCTTGAAGTGACCCTTGGGCGTGGGCAGTCCCGGGCGGCCGAGCACGCAGTCGAACACCCGGATCACGTTGCCGCGCTCGTGGTAGTAGAGCTTGTACTTGCTGAGGTCGACGAGGATGAGATGCGGGTACTTGGTGGGCACACCGTAGGGGTTGCGGCGATCGTACACGATGCGCTTCCAGAGGCGGCTGTTGCCGACGAGGTGTGAGGCGTCGGCCGCCATCTGGGCGCGCACGACGAGCCTGCCCGGCTTGCCCGCAAGCAGCCGGACCTTGCCGGCGGAGTCGTCTCCCAACTTGACGTCGGCGAGCGCGACCCAGGCGCCGCCCGTCCACTGCTGCAGCTGCGCCGTGCCGCCGGCGTGCGCCGGGCGCACCGAGACCGTGTAGCGCACGTACCTGTCCTCGATGAGGGGCTTCGCCGAAGCGCCTGTGAGGGTGACCCGGTGACGCACGCTCACCGTGGTCTCGGCCGTGGCCGCCGCCCAGGTCTGCCCGGCGGCCTGGTCGACGCGGAACGCGGTGGTCTCCGTGGGCTTCACGGCCCAGCGGAACGTGCCGTCGGCGCCGGCGATCGCATCCCCGACCTTGACGAAGTCCGCCTCGGAGGCGCGCTTGCGGAGCAGGGTCAGAGCCGCCCCGGGCGCCGCGCCCTGCGCAGTGAGGTCCGCCGAGGCGCCGTAGGTGACAGTGGCCGGCGTGGCAGAGAGCGTGAGCGCCGGCTGCTCGCTCGCCAAGACGACGGCAGGCAGGCACGCGGCGAGCGCCAGGACGAGCAGGAACAGGACGATTGCTGCGGACTTGTGACGAGCGTACACGGCGGCCCCCAGGGTCGGTCGGAGTTTGCTGGACCGGAGTGTACGGTACCTCCCTCGCTCCGGGCCAGCCCGGCCGCTCAGCGCAGGTTGTGCACCCACGTGCCGACCGGCACGCGTGCGTAGAGCCAGAGCACGTGCCGGTTGAGCATCCGCGCGCAGCCGTGCGAGTAGGCGCGCGGCACGGACCGGCGGATCAGCCTGGGCTGATTGGTCCCGTGGATCGCGATCCCGCCCTTGTGCCGGTAGAACATGGCGCAGGCGCCGAGAGCGCCGGCGGCAGGCTTGCGCTTGCCGTAGATGCGGAAGAGACCCAGCGGCGTGCGGTAGCCCGGCTTGCCGAGCGCCACGTCGAAGCCCCTCACCAGGACGCCGCTCTCGTAGTAGTAGAGCCGGTACTCGTGGCGCACGATGACGATGTAGTGCTCGTACTGCATCGGCACGTCGTGCGCGTTGGGTCGATTGACGATGATCCACCGGGAGGCCGAGGCGCCGGCATCGTGCTCGGCGTCCGCGTCCAGACGCGCGCGGAGCCGGTAGAAGCCGAACTCCGCAGGCGTCCAGCGGAGCGAGAACCGTGATGAGTCGTCGAGAGTGACGGTGAGGAACGGCTGCCACGCGCCGGACGCCCTGCGCTCGATCGCAACAGTCGCGCGGGGGTGCGCCGGAGCAACGGCGCCGCGCAGCAGCACGGACCCCCCGAGCCAGAGGCTCTGCGGCGAGGACAGGATGACGAGCGGCTGCACGGGCAGACGCACGTCGGCCTGTGCCGCCGGGATGCCCGCCCCGCCGCCGTATCTCACCTGGTAGTCGGTCGAGACGGCCGGCGCGACGCGGAAGGAGAAGGAGCCGTCCGCAGCGGTGGTCACGGAACCGGCGGGGAGCCACTCCGCCGTCGTGCCCGCCGGCCGCTGGAACAGGTCGAGAGCGGCGCCCTCCAGCGCCCCGGACTCGCCGGCGAGCGCCCCGCTGACGACCGCCGCGCCCGGGTACACGACGGCGGCCGGTGAGGCGGCCGCGGTGAGCTGCGCCACCGCGGCCGCGGTGGCTGCGCCGGCGGAGATGACGAGGACGAGGACGGCCGCGGCGAGCATGACGGCCAGTCGCACGAATCGGCTCGGGATGGCCGGGGAGCGGTCCCTGTGTCCGAGTGTGGTCAGGCGCTGTGCCGACGCGCGCGAAGTCACCGTTACCGCCGGAGCGAGGCGCGGAGGGTCAGGGCTGGGTCGGGGTCGGCGCCGGCGACGCGGGCGCCGAAGCTGCCGGCGAGGCATCCGACGCCGGAGCGGCGGCCGGAGCGCCCGAGGGCGACGGCGAAGGTGAAGGCGAAGGGGGGACGAGCTCCGACGTCTTGAGCACACGGCGGCCCCAGGCGAACATCGACTTGTAGTAACTGGAGGTGCTCAGCGATCCCACCGTCACTCCGTCGCTCGAGCCGGTGGAGTGGATGAACCACCCGCGCCCCAGGTACAGCCCGGCGTGGTAGATGGAGTTCACGCTGGACTTCGTGCCCTTGGGCCCGAAGAAGATCAGGTCGCCGCACTTGAGCTTGTCGCGGGTGATACGCGGCTTGGCGACGGCCGCCATATCGTGAGCGCCGCGCTGGTTCACGGTGATGCTGTCGTAGCCGAAGTGCATCTTCATCACGTAGAAGACGAACCCGGAGCAGTCGAACCCGCCGGACTTCTGCGTGCCGTAGGGCGAGTTGGGCGTCGGGTACTCGCCCGCCCAGATGTACGGGTAGCCGACGAACTTCAGCGCGAACTTCGCGATCTGCTTCTGCCGGTCGCTGAGCGGGGGGAAGGTGATGGTCTTGAACCCGGCGAGGCCGTACAACTGCCAGTCACTCGCCACCTTGTACGCGCGGTAGAACATGTACGCGACCTCGGCACGGTCAATCGGCTCGTCCGGCAGCGTCTCGTGCCCGTCATCACCGGTCGGGTGATTGAACCGCAGTTCGAGCTGTCGGGACGCGAGCACGGCCGGGAGGTAGGAAGGCGCGCCGGTCTTCCACCCGGGGTTGGGCTGCCAGCGCGACGGAGCCAGCGTGCTGAGCAGCGACCAGTCGTACGAGGAGTACTTCTCTTTGAGCCAGCGGACCACAGCGGTCTCCGCGGCGGCGGTCGCGACCGTCTCCGCAGGCCGGAAGTTGCCGTCGTTGTCCAGCCCAATGTAGCCCTGGTGCACGGCCAGCTGGATGACGCTGTAGTACCGGTGACCCTTGGGCACGTCGGCGATCTCGACCGGCTTGATGCTCTCGCCGTAGTGGCCCGAGGCGAGGACGAGGGAGCGCGCCAGGAGCTCTCTCGTGATGGCGCGCTCCGGCTTGAAGAGTGTGCCGTAGTCGTCAAGCAACCGGTGCCCGGCGTCCGCGCGGTTGGTCACGGAGGCGATGTAGGCGTGCGCCCAGTGCGACTTGGCGACGTCCTCGTAGGCTTTCGCCGGCGCGGGCGCCGCGAGGGCGAGCAGCGTCGCCGCCGAGAGGGCGAGGATGGCGAGACTGCGAAAGAGGATGAGTCGTGGGCTCATGGCTGTTCGAGTGCTATCGGCGAAAGGGCCGGTGGCTTGAGCGGCCCTGCCTGGTAGGCCTGGCCACGATTTCGCCGCCGGCCGGGCGTTTCCCCTGTGCTGGCCGTAGAGGGTAGCACGGGCACAACGTCGGTGCTCTCCGGCCGGCCCCGACTCAAGGAAAGGAGAACGGGGCCGATGCCAGAAGCAGTCCTGACCGACCCACCGCCGTTTGCCCCGCGCGCGCGGGGCGCGGTATCCTCGAACGAGGAGGCGTCATTGCCTCGGGAGCCCATGCACACCTCACGACCCACATCCGCACCCCACTGCGCGCCGCGTGCCCTCGGCCGCCGGAGCAGGCTGGCGCTCGCCGGCATCCTCGTCCTGCTCGTCCTGCTCGTGGCCGCCGCGCCTGCCGCCGCCCTCTCCACCCAGTACGCGTTCACCATCACCGGCCACGGCTGGGGTCATGGCGTCGGCATGTCGCAGTGGGGCGCCTACGGCTATGCCAAGCACGGCTGGGAGTACAAGGCCATCCTCAAGCACTACTACACCGGCATCGGCTTCACGACCGTCGACGACTCGGTGGTCCGCGTCAACCTTCGCAGTGGCCTCAGCGCCGTCAGGCTCACGTGCGCCAGCGACTACACCGTGGAGGGCACGGGCGCCGCCACCACGATCCCCGGCGGCACCACGGCCACGGTCACCTCCTCCAGCCTCGGCTACAAGGTCGCTGCGGGGTCCCTGCGCAAGACGTACACCGGCGCGCCGACCTTCACGCCCTCCTCCGGCGCGCTCAAGCTCATCACCACGACCGACCTCGGCGACGACGGCGCCTACCGCGGCGCGATCCGCGTGGTGAGCGGCGGCGGCGGGCTCATGATGATCAACCACGTGCCGCTCGAGAGCTACCTCCGGGGCGTCGTCCCGCACGAGGTGCCCTACACCTGGCCGATGGACGCGCTCAAGGCGCAGGCCTGCGCCGCGCGCGCCTTCGCCCTCGGCAACAAGCAGCCCGGCAAGTCGTGGGACGTCTACTGCGACGTGCGCGATCAGGCGTACATGGGCATCGGCATCGAGAAGACCCGCACGAGCACGGCAGTCAAGGAGACTGCCGGCGTGTGCCCCACCTACAAAGGCAAGCCCATCGTGGCCGTGTACTTCTCCTGCTCCGGCGGGGAGACGGAGGACGTCAAGTACGTGTGGGGTGGCACCTACCCATACCTCAAGGGCGTCGACGACCCCTACGACCACTACGGCACGCTGCACGACTGGGGTCCGCTGCGCCGCACACCCGCCCAAGTCGGCGGCCCTCTCGGCGCGGCCGGCTCGCTGCGCGCGGTGTACACGCTCAAGCGCGGCACCTCGCCGCGCATCGTCAAGGCCGCGATCATCGGCAGCGGCGGCACCAGGTTCATCGACGGCGGCTCCCTGCGTGTCAAGCTCGGACTCAACAGCGCTTGGGTCATCTCCACGAGTATGGGGATCACTCCCGCGGCTCGCGACGGCGCCAGCATCGCTTCGGGTGGGAGTGTCACGCTGAGCGGGCGCATCTACCCAGCCCTCGCCGAGGGCGGCAAGGTGTACCTGCATTCCTACTACGGCGGCAAATGGCAGACTCGCGGCGTCACCACCACCCGCAAGTCGGAGAGCCTGCCCGGCGGCTACAAGGCGCACTACTCGGCCTACAGCGAGACGGTGAGCCCCATCGCGACGACCAAGTACTACTTCTCCAGCTTCAAGGCGAAGTCACCAGTCACGACCGTCAAGGTCAAGTAGCTCCGTACGAGCGACGGCCCGGGCCTGGTAGGGAAGGCCCGGGCCGCCTCTGCCCGCCAAGCGCCGGAGGACCGGCGTGCCGGGAAGGCTGGCCAAACGTCAGTCGGGCTGGTCGCCGCACCCCAGGTCGCCGAGCTCCAGGAGTTCCTCGGCGGTCCCCGGCGCCACCGCCGCCTGGTTGTGCCGCTGGATCTCGCCCTCGACCATATAGAGGACGTCCTCGGCGATGTTGGTGGCGTGATCCGCCAGCCGCTCGAGATAGCGCGCAACGCTGAACAGCAGCACGATCGCGTCGAGATGTTCGAGGTCCCCGCGGATCACGCCCTTGAGCTCGTCGATGAGTTCAGCGTAGAGCTCATCGACCTCGTCATCCGCGACCAGGACCTCACGCGCCATCACCGCATCCTGGCGGACGAGGGCATCGAGCGCCCTCTCGAGAATCGCCCGCGTGCGATCAGCCATCACGGCGACGCGAAGAGGCACGGCCACCGGGTGTTCGTCCACGAGTTGGAGAGCGCGCTCGGCGATGTTGGCGGAGAGGTCTCCGATGCGCTCCAGCTCGCTGTTGATCTTGATGACCGCGGCCACGAAGCGCAGGTCGCCGGCCACCGGCTGGTAGAGCGCGAGGATCTTGAGGCACTCCTCCTCGACGTCGACCTCGCTCTGGTCGATCAGCTCGTCGGTCGCGATCACGCGCCGCGCCTTCGCCGAGTCGCGCTGCTCGATTGCCTGGAAGGCGAGGCGCAGGTTCTCTTCCACGAGCGCGCCCAGCGCCAGGACTTTGCGCTTGAGCCGGTCTATCTCACGCTGCAGATGTCTCATCGTCCCCTCGGGCCTCGGCAGATGCCCACCTCGGCCGACAGACTGTCGCGACCGTTGAAGGCCAGCGTCGCGCGTACACGCCGCCGCGTGGAGAAACGTACCTCCCGGGTGTTAGCGGACGGTTAGCGCAGCGTCAGCCGTCGACGAGCCGTGCGGCGACGGCTCCAGGCGAATGCGGCCGCGTTCGCAGCGTTGAATCGCCCCGCTCACGTCTTCCTAACAGGGCGCGGGCAGACTGTGGCCATGATCACCAGAAGCATGAAGATCCGGCGTCAGCTCCGCAGCGTCCGTACCTCCGCGCTGACAGAGCAGGAGCGCCGGCGTGAGCTGCGCGAGGCCGAGGCGAGAGGCGCGCACGATCGCGAAGAGCCGGCCGAGTCCGTGGCGTCCCCCCGTGACCGCGGACGATGACGGCAAGCCGAGGCCCCTCGAAGCAGGGGCCGAGCGGGCCGGTGTCATCAGAGAGTGACGCCGGCCCGCCGCCGGCCTCCGCGGCGGGAACATCCTTGACCGTCCGGCTCGCCTGTGAGGCGTGCCACGAGGAACTGCTCGTAGCGGTTCCCCGCGGCAGGGCGCGCCATGCGGCGTCGACTGCCCGTCGTGCGGCAGCTACCGCCACAGCCTCCGCGTCGGCCTCTGCGGCGTTGAGGCCGACCCGGCCACGGAAGACGATGCGGTGGCCGTCTTCGCCGACGTGATCCCGCCTCATCTGCAGGCCGTCGACCACCGTGTCGCCCTGCAGAGGAGCGAAGCCCATGGCGCGATGGAAGGCGGCACACCGGGTCGCAGGCAAGCCGCGTGGTAGCGCGAGGGCAGGGGGCGACCAGCGGCTCCAGCCTCATGCGACGCAAACAGGCGCCGCTTATCCTTGAGCCTCGTCCTCTCCGTGGAGGTGTACATGGGTGCAAGGCGATCAGCGGCGCGGAAGTGGAGCGCTCGCCTGGGCGTGCCGTTCGGCTCGCAAGGGTAAGGCCAGACCCATGGTGCACCAGACTCGGCAAGCCTTCATCGGCCGGCTTGAGGAGCTCGAGCGGCGTACCCTGGGCGGCTTCGACGAGGTCACTGAACAGCTCGTCCGCGCCATGGACGCCGTGAGTCGCTGCGACGCGGGCCTTGCGGCCCTTGTCGTGGCCGCCGATCGCCCCATCAACCTGCGCTACCTCGACATCCACCATGAGGCGATCGCGCTCCTGGCCAGTCAGGCCCCCGTGGCCGGCGACCTGCGCCTGGTCGCAGCCCTGCTGCACATCGTCTGGTGCCTGGAGCGGATGGGCGACCAGTGTGTGAACGTCGCCACGCTGGTGCCGCTCTCCGGCTACGAGTCGCCGCGGGACGAGGAGATGGTGGCGACGATCGAGGCCATGGGGCGGCTCGTCGGCCGGCAGATCGCCCAGGCCAGGGAGACATACATCTCTCGCAACGTCGAACTCGCCGAAGACCTCGCTCTGCAAGACTCCGCGGTCGACCAGCTCAACCGTCAGGTGTTCCGGCGCGCCGTCGACATCGGTGACGACGCCGAGCTGCGTGAGTGGGCGATGTTCATGGTGCTCATCGCGCGCGCGCTCGAGCGCATCGGCGACAACACCGTCGATGTGGCCGAGCAGACCGTGTTCCTCGTGACGGGCGAGCTGCGCGAGCTCTCCGATGAGCCGCGCTCTCGCGACGAGGGGTCAGGCCCAGATCAGACCTGACGGCGCACGCACGACCGGGCGCTCCCCGCCGCGAGAGCCTCGTCTCAGCCGAACCGCCCCGTCACGTACGCCTCGGTCCGGGGATCGCTCGGGTTGGTGAACACCGTGGGCGTCAGGTCGTACTCGACGAGGATGCCGATGCGGTGGTCCTTCTCGTCCTGTCCCTCTGCCACGGTGAAGAACCCCGTGCGGTCGCTGACGCGGGCCGCCTGCTGCATGTTGTGCGTCACGATGATGATCGTGTACTCGGAGACGAGCTCGTCCATGAGCTCCTCGATCCTGAGCGTGGAGACCGGATCGAGCGCGGAGCAGGGCTCGTCCATCAGGATGACGTCGGGCTCCACGGCGATGCAGCGGGCGATGCACAGACGCTGCTGCTGACCGCCGGAGAGCGCCATGGCAGACGCCTTGAGGTCGCGCTTGACCTCGTCCCAGAGTGCAGCACGGCGGAGCGACCGCTCAACGAGCTCGTCCATGTTGCCCTTAAACCCGCCGACCCTGGGCCCGAAGGCGACGTTGTCGTAGATCGACTTGGGGAACGGGTTCGGCTTCTGGAAGACCATGCCGATACGCCGGCGGACCTCCACAGGCTCGACCTTGGGACCGTAGAGGTCGATATCGTGGTAGAGGACCTGCCCGTGGACCTTGGCGCCCTGGATGAGGTCGTTCGTGCGGTTGAGGCAACGCAGGACGGTCGTCTTGCCGCACCCGGATGGGCCGATGAGCGCCGTGATCTCGTTCTTACGGATCGACATGCTGACGCCCTGGACGGCGTAGCTGCCGCCGTAGGTCACCGCCACGTCCTTCAGCTCGAACACGGTCTCCGCGTCGGCGTCCTTCTTGACCTGACGACGCCGCTCACGGGTCACCTCTGCCAGCTTCGCGCTCTCCTGGAGGACGGCGTCGGCCCCTGCCTCCGGGGCGACCCCGGCGTCAGACGACCCCTCGCGTGTCCGTTCCGGCTCGTCCATCACGACTGCACCTCTGTTCTCACTCATGGGCCTCTCGATCATCTCCACCCTCACCATGTCTGCTGGAAGCGATTACGGAGCCAGATGGCCACGGCGTTCATCAGCAGGGTGATGCACAGGAGCACGATGATGGCGGCCGCGGCGGCGACGTGGAACCCCACATTCGGTCGTGAGACCCAGTTGAAGATCTGGATGGGGAGCGCCGTGAACGAGCTGTTCAACCCCGTCGGGTTGAAGGTGATGAACTGCAGCGCTCCGAGCAGCAGCAGCGGCGCCGCCTCGCCGATCGCACGTGACACGGCGAGGATCGAGCCCGTGGCGATGCCCGGGATGGCCGCCGGCAACACCTGTCTGCTGACCCCCTGCCAGCGCGTCGCGCCGAGCGCCAGCGCGCCGTCCAGGATGGAGCTCGGCACCGCGCGGAGGGCCTCACGCGACGCGATGATGACCACCGGCAGGACCAGGAACGACAGGGTCAGGCCCGCGGTGAGCACGACCGGACCCAGGTTCAGGAAGCCTCGCGCCAGGAACGCCAGCCCCAAGATGCCGTACACGATGGACGGCACGGCCGCGAGGTTCTGGATGATGACGTCGATGAACCGGTTGTACCATGCCTCGGTGTCCGCGAACTGCTCCATGTAGATGGCCGCCCCCACGCCGATGGGGATGGCGACGACGAGCACGATGCCCACCATCCAGAACGTCCCGAAGATGGCCGACTGGATGCCGGCCTTCTCCGGGAAACTCGAGGGGAAGCTCGTGATGAGGTTCCAGTTGAGCTTGGGCCAGCCCTCGACGAGACTCTGCACGATGAGCGCGACGAGAACGGCGAGGCCGACCAGCACGCTCCCCGTGACGGCGCCGCGGAACGCCCCGTCTCTGGTGCGGTGCCACCACCCACGCCGGCTGGTCAGCGAGACCGGCGGGGTCGTGGATGCGTCCTTCTGCGTCCTCAGGGTGCTCAATCGTAGACCTCGCGGTACTTCCTCACCAGCCGGATGCTGATGATGTTCATGATCAGGGTCATGACGAACAGGCTGATGCCGACGGCGAAGATGGTCTTGTAGCCGATGCTGCCTGTGGCCTGGTCCCCGAGCCCCGCGGCCCCGATGAAGGCCGTCATCGTCTGCATGGCCTCCACAGGGTTGAACGTGAGGTTGGGCATGCCGCCGGCGGCGATGAGCACGATCATCGTCTCGCCGACCGCGCGGCTGATGCCCAGGACGAAGGCGGCGATGATCCCCGAGAGACCCGCCGGCACGACGACGCGTGTGGAGATCTCATACTTCGTAGCGCCGAGGGCGGCCGCACCGGCGCGCAGGGACTGCGGCACCGCGTACATGGCGTCCTCGGAGATGGAGGCGACGGTCGGGAGGATCATGATGCCCATCACCAGACCGGCTGAGAGGGCGTTGAACACCCCCGGGGGGGTTCCGAACAGCCAGTTCTCCCGAAGCAGCGGCGTGATGAACGTCAGGGCGAAGAACCCGTAGACCACTGTGGGGATACCGGCGAGGATCTCGAGGATGGGCTTGACGAAGCTTCTCGTCCTCCGGGCGGCGTACTCGCTCAGGTAGATGGCCGCCAGCAGGCCGAGTGGCAGGCAGATGGCCGCGGCGATGAGCGTGACGACGAGCGTGCCCCCGAGCAGCGGCAGGACGCCGAACTGCGAGTTCTTGAACAGGGGCGCCCACTCCGTCCCGGTGAAGAACTCGACCGGGCTGACCTGCCCGAAGAACTCGAGGCTCGGGATCAGCAGCGCGAGCACGATGCCGACCGTGAGGACGATCGAGAGCGCCGCGCACAGGAACAGACTGCCGACGATGATCTTCTCGCGGTAGCGGCGGCGACCCGACTCCAGCCCCTGGAGGGGTCTGGAGACGGGCCTCTCTGTCGTTACAGCCGCCATGTCTTCCTTACTCGGCGCTCGGCGATGCTCCGCCGACGATCCCGTCGAGCACGGCCTGCGCGGCCGCGGTCTGCTCGGCGGTGATCGGCACGAACAGGGCCTGCTCGGCGATGCTCTGCGCGTTGTCCAGGTAGAACTGCATGAACGCCGCCATCTCCGGGCGCTGCAGGGCCTCGGCCGACGGATAGATGAAGAGCGGCCTGCTGAGCGGCGTGTACTCGCCGGACTGCACCGTCTCGAGAGACGGGGTCACGGGACCGCTGCCGCCGTCGACCGCCACGACCTTCAGCTGGGCGGCGTTCTGCTCGTAATAGGAGAGACCGAAATAGGCCATTCCGCCCTTGGAGCCGGCCACGCCCTGCACCGCGACGTTGTCGTCCTCGGTGGCCTGGTAGTCGGTCCGGCTGACGCCCTCCTCACCGTTGATGGCATCGGTGAAGTAGTCGAACGTGCCGGAGTCCGTGCCGGGGCCGAAGAGCTCGAGGGGGACATCCGGGAAGCTCGGGTCGACCTGGTTCCAGTTGTCGATCGTGCTGCCCTCGTTCCAGATCATCTTCAACTGCTCGACCGTGAGGTTGTCCGCCCAGTCGTTCTCAGGGTTGATGACGACCGCGATACCGTCGTTCGCCACCTGCATCTCGACCCACTCGACGCCCGCGGTCGTGCACAGCTCTTCCTCATCCGTCTCGATCTGGCGGGAGGCGTCGTTGGCGTCGGTCTCGCCGGCGCAGAACTTCTCGAATCCGCCGCCGGTCCCCGAGATGCCGACCGTCACGCGCACGTCGGGATTCTCCCCTTGGAAGAACTCCGCCGCGGCCTCGGTGAGCGGGCCGACCGTGCTCGAACCGTCGATGCGGATGTCGCCCGAGAGGGCCGCCGTCCCGTCACCACCGGCGCCGTCCGAAGGCTCGTCCCCTCCGCACGCCACGCCTACCAGCGCGATCGCCATCACAGCTGCGACCATCGCGATCCACCGTATGCGCTTCATTCTTCCTCCTGTGACTCTTCGTGGTAGCGGTCCTTGGGCGGCCTCTCGAGACTCGCGCCGAGCGCTGGTGGAGTCGCCTCCCCGGCCGTTGCCCGCAGAGCACGGTCAATGTTCCCCAGCCAGTGTTAGCGACTCGTTAGCGCACGATGTGGGTGCCGCGAGGCCAGACGACGCAGGCCGCCGAGCCTTGACCGGCAGGCCACGACGAGCTGGGCCGTCCGGAGCAAGTCTGCGCGCTCGCGGTTCGCGGGTGATGAGAGGAATGTGAGCCCCGCATGAGGGCCGCGAATCGGCCACAGCGAGGCCGGTCGCAGGCGCCTGTGCGCCGCCGGGTCGGCCCTCTCAGCCTCGAGGGAGGTGGATGCGGAAGGTGCTGCCGCGGCCGACCACGCTGTCGACCGAGACGCGGCCGCCGTGGATCTGCGCCACGTGCTTGACGATCGCGAGGCCCAGGCCGGTGCCGCCGAGGTCGCGGCTGCGGGCCTTGTCGACGCGGTAGAAGCGCTCGAAGAGCCTGGGCAGGTGCTCGCGCGCGACTCCCTGCCCCTCGTCGGCCACGCTCACGACGACCTCATCGCCCCGCTCCTCGATCGTGACGACGACCGCGCTGCCCTCGGCGCTGTACTTCGTCGCGTTGTCGATGAGATTGACGACCGCCTGCTCGAGGAGGGGTGGGCTCACGCGCGCGAGCAGACATCCGGGGCAGTCCTCGCGGAGCTCGATGCTCTTGGCCTCCGCTTTGGGGCCGCAGACTTCGAGCGCCACGGCCACCACGTCACAGAGGTCGGCCTCCTCGAGCTGCAGGAGCGGGCTGTCGCCAGACTGCTCCAGCGTCGACAGCGCCAGGAGGTCCTCGATGATCGAGTTCAACCGGTCGGCCTGGCCCGCGATGATCCGCACGAAGCGGCGGGCCGCCTCCGGGTCGTCCAAGGCGCCGTCCTCGAGTGTCTCGGCGAAGCCCTTGATGGAGGTGACCGGCGTCTTGAGCTCGTGGGAGACGTTCGCGACGAAGTCGCGCCGCACCGCCTCGAGCCTCTTGAGGCGCGTCACGTCGTTGAGGACGACGACGGCGCCGACGTCGCTCCCGTCGTCGTCCCCGTGAAGCAGGGTGCCGTTTGCCTGGAGGTTGCGCTCCTCCGCACCCACGCGCATCACGATGTCCGCCTCCACGGGGCGGTGGCCGCCCAGCGTCTGCGCGACCACGTGCTGGAGGTCGGGGTTGCGGACGACCTCCTGGATCGACTTGCCCTCGGCCGCTGCGGGGTCGGTGTCCAGAAGACGTGCGGCGGCCGCGTTCACGGCGATCACCCGCTCGTCGATGTCCACCGCCAGCACGCCCTCGACCATGCTGGAGAGCACCGCCTCGCGCTCGTTGCGCTCGTGGGTGAGCGTGCGCAGCTTGTCGTCGAGCTCCTCCGCCATGCGGTTGATGCTCTCGGCCACCACCGCGAACTCCTCGACCTGCGGGACGAAGAGCTTGTGCGAGAAGTCGCCGGCCGCAAGTCGCTCGGCCCCCGCCTTGATCGCTCGCATCTGGCCGCTGATGCGGCGAGAGACGTAGAAGCCGATGGCGGCGGCGATCACTGCCACGACCAGGGCGCTGACGGCGATGCTGCCGTACAGGACGCCGAGGGCGTCGTTCATGCGGGTGAGCGGCATGGCCGTCCGCAAGACCGTCGTGATGCGGCCGTCCTCCCGGACGGGGATGGCCACGTACATCATGTCCTCGCCGAGCGTGTCGCTGAAGTGGATCGTGCGCGCGGGGCGGCCGAGCAGCGCCAACAGGAACTCCTTCCGGTCGGCGTGGTTCTCCATCGTCGCGGGATCGGAGTCGGAATCGGCCAGCACCTTACCGCGCGCCGCCTCGGGCCGGTCAGCCGCGATGAGGGTGATGCGCGTGCCGGACGCCTCTCCGAGGCGGCGCAGGAGGTCCTCCAACTGCTGCGGCGAGTCGACGTCCATGGCGGTGACGAGCTGCTCGCGGATGAGCGCACCGCGTGCCTGCAGTTCCCGCTCTGTCTGGTCGTAGTAGAAGTCGCGCACCGACCGGACCGCGTAGAACCCCACCGCCGCCGTACACAGGATGACGATGATGAGATAGGTGGCGTAGAGACGCCAGAAGAGCCGCGGCCTACGCATGATTCATTGGTCCTGCAGGCGATACCCCACGCCGCGGACCGTCTCGATGTACGCCCCGCAGCATCCGAGCTTGCGGCGAAGCGAGACGATGTGCACGTCGACCGAGCGATCGGTCACGAAGCGGTCGTTGACGAATGAGTCGTCCCCTTGGGCGGCATCGACGATCTGCTGTCTAGTGAACACCCAGCCTGGCCGCTTGGCCAGATACAAGAGGATACGGAACTCGGTCGCAGTGAGCTCAGTGGGCTTGTCGCACACCAGTACCTGATGCCGGCCCGGATGGATGGTGAGCTCCTTGATGTGGACCGTCGCCTCGTCGTCGGCGGCGTCGTCGCCGCGGCGCAGCACGGCGCGGATGCGCGCCGTGAGCACCCGCGGGCTGAAGGGCTTGGTCACGTAGTCGGAGGCTCCGAGCTCCAGGCCTGCGACGACGTCGGCCTCACTGCCCTTGGCGGTGAGCATCACGATGGGGATGCCCCGCGTCTTGGAGTCGGACTTGAGCCGGCGGCAGACCTCGAGGCCGTCCACTCCCGGGAGCATCAGGTCGAGGACGATGAGGTCGGGCATCTTGGCGCGCGTGGCCGCCAGGGCGTCTTCGCCGCTGGCCACGACCGTCACGCGGTAGCCCTCTTTGTCGAGATTGTACTTGACGAGCTCGAGGATGTCCCTCTCGTCGTCGACGACGAGCACGTTCTCTCTGGCCAAGGTCACATCCGTTCCGTCGGGTGCGCGCAGCGGGCGCGGTCCCGGATCTCGGGCGGTCCTGTGCAGCCTAGTGCCGCGATGTTAGTTCTTCGTTAGCATAGCGGCACACCGGCGACCGGCCGATGGCCGCCCAGGAGGTGAGTACCCTGAACGACCCCGGGGACATCATCGTCGTAGGGGGAGGCCCCGTCGGCGCCTGTTGCGCGCTCGAGCTGGCTCGGGCCGGAGCGGCCGTCACCCTGCTCGAGAGAGAGCTCGAGATCTGCCCACCGGCGAGCGGCGCATACGCCAACTGTGGACTGCTGGTACCCAGCGACGCGACGCCCCTCGCGGCGCCCGGCGTGCTCGGCCAGGGTCTGCGCTGGATGTTGGACGCCTCCAGCCCGTTCTACATCGCGCCCCGGCCAAGTCCGGCGCTCGCACGCTGGCTCCTGGCGTTCCGGGCGGCCTGCTCCGCGGAGCGCGCCGCTGCCGCCGCGCCGGTGCTGCGCGGCCTGCACGTGCTGAGCGCGCGCCTGCACGACGAGTACGCAGACGGACGTGGCGACGAATGGCGGTTCCATCACACCGGCGAGCTGCAGCTCTACGAGACGCCGGCCGGGCTCGCGGCCGCCGGCGAAGAGGTGGAGCAGTCGCGGGCCATGGGCGTGCGCGTGGACGACGTGACGGAGGCAGAAGCCCGGCGGCTCTTCCCCGGCCTGCGCTGCGACGTAGCCGGGGCCTACTACTTCCCGGAGGACGGCCATCTCGACCCCATGCTCTTCACGCGTGCGGTCGCACGCATGGCCGGGGAGGCCGGGGCGGCCGTGGTCACCGGCGCCGAGGTGCTGGCGCTGGAGCCGGCGCCCGACGGGGTGAGCGCCGTCACCACTCGCGGGTCCTTCGCGGCCGGCCAGGTCGTGCTGGCGGCCGGCGCCTGGTCGCCCTTCCTCGCCCGCGATCTGGGCCTGCGCCTGCCCATCGAGCCCGCCAAGGGCTACAGCGTCGACGTCGACCGCCCACCCGACTTCCCAGAGCTGCCGCTCTACCTGGGCGACGCCCACGTGGTGCTCACGCCGCTTGGCGACTCGCTACGGCTGGGCAGCACGATGGAGCTCTCAGGGTGGGACATGCGTGTGCGCCCCAAACGCGTCGCGTACCTGCGTGCCGGCGGCGAGCGCGCCATCGGGGTGCCCGCGGATGGTCCCGTCCGGCAGCTCTGGCGCGGGCCGCGCCCGGTCACTCCGGACGGCCTGCCGGTCATCGGCCGCGTCCCCGGCCGCGACCGCGTGATCCTCGCGACCGGCCACTGCATGCTCGGCCTCTCGCTCGGTCCGGCCACCGGCCGCCTCGTGGCGCAAGTGGCGAGCGGCGCCAGGCCGGAGATCGACCTGGCGCCGCTCGCGGTGCAGCGCTTCGCGTAGGGCCGGCCGGACTGGTCGCCTCCGTAAGTGCGCTCGTGTGACGGGAGCGTCGGATCTGCGAGAGCAGGGTCGGACGTCACCTTGCCGTCGGCGGCGATGTTGTTGCCGTATTCGCCGCGGAGCGCCGGGTCAGCCGATGATGGCGTCGTAGGCGGCGCGCCAGCCGGAGAAGTCGGCGAAGAGGTGATCCGGCGCGTGAGCGGCGAGCTCGTCCACGCTGTGACGGCCGGTGGCGACGGCGACGGCGGTGACGCCCAGCGACGCGCCGCACTCCACGTCGGCCGGCGTGTCGCCGATGACGACCACGTCCTTGCCGGCGTAGCGCCGGCCGGTGAGCGTCTCGGCGCGGGCCACGGCGACCGCCGGCAGATCGGCGCGCAGCGCCGAGTCCGAGCCGTAGGCCCCGACCTTGAACAGCGAGTACAGGCCCGTCGGCTCGAGCTTGAGACGGGCCCCCTCCTCGATGTTGCCGGTGAGCAGGCCGACGAGGGCGCGGCGGTCGGCCGCGAGCGCCGTCACCAGCTCGCGGATGCCCGGCAGGGTCTCGACCTCGCCGCCGTCGATCTCGCGGCGCAGCAGATCCACGTAGCGCGTGATGCACTCGTCGACGTCACCGCGGCCGTCCGCGCCCCAGAGAGCCGCGAGGTCGGCGATGATGCCCGGGTCTGTACGTCCGTGGAACGAGTAGTCGCCGAGCTCGCCCTCGACCCCGTACACGTCCTTGATGGCGCGGAGGATGGCTCGCCCGCCCGCGCCGTGGGCGTCGATCAGAGTGCAGTCGATATCGAAGAGGACGAGGCGATCGGGCATGGCCCGAGTATACCGGGCGGAGAGGTCAGCTCCCGGCGGCGCCCTTGAGCAGCAGCAGCGGCACGTCGGTGTTGTGACGCACGTGGTCGGCCACGCTGCCCAGCACGATGCGCTTCGCCCAGCCGTGCCCGTGCGTGGCCATGGCGATCAGGTCCGGTCGCAGCTCCTCGGCCTGCCGCACGATGACCTCCTGGGGCTCGCCGGAGATGAGGAGCGTGCGCACCTCGATGCCGCGGCCGCGCAGCTGCTCCGCGGCTCGCATCAAGCCGTCCTCTCCGCCCTCGAGCTCGCAGGCGCGCTGGTCGCGCGTGTGGAAATGCGCCACGCGCAGGAGTGTGACGCTCGCGCCGCAGTCCTCGGCGAGCCGGCCGACGTGCTCCAGCACCGACGCGTCGGTCTCGCTGCCCTCGAGCGGCACCAGGATGTGGTCGTAGACGCCCATGCTTAGCCTCCGAAGAAGATCTGGTAGAGGAGGAACGCGTTCAGTCCGATGATGATCGCGGCCAGCAGCACGCCCACGCCGAGCTGGATCGTGTTCATGCGGTCGGCGCCCATCACGCGGCGGCTGCGCGAGAGCCAGAGCAGCGGGATGACCGTGAACGGCAACTGGATGCTGAGCAGCACCTGGCTCACGATCAGAGCCTTGAAGGAGTCGACCCCCAGGGCGATGACCAGCATCGCGGGAAGCGAAGTGACGACAAGGCCGATCTTGTAGGCGCGTGTGCGCGGATCCTCGGGCTTGCCGAGGTAGCCGGTGACGACGTTGGCCTCGGCGAGCGAGGAGGTGATCGACGAGGCGATCCCCGCCACCAGCAGCGCCATGCCGAAGAGGAACTGCGACAGCGACCCCACCAGCGGCTCGAGCGTCTCGGACGCCTGTTCGATGCTCGTGACCGTGACGCCGGCGGTGAAGAACACGGCCGCCGCGACGATGATCATCGCCGAGTTGACCAGCCACCCCACGCCCATCGCCATGCTCGTGTCGATCAGTTCGAAGTTCATCAGACGGCGGCGGCGGTCGGGAGCGAGATCCCAATCACGAGACAGAATGACGTTCGAGTGCACGTAGATGTTGTGCGGCATGACGATGGCGCCGAGCATGCCGAGCGCGACGAGGATGCTGGCGCCGTCCACGGAGGGGATGACCCAGCGCGGCGCAGCCGCCGCCCAGTCGGGCTTGACGAGGAAGAGCTCGACGATGTAGCAGCCGGCGATGATCGCGAGGAAGACGACGATCATGCGCTCGAGGCGGTGGTACTGCTGCCCGAGGATGGCGACGAAGACGATGCCGACGGTCAGCGGGGCGCCGAGCCAGAGCGGCAAGCCGAAGAGCAGGTAGAAGCCGAGGGCGGCGCCGAGGTACTCCGCCAGGTCGGTCGCCATGCAGGCCAGCACGATGGTCACGCCAGCGATCCAGACCACGGGCTTGGGCAGCTGCGAGCGGACGTTCGCGGCCAGGGAGTGGCCGGTGACGATGCCCAGCTTGGCCGAGAGGTGCTGCAGGAAGATGAGCATGAGCGTGCTGAGCGAGACGACCCACAGCAGCGTGTAGCCGAACTCCGACCCGCCGGCGATGTTGGTCGCCCAGTTGCCGGGGTCGATGAAGCCGATGGTGACGATGAACCCGGGGCCCAGATAGCGGAGCAGCTCGCGCGAGAACAGATCGCGGACGAAGTCGGCGGCTCCGTTCGGCCGGGAGTCGGCCTCCAGGTCGGCCGGCGGCTCCAGCGGCTTCTCGAGTGGCGTGGCGGAGGCCGGGTCAGGCTGCGCCCGCCCGGCCCCTCTCGCCTTCGCCTCGGACTTGTTGTGCGCGTCGCCGGTCATCCTGGCGACACTCTACCCTGCGTCGGCCCCGGCGCCTGCACGCCGGCGTAAGTGAGGCCGGCGCCCTGCTCCACGGATGACCCGGCCGGCCGTGCTCCGCCGCAGGCCGGCCTCAGACGGGCGCCGCCTCGTTGCTGTCCGGCTCGGCGAACGGCCACTGCCCGGCGAGCAGGCTGAGCACACCCTGCAGCAGCAGGACGATCACCACCACGAGGATGATCCCGAGCCACGAGGACGCCACGATCGACAGGACGATCAACCCGACGACGACCAGGCCCCAGCGCACGGCCACGACGTGGTTGCCGATCCAGGAGGTGACGGGCGAATCCGGGATCCTGACCTCGACGGCTTGGCCGGCGGCGCGCTTGCCGACCGCGACCACGCCGGCGCGCACGTCGCGGCGGCCGAGCAGCCAGACGAGGACGGCCGCCACGACACCGATCACGCAGATCCAGATGGTGATCGTCGTGAGCGGCTCCAGCGACGCGTTCACCACGTCCTTGGCGAGGCGAAGGCCGCCGCCTTCCCTGAGTTGATCGGTGAGGTACACGGACGCGCGCTTGATGATCACGCGCGTCAGGAAGATGGCGATCGCGGCGCCGATGCCGATGGCGATCGCCGTCCGCCCGCGTCGGCGCGAGAGCCAGATCGCCAGGGCGATCAGCGCGGCGGTGACGAACGGGACGATCCACACGAGCCGGTCGAACCACTTGACGGCCTCCTGCGCCGGCCCGAGCGCATCGGACTGGATCAGGGTGATCTGCCCGAAGTCGGACGGGAGCGGCTTGCCCGACCAGTTCGCGACCTCCTGGATGGAGGCCGCCGGGTCGGTGCCGGGGGCGATGACGGGCGGCGACAAGCGGCTCGAGAGCCCACCCGGCAGCTTGCCGTCAACCCACACCAGCACCTGGCTGACGAGCGGCAGCAGGTTGAGCTTCACGTCGCTGCCGGCGATGTAGGCGGTCGTCGATTCACCGCGCAGCAGCGCGACGATCTTCTCGTGGCCGATCTCGTTGATCTTGAGCCAGAGCTCGTAGGCCTTGGGCGAGCTCAGCACCTTGTCGGTGCCCTTGATGATGAAGTCCTCGATGACGCCGGTGATGGGGCCGGCGAAGAGCTTCGCCTTGTCCGGCAGGGCGTCGCCCACGCGCTGCTGCAGGTCGGTGGCGGCCACCGCCTGGCCGGCGATGTAGGCGCTCAGGCTCTGGATGGCCTGCGGATCCTTGCCGATCGGTCCGACGATCCGCATGTAGCCGTCGGTGTCCATGACGGTGTAGTGCGTCCACATCGTCAGGCCGCTGACGACCACGCCGAGACACGCGAGGACGATGAGGAGGCCGATGAGGAGACGACGCAGACGGCTGGGATGCCGCTCCGTCGTGACGATCGCAGTCGCCTCGTCGCCGCCGGCGCCGCCGGCGGCCACCTGCGTGACCTCGTCGTCGGGGGTCGTCATGACCGCCGTGGACTCGTCGTCCGCTGCGGCGCTCGCCGCCTCCGCCGCCTCCGCGGCCGCCGGTTCGCCCTCGACCGGCGCAGACACCTGGGTGACCGCCGTGACTTCGTCCGGCTCCGGAGCGCCGGTCGTACCGTTCTTGCGCTGCTTGTCGGCCACGGCCGGCCCTCCCTGAGTGCTCGCGTTACCAGTCGGTGACACATTCCCCGTCTCCGGGGGAAAGCCTACGCCGCCGTGAACGCCTGCTCGAGGTCGGCGATCAGGTCCTGTGCGTCCTCGATGCCGACCGAATAGCGCACCAGCCCCTCCGGGATGCCCATGGCGGCGCGCTCCTCCGCGGTGCACTCGACATGGCTGGTCGTGGCCGGCACGCCGGCAAGCGTCTCGACCGCCCCAAGGTTGGCGGCCAGGTGCGCGAGCCGCAGGCGCGGCAGCACGCGCTTGACCGCGTCGAAGCCGCCGCCCAGCGAGAAGCTCAGCATGCCGCCGTAACCGCGCATCTGCCGCGCCGCCACGTCGTGATGCAGGTGCGACTCGAGCCCCGGATAGTTGACCACGTCGACGACCGGCTGCCCTTGCAGCCAGCGGGCGATCGTCATCGCGTTCTCGTTCTGCTGCCGCACGCGCAGCGCGAGGGTCTTGAGGCTGCGCACGAACAGGTACGCGGCCATCGGGTCGAGTGACGCGCCGGTGATCTCGCGATAGTGGTAGACCATCTTGATGAGCTCGGCGGGGCCGCAGAGCACGCCGCCGAGCGCGTCCGCGTGGCCGCCGAGGAACTTGGTGGCGCTGTGCAGCACGAGGTCCGTGCCCAGCGCGAGCGGGTTCTGGTTGATCGGCGTCGCGAAGGTGTTGTCGGCGACCACGAGCGCGCCGACCTCGTGAGCCGCCGCGGAGAGGCGGGCGATGTCCATGACCTTGAGCGTCGGGTTGGTGGGCGACTCGAGGTAGAGGAGGCGGCAGCCACGGGCGACGGCAGCCTCGATCTGCTCGAAGTCCGTGGTGTCGCAGAGCTCCACCTCGACGCCGATGCGCGGCAGGAAGTCGACGAACATCTGGTTGGTGCCGCCGTAGGTGTCCTTGACCGAGACGACGCGGTCGCCCGGCGCGACCAGCGCGAAGAGCGTGTTGCTGACGGCGGCCATGCCGGTGGAGAAGCTCGTGGCCGCCGCGGCTCCCTCGAGGATCCTGACCTTCTCCTCGAACGCCGCGACCGTGGGATTGGTGTTGCGCGTGTAGATGTGGCCCTCGGTGCGGCCGAGAGCCGCGTCCACCCACGAGTCCACGTCCTCGTAGCCGAACGCGGCGCTGTACACGATCGGCACCTGCGTGCCGCGGTGCGCCCGCGCCTCGTCCTCGCCTGCCCGCACCGCAAGGGTGGCGGGCGAGAGGTCCGGCGCCTCGCCGTCCTGCCGTCTCACGTCGTCGCTCATGTGACCCTCCGCTGGTCTCGCCACTCTCGCCGTCACCCTCACGGCGCGTCAGTCCCAGCGCCATTCTAGGCCCTGCGGACCCGGAGTGACGACGGCCTGCCGTGGGGGACGCCCGGCGGCCGGGTACAGTCGTGATGACCGCCCGGCCGACGGGCCGGCCGGCGCGTGGAGGTGACGATGGCTCCCTGGAGACTGCCGCCCAGGGCAAAGGTCTTCGAGGCGTTCACCGCGGTCGCCGACGGCCGGGTGCAGCTCACCGGGCCCGGCTCCGCGACGGTCGTCTCCTCCGGCGGCGACAAGACCTACGACGTCGAGTGGTCCGCGGACGGGCGCTCGATCACCGCCAACGACAACGCCTCCTACTGGCAGGGCTACCTCGGCTATCCCATCCTCGCGGTGTTGCTGGAGCGTGGCGAGCTGCACGCAGACTCGGACGCCGTCTCCGCCATGGCCGGCGTCCCCTGGCACGACCTCAACAGACGCTACCGCCGCGACTACGACGCCGCCGTGGCCCACGCGCTCGGCGCGCTGAAGGAGCACGTCGTCGACCCGGCGCTGGTGGAGCGCCAGGTCGACGACGTGCTGGATCAGATCGCCGCTCTGGACCTCCGGAGGGAAGGTCGAGGGCGCCGCCCGCCGTCCGTCAAGGGCTGACCCCCGGCGTCGGCGTCAAGCACCGCCCTGCTGGTGCACGCCGATGCGGTTGCCCTCGCTGTCCTGGAAGAAGCCGATGGTGCCGACCATCTCCCCCATGAACGCCGCCGGCGAGAGGATCTCGCCTCCGGCCTCCGCCGCCCGTTGGAGCATCCCCCGCGCGTCGTCACCGGCCTCCAGGTAGATGGTGCAGCCCTCGTGACTCGGCGTCACCTCCTGGCGCTGGACGAGGTCGAAAGCGACGGACATGTCCTGCCCGGACGGGTCTTCCCCTTCGTTCGGGCCGGGCAACGCGACCCCATCCATGCCCTCCATCGTGACGAACGGCCGCTGCAAGACAGCGCCGTAGAATCTCATGGCGCGGTCCAGATCCAGTACTGGGACGTCGGCCCAGACGATCAAGTTGTCCATTGTCGTTCCTTCGCTTCGGTCTTCGGGATTCCGTCACGCGATGAGGGGCTTTCCCAAGACGGCATCCCCGGCGCGTTGACGTCGCTCTGGTAGAAGGCTATCCTATTGCCTGTGATTAGGGTTCCCTAACTACTCTCTGTCGTACCCCCTTCTAAAGGATGCTGCATGACGCTGCTCGACGCCCGGCCGGGCAGGCCGGTACGGATCCTCAAGATCGATGACGAAAGGGCCCGCGCGCAGTGCGTGCGGTTCGGCATCGGTGAAGGCACGGTCGTCGAGTCGGCTGAGAAGCTCCCGTTCGGACCGGTGCTCGTGCGTCACTGCCAGCAGGAGATCTGCATGGGCCGCAAGCTCGCCCGCCGCGTCCTCATCGAAGACGCGGCGGGCGCGTGAGCGCCACAGCGGCGTGCTGCGAGCCGACGACCGTCGAGGCGCCGGCCGCGGCCCGAAGGATCGTCCTCGTCGGCAACCCCAACGTCGGCAAGTCGCTCTTCTTCAACGCGTTCACCGGCCTGTACGTCGACGTCTCCAACTACCCCGGCACGACTGTCGCCGTCTCCAGTGGGCGCATGGGCGACGACGTCGTGCTGGACACCCCGGGCATCTACGGCGTGTCCTCGTTCAACGACGAGGAGACAGTGGCGCGCGACATCGTCATGGAGGCCGACGTGATCCTCAACGTCGTCGACGCCGTGCATCTGGAGCGCGACCTCTTCCTCACGCAGCAGGTCATCGACATGGGCATCCCCGTGGTCGTGGCCCTCAACATGATCGACGAGGCGGCGGCCAAGGGCGTGGACATCGACGTCGAGCAGCTCTCCCGGCTCCTCGACGTCCCCGTGATCTCTACCGTCGCGGTCCGCCGCGAAGGGTTCGACGAGGTGCGCGAGGCACTCGACGAGGCGCGCGTCGGGCGCTCCGACCGTGAGTTGCAGGAGCGCCTGACCGAACTGCTCGACCGCGTGGACACTCGCCCCGAGGCGCTGCTCGTGCTGGAGGCGGACCCGTTCGTGTCCGAGCGCACCGGCGTGAGCGTCGACGGACAGAGAGACGGTGTGTACCAGGACCGGCGGCGGCGGGTGAACGACGTGACCGCCGCCGTAGTCCACCGGCCGCAGGGCCGGGCCGACTTCGGCGCCCGGCTCGGCCGCGCCCTGGTCCGCCCACTCGTCGGCATCCCGGTGCTCGCCTTCACGCTGTTCGTCATGTACGAAGTCATCGGCGTGTTCGTGGCCGGGACGGTGGTGGGCTTCACGGAGGGCACGATCATGCAGGGCTACGTGGAGCCGTTCCTTCGTGGCGCGATCGAGCAGGTGACCGGCTCGTCCGGCGTCCCCTACAGCATCCTCGCCGGCGAGTTCGGCGTCGTCACCATGACGGTGACCTACATCTTCGGCCTGTTGCTGCCGCTGGTCGTCGCCTTCTACCTGCTGATGTCCACGCTGGAGGACTCGGGCTACCTGCCGCGCATCGCCGCGCTCTCCGATCGCCTGATGTCCGGCATCGGCCTCAACGGCCGCGCCATCATCCCCATGATCCTCGGCTTCGGCTGCATCACCATGGCGACCATGACGACGCGGATCCTGGGCAACGAGCGCGAGCGACGGATCGCGACGGCGCTCATGGCCTTCGCGATCCCCTGCTCCGCCCAGCTCGGCGTCGTCGTCGCGCTGCTCGCGGCCGCGGGAGGCGGCACGATCGCCATCGCCTACGGCGTCATCATGGTCTTCATCTTCGGCCTGATCGGTCTGGCCCTGGACCGCGTCCTTCCAGGAAAGTCGACCGATCTGCTCATCGACCTGCCGCCGCTGCGCCTGCCGCGACCGCGCAACGTGCTCACCAAGACCTACCACAAGACCGTCATGTTCCTGAAGGAGGTGACCCTGTACTTCGTCGCCGGCGCGCTGCTGCTCAGCGTGCTCGAGCTGACGGGCGCGCTCCAGGCCCTGCAGGGCCTCCTCGCGCCCCTCACCGTGGGCTGGCTGGAACTCCCCGCGGCGGCGTCGAACGCCTTCGTCATGGGGTTCGTGCGGCGTGACTTCGGCGCGGCCGGGCTCTTCGAGCTCGGCCTCAGCGGCACCCAGATCCTGGTCGCCCTCGTGACGATCACGCTGTTCGTGCCGTGCATCGCCTCGGTCCTCATCATCATGAAGGAGCGCGGCAGGCTGTTCACCGCCGCCGTGTGGTTCGGCAGCGTCGGCCTGGCGTTCGCCGTCGGCGGGGTCGTCGCGCGCGTCGCGGGTGTCCTGTGAAAGCGCCGGAACTGGTGGCCCCGCGGAGCTGCGGCCTGCTCACCTGCCCCGACTGCGGCCTCCAGCTGGAGACGCTCCTGCTCCGCTGTCCACGCTGCCTCGCCACGATCCCGCTCGGCTGCAGCGGCAACTGCAACGAGTGCGGCAAGACGAAGAGCTGAGCCGCGGGCACTGCGGCCCGCCGACGTCGGGCGCCGGAGACTCCGGTCGACCGACCGGAGGCGGGCGTCGAAGCCCTCCGGCGGCGGGCCGCCCCGGAGGAAGTCGGGCGGACGGCCGGGAATAGGTCACCGGCATGAGCCTCTTCCCACTCACGCTGGTGGGCGCGGTCGTCGAACCACCGCTCGCCATCAGCCTCGCGGCCGTGTTCCTCGGCGGCCTCAGCGGCGCCATCTTCTCGGTGCAGCGCAAATTCGCCGTGACCGGCGTGCTGGCGATCGCGATCGCGACCGGGCTCGGCGGCGGAATCATCCGCGACCTGCTGCTGGGCCACACCCCGGTGGCACTCACCGATCCCTCGTACCTGCCGCTTGTCGTGGGCGCAGCCTTCATCGGTTTCTTCTTCGCCTCGCTCGTCCATCGGGGGGCACTGCTCCTCAACATCCTGGACCCGATCTGGATGGGCCTGTTCGCCGTCATCGGTGCGCAGCAGACACTCAACGCCGACCTCGGCAGCTTCGCCGCCATCCTGGTCGGCTGCATCTCCGCGTTCGGGGGGGCCGTGCTGCGCGACCTGCTGGCCGGGGAGACGCCTCAGCTCGTCCTCCCCGGCCCCATCAACTACCTGGCGGCGATCCTCGGCGCGATCATCTACGTGGGCATGGTCGAGTGGGCCGGCATCGACAAGGTGATCTCCGAGTGGGTCACCATCGCCATCGTGTTCGGACTGCGCATGCTGGCGCTGAAGTACGGCATCAAGGCGCCGGAGCCGGTTGACCTTCCCCACCACGTGCGCCGAACGGTGCTCGGGGCCCGGCGCACGCGGCGCCCCGGGATGCGCGTGTACCGCACTCGCGGCGAGAGCGCAGCCGCTCCGCCGGCTGAGCCGAGCCCCGCCTCCGGCGAAGCGCCGCCTCCGCACGACGATGCCTGACCGCTCGGCAGCAGGCCTGCGGTAGACCGCCTGCTCGAGGGTGGCCGGACCACCAGAACGGCACGTCTTGTCACGTCCTCGCATCCGGGGTAACATCTGAACACTTGCTCATATGTTCAGAAGAGGAGACGAAGTGGTGAGGACTCCGCCCGATCCCCCGGTGATCTGCGGCAAGGACGACGAGGATCTGCTGGACCACTGTGACGTGCACGTCGTCGACCCGGAGCGGGTCACCGCAGTGCGCGCCCGCCTGGTGTCACCGAGTGTGGCCGGCCAGATGGCCACGGTCTTCAAGGTCCTGGCCGACCAGAGTCGCTGTCGCCTGATGGCGGCCATCATCGAGGCCGGGGAGCTGTGCGTCTGCGACCTGGCCGCCACCGTCGAGATGAGCGAGAGCAACGTCAGCCACCACCTGCGGGTGCTGCGTGCCAACGGGCTCGTGCGCGCGCGCCGGGCGGGCAAGATGGTCTTCTACTCACCCGACGACGCGCATATCCGCGTGCTGCTGGACATCACGCGTGAGCACATCGAGCACGGGCCCGAGGATCTCTCCGTCGGGGCGGACGGCGAGCCGGCACGCAAGTCGGCCGCCGCCGGAGGCGGACGGCCGTGACCGGGCGCGTCCTCGAGCTCGCCCTCCTGCTCCCCCGAGCCGCCGAGTGCGGGGGCTGCGTGGACGAGGTCGGCAGCGAGTTGCTGCGGCTCGACGGCATCCACGGAGTCGAGCCGGACGTCACTCGCGGTCTCGTCCTCGTGAGGTTCGATGAGGAGGCCCTGAGCGGCGACGCCGTGGAGACGTTCGCCCGCCGCGCCGGTGCCCAGGCCCACTGCCAGGAACACTGCCCGCTCGCCACCCACGAACACGGAGCGCTGGACCTCACGCGACCGCTGCCCGGCGAGGAGGGCGGCGACCGGCGGGTGCTGCACGTCACCGGCATGGACTGCGCCGACTGCGCCGTCAAGCTGCAGTCCGCGCTGCGCAAGGAGCGCGGCGTGCGCAGCGCGGACGTCAACTTCGGTGCGGCCACCCTGGCCATCGCGATCGACCCCGGCCAGACTGCACTGCCGGACGTCTACCGCGCCGTGCGCCGCCTCGGCTACGACACCGTGGAGCGGCGCTCACAGGACGAGGCGGCCGGCACGCGCGGCGCGGCCGCAGCGGGTGCGTCGCGCGCCTTCTGGCTCTCAGAGCCCCGCGCTCTGGCCACACTCGTCTCCGGCCTCCTGACGGTGGCCGGGTTCATCGCGGGCGTCATCGCCCCCACGGCGGCGCCCTGGCTCTTCGGCGCCGCCGTGGTCAGCGGCGGCGTGTTCGTGGCGCGCGCGGCCCTGTTCAGCCTGCGCGCGCGCCAGATCGACATGAATGTCCTCATGACACTTGCGATGATCGGCGCCGCCGCAATCGGGCAGTGGAGCGAAGCGGCCCTGGTCGCGTTCCTGTTCAGCCTCGGGACGGTGCTTCAGGCGGCGACGCTGGAGCGGACGCGGCGGGCGATCAGCGGGCTGATGAGCCTGGCGCCTCCGACGGCGACGGTGCTTCGTCCCTGCGAGGACGACGGCGAGCTGGAGGAGAAGACGATCGACGTCGGGGACATCGTCGTCGGCGACGTCGTGATCGTGCGGCCGGGAGAGCGCGCGGCGATCGACGGGGTTGTCCTCGAGGGCGCCGCCGCGGCCGACCAGGCGCCGGTCACCGGCGAGTCCATCCCGGTCGCCAAAGCACCGGGCGACCAGGTCTTCGCCGGCTCGATCATCGAGGGCGGTACCCTTCGCGTGCGCGCCACCGCGGCGGCCGCGGACACGACCATCGCCAAGATCGTCCACATGGTCGAGGAGGCGCAGGCGCAGCGCGCACCCGCTGAGACCATCGTCGACCGCTTCGCCAGCCGCTACACCCCGGTCGTCGTGACGCTCGCCGCGGCCGTCGCCTTCATCCCGCCGCTCTTCGGCGCCTCGTTCGACACGTGGTTCTACCGCGGCCTCGCGCTGCTCATCATCAGCTGCCCCTGCGCGCTCGTCATCTCGACTCCGGTGAGCATCCTCGCGGCTCTCGCCCGGGCGACCAGGAACGGCGTCCTGATCAAGGGCGGCGCCTACCTGGAGCAGATGGCCGGCCTGAAGGCAGTTGCCTTCGACAAGACGGGGACCCTCACGCTGGGCCGCCCCCAGGTGACGGACGTCGTGCCGCTGAGCGGAGCGTCGGAGGAGCAGGTGCTGCAGATCGCCGCAGCGCTCGAGCGCTACAGCGAGCACCCGCTGGCGCGGGCGATCATTGCGCGCGCGGACGCGGGCGGTGGCCAGGTCGGCACGGTCGCTGCGTTTGCCGTCCCCGCCGCGACTCCGGTCGAGGCTCCGGTCGCCGCCTGCTCCTGCTCCACACCCGGCTGCTGCTCGGCGAGCACGGGCGCCGGGAAGCCGGACAGCCGACGCGATCACGACGGGCGCGACCACGGCGCACGCGATCACTCGATGCCCAACGACGACGCGGCGCGCCATCCCGGCGGGCACGGCCCGGACGTCGAGCGCTTCCGCGCCATCCCCGGACGCGGCGTGCGGGCCGAGCTGGACGGCCGGCTCCACTTCATCGGCCGACCGGATCTCCTCGGCCCGCACGCCGCGGATCCGGCGCTCGTCCGGGCGGTGGAGGGGCTCGAGCGCCAGGGCAAGACCGCCGTGGTGGTCGGCGACGAGGACGGCGCGCTCGGCGTGATCGCCGTCAGCGACCCGCTGCGCGCCGGCGCCCGCGAGACCGTCGAGCAGCTGCGCGCGCTCGGCGTCAAGGACGTGGCGATGCTGACCGGCGACAACCCGGACACGGCGGCGCCGGTCGCCGCCGAGGCCGGCGTCACCGACGTCCGCGCCGGCCTCCTCCCCGAGCAGAAGGTCGCGGCCGTCGCCGGGCTGCGCGACCGCGCCGGCGCGGTCGCGATGGTCGGCGACGGTGTCAACGACGCCCCGGCCCTGGCGGCCGCCACCCTCGGCATCGCCATGGGCGCCGCCGGCACCGACGCCGCCCTCGAGACCGCCGACATCGCCCTCATGGGCGACGACCTCTCGGCGATCCCCGAGACGATCCGTCTGGCCCGTCGTACCACACGCGTCATCTGGCAGAACATGGTCTTCTCGATCGTCATCAAGGCGATCTTCCTGGTGCTCGCCCCGCTCGGCCTGGTCAGCCTGTGGCTCGCCGTGTTCGCCGACATGGGCACCTCGCTGCTCGTCACCGCCAACGGGCTGCGGCTCTACCGGCGCTGAGCCCGGACGCCCTGCCGAGCGCACGACGGCCCGCCAGACCTGTCGACGCGGCTTCCTTGACTTTCCCTCCCCCGGGGGGATAGTCGGACCAGAGCCATCGGAAGAGGTGACCGCCCGATGCGCGGCCACGACCACATGCCCCCCGAGGACAGCGCGCCCTCGCGAAGTCAGGGCGCGCCATTGCGCGTACGGGGCCCGACACCCGGCGAGTCGTCCGATCAGTGGTCGGCCACCTTCGACGCGATCTTCGACATGGTCTGTCTGCTGGATCGCGACGGGACGGTCGTCCGCTGCAACCGCAGCATGACGGAGTTCCTCGGTCGGGGGTCGGAAGAGCTCGCCGGCAAGAAGTGCTACGAGCTCATGCACGGCTCCCGCACGTTCTTCGAGAGATGCCCGTATCAAGAGATGCTGCGTACGGGCCGGCGCGAGAGCTTCGAACTCGCGCTCGGCGACCACTGGTACCAGGTGACGGCCGACCCCTTCTTCGGCGAGCGTGGCGAGATCGTGGGGGCCGTGCACATCGTCCGCGACATCACCGAGCGGCGCCGCACCGACGCCGCCCTCGCGGAGCGGTCCCGTTGGCTCGTCGCGATCAGCGACCTGGCGGTCGACCTCGCCGCGCTCCCGGGCGATGTCGACCTAGGCAGGTTCCTCGGAGCGAGACTGCGCGAGCTGACGGGGGCGGTCGCCGTGGCGTTCAGCGAGTACGACCCCAAGGACCGGGTCCTGGCCACGCGGGCGATCGAGTTCCAGCCGGGCGCCGTGAAGACGCTCACCAGGCCGCTCGCGCGACGCCTGACAGGGACGCGTTCCCCGGTCAGCGAGGACGACTACAGGGAGATCCTCGCCAGCTCGAACGCGACGCGGGCGACGCTCACGGAAGCGAGCTTCGGCGCCATCCCACCCGCAGTCGACGCCACCGTGCGCAAGCTTCTCGGCGTCGACCGGTTCATCGGCGTCGCCTACGTCATCGAAGGCGCCCTCTACGGCACCTCGGTCATCGCCCTGAGACAAGATGTCCCCGATCCCCCGCGAGAAGAGCTGGCGACGTTCGCCAGCCTCGCCGCCGTCTCGCTGCGCCGGCGCCGGGCGGAGGTCGACCTGGCGCGTCAGACCGAACAGATCGATACGCTCTTCGCGCTGTCGGCGGACATCCTCGGTATCACCGACACCGAGGGCCTCATCCACCGCGTGAGTCCGGCATGGGAGGCGACACTCGGCCATCCTGTGGCCGAGACGGAGGGCCACGCCGCCTACGAGTTCATCCATCCGGACGACGTCCAGAAGACGCGAGAGGCCATCACCCACCTCACCAAGGACCGGCCGCTCGTCGACTTCGTGAACCGGCAGCGCCATCGCGACGGCTCGTACCGGCTCATCGAGTGGAGCCTGACACGCTTCGAGGGCCAGCTCATCATCGCGGCGGGCCGCGACATCACCGCCAAAGTCGAGGCGGAGGTGCAGGAGGAGACTCGCCGGCGCAGAGCCGCGGCGGAACTGCGCCGCACCAGCGCCTACAATCGCAGCCTGCTCGAAGCCAGCCTCGACCCCTTTGTGACCATAGGTCCCGCCGGCATGATCACCGACGTCAACGAGGCGACCGTGACGGCCACCGGCCGCTCGCGCGAGGAGCTCGTCGGCACCGACTTCGCCGAGTACTTCACGGAGCCGGAAAGGGCCCGGGCGAGCTACCGGCGGGTCTTCCGGGACGGCGCCGTGCGCGATTACCCGCTCGAGATCAGGCATCGCGACGGCAGCCTCACGTCGGTCCTCTACAACGCGTCCCCGTATCGCGGCAGCGACGGCGAGGTGGCGGGCGTCTTCGCCGCGGCGCGCGACGTCGGCGAGCTCAAGCGCGCCGAGGAGGAGATCCGCGCGCTGAACGCCGGTCTCGAGCGTCGCGTCGCCGAGCGCACACGCGAGCTCGACGCAGCCAATCGGGAACTGCAGGAGTTCGTCTACTCCGTCGCCCATGATCTGAGAACTCCCTTGCGCGCCGTCGACGGCTTCAGCCTCACGGTCCTGGAGGACTACGGCGACGTCATCGCCGAGCAGGGACGGAGCGACCTGCAGCGCGTACGCGCGGCGGCGCAGTCCATGGGGCAGCTCATCGACGCACTCCTCTCACTCTCGCGCGTCGGGCGTCTGGACGTGCAACTCGCGCAGGTCGACCTCTCGGCGATTGCCCGGCGCGTGGTCGCGCGACTCCGCGACGCCGACCCGGCCCGGCAGGTCGAGATCGCCGTCCAGGACGGTCTCGTCGTGGCCGGGGACGTCGCCATCCTGGACATCGTCCTCACGAACCTCCTCGGGAACGCGTGGAAGTTCACCTCGGCTCGCCCTGAGGCGCACATCGAGTTTCGGGAGGTCGAGCACGACGACGGCAGGGCGTTCCTGGTCCGCGACGACGGCGCCGGCTTCGACCCCGCCTACGTCGACAAGCTGTTCAGCCCGTTCCAGCGGCTGCACGCGGCGGACGAGTTCCCGGGCACCGGAGTCGGTCTGGCCACGGTCGCGCGCGTGCTCGAGCAACTCGGCGGAACGTGGTGGGCCGAGGGCGAGGTCGGCAACGGCGCCGCGTTCTACTTCGCGCTCCCGCAGACCGCGGCCCGCCAGGGAGACCAGCCGCCCCGGGCGTCTGCCGGGCAGTAGGATGACAGAGGCCCGGCGGTCCGGGTCTTCAATGAGGAGGCGACGTGCCCATCATCATCTACACCAAGCCCGGCTGCCCGTACTGCGCCGCGGCCAAGCAGGATCTGGAGGCTCGCGCCGTCGACTTCGTCGAGATCGACGTGTACACGTCGCCGGGCGCCCGCGAGGAGCTCGCCGAACTCACCGGAGGCATGAACGTGGTGCCGGTGATCGTCGAGGAAGACGGCGAGATCCGCATCGCCGCCGGAGGCGGCTGAGGCATCTGACGGGCGCGCGTGACGCGCCCCAGCAGCACTCACGGCCCGGCGGTCAGCGCTTGACCGGCAGCCCGGCCTTCTTCCAGGCCATGAGACCGCCGTGGACGTTCGTCACCTTCGTGAAGCCCATGCCGGCGAGCGCGTGCGCCTGCCGGGGGCTGCGATGCCCGCTGAGACAGATCACGAGGATGTCGTCGTCGCGCCCGAGGCCCGTCTGGTCCTTCTTGATGAGCTGGGGCGGGACGCTCACGGCGCCCTTGGGGTGGCCGGAGTGCGCGAACTCACGCGACGAGCGCACGTCGACGAGCTTCGCGCCTCGCTTCGAGCGCGCGAACGCCTGCTTCACGTCGATCGTCGGTACCTCTACCGGCGTCGCGACTCCCGCGGGCTTGGCACCCCTGCTGAACGGCCACATCTGCGCGCCCGTCAGACGGTGGCGCTGTCGTGCTGTGGTTCCTCGACGACGGCGTCGTAGAGGACCTCGAACGGCCCGCTGGTGAAGATCGACTGCAAGGTGCCGTAGATCGTCTGGACCGGCCGGCTCTTGTAGAACTCGTCGTGCTTCTCGAGCGACTCCCACTCCGTCTCGAAGACGAAGTGGACGTCGCTGAGCGTCACTTCGCGTCCCTCGTCCCGCAGGGCGCTGCCGAGCGGCGACATGCCGAACGAGCGCAAGACTCGATGGCTGGTGTGTCCCGCCGACCCCCGGAGGAGTCCGGCGAGCTCCTGAAGCGCCCGCTCGGCCCGATGCTCGGTGCCGTGACGAACGCTGAACATGGTCTGTCCGATCAACATCTGGCTCACTCCTTCACGGAGACTGCATAGCCTGTTGTACCCGTGTGAGCCGGGATGGAACGGAGCGCCTCTGACGGCGCGGGTGGGCGGTGGTGCGAACGGCCCGCCGCCCTATCCGTCACGAACGCCCGGTCAGCGGACGACGTCGCGGAAGGCGGCGATCAGCTTGGGAGCCTTGAGCGCCGCCTCACCCTCGCCGGTCCAGACGATCTTGCCGGCACGGTCGACGATGAAGGCCATGGGCCGGACGGTGCCGTCCTTGCGGAGCGCGCCATACTGCCGGGCGACGGCGCCGTCGTCCGGCAGCAGGGGGAATGCGAGACCGGGGACCTGCGCCGCGAGGGCCAGGCACTCGTCGCGGCCGGCGTCGCAGAGGCCGACCAGCTGGCCGCGCAGACCCCAGATGGTGCCCGCAGCCTTGCTGAGGCGCTCGAGAGTCTCGACTGCGGCGGGAGTCTGGGTCGGGATGAAGGCCAGCACCGTGAACCAGTCTCCCCGGTACTGATTGAGCCTGATCTCGCTGCCGTCGACGGCGCTGAGAGTGAAGGTCGGCGCTTCGCGGCCGACACCGAAGTCGTATCCCACGACGGGAACCTCCTGACGGTGACGCGGGCTGCGCCCGCGCGAGAGCAGGAGGAAGTGTATCAAAGGAAGGCGCGGGGCCTCGCCCGATCAGGGCCCCGCGCCGCCTGGGCGCACGCAGTCGTCCGTCGTCGTCAGGCCGGTGGCGCTCTCGCCCCCGGCATCGCGCGAGCGACGGCGCGGGCGCCACCGGTCGTGCGGCTGAGTTGCGGGCTCGCGGACATCGCCGGCGCCGTCCCCAAGGACGGCGGCGTGGCGGCGTCGTCTGCTCGCAGCCCCGTGCCGCGCTGGGACTCGGTCGGTGCGACGGCCGGGCGCGCCTTCCTGGTGACGTCGGCCGGGGCGACGGCGGTTGCGGGCACGGCGGCCGGAGCGCCGGACGCGGACGGCGGGGCAGGCCGGCCCACGGCGGCGCTCGTGGCGCTCGTGGCGAAGAGGGTGGCGGGGGCCGCGACGACGGCCATGACGACGATCGCTCTGCGCATCACCCGCCTCCCTCCATTCGCTCACCGAGTCTCTGGGGGCAGTCTGCCACCCGCCCCTTTGGGTGACCTGTGCTGAGCCTGAATCCTGGCTGTGAGCGCTCGCGACAAGGCGCGACGAAAGCGCTCAGGTTGCTCTCAGGCCGGGCTCAGGACACACTCAGTCTGGCCGGATAGCGTTGGAGCGCAGCCGTGTGCGCGTTCCCCGCCGGCCGCCACCCGAGCGCAGCAACCCGAGAGAGGATCACGTATATGAGACGCGTCACCACCGTCCTGATCGCCGCTGTGGCGCTCCTGGGCATCGCCGCCGCAGGGCTCGTCGCCGCCGGTTGCGGTGGCAGCAGCGTGCCGAGCGACGCCGTCGCGACCGTCGGCGATGCCACGGTGACCAAGACCGACTTCCAGCAGCTGATGGATCAGGCCCGGACGCAGATGGAGGCCCAGGGGATGGCCGTTCCCAAGGAGGGCAGCGACAGCTACGACCATTACACGGGCCAGATCGTCAAGTATCTGGTGGAGGAGCAGATCGTCGCGCAGAGCGCCAAGGAGCTGGGCGTCCAGGTCACCGACAAGGAAGTGAGCGACCAGATAGCGCAGCTGCAGCAGGCCTACGGCGGCGAGACGAAGGTCCAGGAGTTGCTCAAGGAGCAGGGCATGACCCTGGACCTGCTCAAGCGCTCGATCCGCAGCCAGACGCTGTCGTCCCGCGCCGCCGAGGTCGTCACCAAGAAGGCGGCGATCAGCGACGCGGAGATCCAGGCGTACTGGGATGCGCACAAGACGCAGCTCGCCAAGTCGAAGAAGACGGCCACGCTGGCGAAGGCCAAGACGACCATCAAGCAGACGCTGCTCTCGGCCAAGCAGCAGCAGCTCTGGGCGGCATGGATCCTCGAGCGCTCCAAGCTGCTCGGAGTGCAGTACGCCGTCGGCTACGACCCCTCGACCCTGAGCGCCTCGGCGTCGGCGTCGCCCGCGGGCTGACACAGAGCTCCGCCTCATTGTGAAGGGACGGACGGGGCCGGCCGCCGCTACGGCGGGCCGGCCCCGTCCGGGGTCGCGCGGTCTCTTCCCGAGACTCAGAAGGTCTTGTACAGCTCCGGCGTCGCGCCGCAGTAGGGGCACTTGTCCGGCGCGTCGCCGATGATCGTGTGGCCACAGGCGAGGCACACGTTCACGGGCCCGTCGGCGATGTCCTTGCCGGCGACGACCTGCTCGCGGGCGGCCGTGTACTGGCCCTTGTGGTCCACCTCGGACCTGAGCGCGTAGTTGATGCTGCGCACGGCCTGGTTGTTGCCCTGGAGCTTGGCGATCTCGTGGTAGGCCGGGTACATCTCGTCGACCTCGAAGCTCTCGCCGCCGAACGCCGCGGCGAGGTTGTCTGCCGTGCTGCTGATGCCGCCCATCACGCGCAGGTGGTTGCGCGCGTGCCGCGACTCGGCGAATGAGATGGCGCGGAAGAGCTTGGCCACGTTGGGATAGCCTTCGTCCTCGGCCTGCTCGGCCCAGACGAGGTACTTCTCGGCCGCCTGGCTCTCGCCGGCGAAGGCAGCCGCGAGGCTCTCCTTCGTCATCGCGCTGAGCTCTTCCGGCTTGGGGAGGCGCTTCTCGAGGGCTTCGTCCATCTCAGAACTCCTTGAAGTACGAGCCGGCGGTGCCACACACGGGGCACTCGTCCGGCGCGTCGCCGATGACGGTGTGGCCACAGATGGGGCAGACGCGCACGGCGTCGGTGCCGCAGTCCTGCTTGCCCGCGACGCCCTTGCTCACGGCGTCGTAGATGGCCTGGTGGTCCTTCTCGGCCGTGAGGGCGTAACGGATGCTGGTCTGCGCGCTCTTGTTCTCCTGCAGCTTCGCGACCGCGTCGTAGGCCGCATACATCTCGTCGATCTCGAACGTCTCGCCGCCCCAGGCGGCCTTGAGGTTCTCTTCGGTGGTGCCGATGGCGCCGAGCACGCTCAGGTGGTTGCGTGCATGCGTGCTCTCGGCGTAGGCCACGGCGCGGAACAGGCGAGAGACGTTCGGATAGCCCTCTGCCTCGGCGACGTCGGCGAACGCGAGGTACTTCTGCGACGCCTGGCTCTCACCGGCCAGCGCGGCGGCGATGTTCGCGGCAGTCATCTCGCCCTTCGCCTCTGGTGCGGGCGGCGTGTTCTTGAAAGGTTCGGCCATCTTCTGGTGCTCCTCCTTGTTGACGGAGGCGCGGCCGGCGGATGCGGCGCGCCCGGTTCCCTGTGGGTCGGTAGAGCGGACCCCTATGCTAGCAGTGGTTACGGCGGTCGCCGTTTGGTGACGTGAGGCAGCCCTGGGCGGCCGCAGGTGAAGCGCTTGGCGGCCGCGCGCCCGCTCTCGCGGGGCGCGGCCGCCTGGCTGCCGGAAGGCAGGTCGAAGACTGTGACACGGTCCTGAGACCGATGATGGAGGGCAGCAGAGTCAGGCGGCGGCTGTGTGGGTTCCCAGGGACGGCACGAGCCGGTGCAGCACCGTGTGGATCTGGCGCCGGCTCGCATGGTCGAAGAGCGTGTAGTAGACGTCGGGGCGAGACTGGCTGCGCGTGAACTGCGTCAGATCGACGCGGAGGCCCGCGACCGCGGCCGCCCGGGCCTGCTGGGCGTCGATCGCGAGCAGCGCAGCCGTCGCCGGCACGCTCGCGTCGCTGCACAGCTCGGCGATGTCCTGCGGGAGACTCCAGAGCGAGAACGCCAGCGGCCTGTCGCCTGCCTCGCTGAGGACGAGCCGGACGCCGGGCGCTACCTCACCGGTGAAGTCGAAGTGATGGCGGTCGGCGCTCAGCGCTGCCTCGGCTGCCTTCTGGACCCTTCGATATTTCTCGCCGAACTCGGCAGGGTTGGGACGCGCCATGATGACCCTCCTCGTGCACTCCCCGTGAGCCTTCCGGAGCCATGGGGGCGATGCTCGCTTCCGCGACGCTCTTTCCCTCGAGGAGAGGCGAGTAAACACTACAGAAGAGGTGTAAACCTCTGGGCGCGCGGGACGGGTAGGTCCCGGCGGCGCCCAGGCGGAGCGTCAGCCGGCGCCGAAGCCTCCGCCGCCGCCGCCGCCGCCGCCTCCTCCGCCAGAGAATCCGCCGCCGCCTCCGGACCCCGAGGACGACGAGGATGTCGCCACCGAGACGGCCTGGCTGAAGCTCTGGTGCATCTCATTGAAAGCGGAGAGCCCGCCCCCGCCGCCAGGCATCCCCCACCAGAGGATGTACGGCGTGCGGAAGCCCGGGTCGTTGACGACCTCCGGGATCTTGACGGTCATCGCCTTGGCGACCTGGTCGGCGATGCCGAACACCACGGCGAAGATGAGGAACTGCTCCCACAGCACGATCGCGTCCGGCGGCTTCTCGTCGAGGCGGCCGAAATCCTTGAGGTACCGCTCGAGGGCCGCGTACTGGGCGTGCAGCTCCGCGGCCTCCTGCGAGCGGCGCTTGACGGCGCGCGCGACGTAGATCAGCACGAGGCCGACCGGGATGCCAAGGAAGAACCACCAGAAGCCGCTGAAGACCGCGGCCGCACCCGCGGCGACGATGGCGACGAAGGCGAATGCCGACGCCCCGAAGGCCATCCTGTCGGCCTTCGGGTCGAGGAAACCGCGCTTCGCACCCTCCTTCTCCACCTTGCTCTTCCACGTCTGGAAGCCCTTGGCGAAGGCGGTGCGGTGCGTCTTGGCCAGGTCCTTGAGCTCGCTCAGGACCAGCTCGTTGCCGTCGGCGATCTGGTGGAAGAGGAACTTGCAGAGCTGCCGCTCGTGGTCGAGCAGCTCCTCGAGACGCTCGTCGTGGAGCGTCAGCTTGTACGTCGTCGTCTCGTCGGGCCCGAACAGCTTGTCCTTCTGGACGGTGACCCGCTCGAGGTCGATGACCTTGCGGTTGACGAGATCGAGCAGGGTGGCGGTGACGTCGCCACTGCCCACGCTGCCCATGCGCCAGATGAAGGCGACGAGCGCCGGCGGCAGCTGCGGCTCCGGGATGTCGCGCAGGTACTGCGCCTGGAACTGGGTCTTCGGCTCGCGGCCATAGCGGAAGTACAGCACGAAGACGAGGACCAGAGCGATGACCGGCACCCCGACGCCGAGGATCCCCCACAGGCCGACCTTGATACGCGCCCAGGTGCGCGAGCGGTTGGCCTCGTCGGCGAGCTTCTTCTCCTCGGCCAGCACCTCGGCCAGCCTGGCTGCCGGCTGCTCGGGCGCCTTGCTCAGAGCGGCCGCCGGGAACAGGATGCGGCCCTCGACGAACGTGTACGCCGGCAGCGGGTCGACCTTCATCAGCACGCTGGCGTCCGGCTCGATGGTCACCGTGCCCCACAGGGGCCCGTGAGCCCAGGCGCGCACCTGGTCGCGGGTCACGCCCTCCGGAAGGCGCACGGTGACGCTCACGTTCTGCGCCTCGACCGCGGTGTCGGCGCCGACGAACTGCCAATAGAGCTCGGCGGTATCGGTGAAGCGCCTGGCGGCGCCCTTGGCGACGTAGCGCACGCTGAAGGTCGCGGTCGTGTCGCCGACCTCGAAGTTGAGCTGGACGCGGACGACGCCGCCGCGGTCCTCGACGGCGTACGTATCGAACGTCCCGCTCGCCATCCCGACGATCGCGTAGTCCGAGAGGCTGTACGGCACAGTGGTCGCGGGGTCGGACGTCGACGGCCCTGTCGCCCCGAGGACCTTGATGGCGTCGGCGCCTTCGGTCGAGAGGTCCCAGTACACGAAGTGGAAGACGCCGGAGAAGTCGAGGGTCCGCGTGTCGGTGATGCGCACGTCGCCATTGGGCATGACCTGCGCGTCGACGGCAACGCTGGCGATCGAGAAGTCCTTGGCCGCCGCGGGGCCGGCCGCCAGAGCGGCCGCTCCGGCGGCCGCGACGACGAACACGACGAGCGCGAGCAGCAGCCGCTGCGCCCGGGAGGTGACTCGGGGCGTCCCGCTGCTCCTGCCGGCTTCGTTCATGCGGATGACTCTACCATCCGATGGGAGGACCCTCCTATCGGACGGCGGGCGATACGGGGCCTCGCAGACGCATCGGTGGGGCGCCCATCGGTGCCCCCGCGGCGTGCCGCGTTGCCGGGCCGGACGACGGATATGGCCGGTCCGGCCTCATGGTCCTCCCGCTTCGGCCGTTCTAAGCTCATGCGACCCCGCGACCAGGAGGAGTCATGAGCCATCCATCCGCCGGCGCCGGCGCCGGCCTCTCGCGACTGCGGATCACGCGCCTGCTCGGTGTCTGCCTCGCCGTCGCCGCGGTGCTGGCCGTGGTTGCCGCGCGCCCGCTCCCGGCGGGCGCGGCCGTGAACACGGCGCCGCCGGCCTCTCCCGTCAAGCTCGTCTTCATCCATCACTCCACAGGCCAGGCCTGGCTGGAGGACGGTCACGGCGGACTCGGCATCGCCCTGCGCGACAACAACTACTTCGTCAGCGACACCAACTACGACTGGGGCCCGGGCTCGATCGGCGACAGCACCGACATCGGTCACTGGTGGACCTGGTTCCGCGGCTCATCGTCGGCCACGTACCTGACGGCCCTCTACGCCGAGAACGGCCAGCACTCCAGCTACTCACGCCTGGCCGGCGACCCCGGCGGTGCCAACGAGATCATCATGTTCAAGAGCTGCTTCCCCAACTCGCAGCTGAACGGGCCGAACTCGCCGGTGCCGGCGATCGCCGACAACCCGATGAAGGGTCAGTCGTGGGGTGGCGACGACTTCACGGTCGCCAACGCCAAGGGCATCTACGTCGACCTGCTCCCCTACTTCGGCGCCCATCCCGAGAAACTGTTCGTCGCCGTCGTGGCGCCTCCGGTGGCGGGCTCGGACACTCCCGGCGGCCGTGCGCTCGCGAGCTGGCTCGTCGACCACTGGCTGCAGGACGCCGGCTACACCGCGGGCAACGTGCTCGTCTTCGACTTCTACAACGTGCTGAGCAGCAGCGCCCCGGGCGGCGCCAGCGACCTGGGAAGCGTAGGGGGCAACCACCATCGCGTCTGGAACGGCGCGGTCCAGCACAAGACCGACGACGGCGCCGACCGCCTCGCCTACCCGAGCGGCGGAGACAGCCACCCGAACGCCACCGGCGACCAGAAGGCCACGGCCGAGTTCGTCCCGCTCCTCAACGCAGCGTACAACGCGTGGGCCGGCAACGGCGGCGGCGACACCGTGGGGCCGAGGACGTTCGCGCCGCACCCGGCCTCGGTCCGCAAGGGCCAGCGGGCCACCCTGTACTACCGCGTGACCGACGAAGGTTCCGCGAGCGCCACGGTGGCGATCCGCATCCGCTCGCGCGCGGGCGCGCTCAAGAAGACCCTGACGCTCGGCCTCAAAGGCACCGGCCCCGAGCGCCGCGTGCACTTCACCTGCAAGCTGGCGCGCGGCGTGTACCGCTACGTGGTGGAGGCGCGTGACCTGAGCGGCAACGCCGCCCGGGCGCCGCTCGGCAGCAATCGCCTGACGGTGCGGTAGCGGGCGGGCGACAGGGGCAGAGCGCCCGCCCGATCAGGGGCGGCGCAGTCCTACGCGCTCGAGCTCGGCGTCGGCGAGCGCCCGGCACTCGCCGCGCCGGACGTCGCCCCACGGGTCCGGCGTGATCGCCCGCAGCGAATCCCACGGGAGGGCGTCGATGGCCCGGCGTGCCAAGTACTGCTCGAATGCCGGGTCGCCTGCGGCGCCCGGCAGCGCCCCCGCGATCGCCCCCACGTAGCGCTTCCAGCGGATTCGCGCCGGCAGATAGAGCAGCAGGACGAGCGCGGCCGGCAGGATCCCCACGCCGAGGCCGGCGATCACCGCCGTGCGACGGATGCTGCTGCGGCTGTCCTGCCCGCTGGCCTCGACCTCGGCGCCCATCGCCTCGATCCTGTCGGCGAAGTCGCCGATCTGCCCGCCGACGAGCGGCAGACCGCCGACGACCCCGAGCGCCTGGCCCGTGTCCTTGACCGCCGTGCCGACCTTGATCACGTCGGCGCTGAGCTGCGCCTGGGCGCCGATGTCGTGCCAGATGAGAGCGCCGAGCACGATCCAGACGACGATCCAGACGACGACGCCCGCGTCGAGCCAGCGCACGGAGCGAGCGCTGAGGAGCTGCGGTTCGGCGCGCATGGTCCCTCCCGGTCGACCTCGCTACTCTACCCCGTGCCGCGCCGGCGCTGCGATATGCTGCCGGGGACCTGGAGGTGGACCCTGACGACCGCGTGCCAGCAGCCATGAAGACTCCGCGTGAGGCCGGCTTCCGCATGCCTGCGGAGTGGGCGGCGCACGCCGGCTGCTGGATGGCCTGGCCATGCCGGCCGGAGAACTGGGACGACCTCGAGAAGGCGCGCGCGACGTACGCAGAGGTCGCGCGCGCGATCGCCCCCTTCGAGCCGCTGACGATGACCGCCAACAAGGAAGACGCCGGCGCGACGCGCGCCGAGCTCGCCGGCGTCGCAGGCGCCGAGGTGGTCGTCGTCCCCAGCGACGACTCCTGGGCGCGGGACACGGCGCCGACGTTCGTCACCGACGGTCGCGGCGGTCTGGGCGGCGTCGACTGGCGCTTCAACGCCTACGGCGGCATCTACGAGGAGTACGGCCGCACGCGCACCATGGCCAAACGGATCCTCGATCTGCTCGGGACGAGGCGCTTCGCCGCGCCGCTCGTGCTCGAGGGCGGAGCGGTGCACGTGGACGGCGAGGGGACCGTCCTGACCACCGCCGAGGTGGTGCTCGATCCCCGCCGCAATCCCGGTCTCGAGCGCGACGAGGCGGAGCGGCTGCTCTGCGAGTACCTCGGCGCCGAGAAGGTGCTCTGGCTCAACTCGGCGCTCGACCACGACAACACCGGCGGCCACGTCGACAACCTCGCCTGCTTCGCGGCCCCAGGCGTCGTGGTGGCCCTTGGCTGCGCGGACCCTGCCGACTCGCAGTACGCCGCGGTGCAGGAGAACCTGGCACGGCTGCGCGCGGCGACCGATGCTCGCGGCCGCGCGCTCGAGGTGGTCGAGCTGCCCATGCCGGCGCGCCCTGAGTTCCTGGGGCGCCGGCTCTCACCCAGCTACGTCAACTTCTACGTCGCGAACGGAGCCGTCATCATGCCGGCCTTCGGCGACCCTGCCGACGACGTGGCGCGCGACGTGCTCACGCGACTCTTCCCCAAGCGGACCGTCGTCCCCGTCCCGACGCTCGAACTCGCCAAGGCCGACGGCAACGTCCACTGCGTCACCCAGCAGCAGCCGGTGGCGTAGAGAGGCGCGATCCGACGGTGCAGGTGTCGCCGTGACGGGCCCCGCGAAAGGTTCACCCCCTCTCCTTCGTTAAGCAGATACCTGATCCGGAGTCAGGGGGGTCTCTGGCGAGCCCCTGAGAGGTGGAGGTCGGGATGGCCGACGGCAAGCGCCGCCGGCCTTCTCGCGTACGGCCCCGGCCGGCGCGGCCAGGCGGACGGACCGGCGACGCAGGCTGGAAGTCAGCCCACCGGCCTGGTCCAGACGGCGCGGTAGTACTCGCCGATGATCGGCAGCCTGCCCTCGCTCGCGAGCGATTCGCACAGGCCGGCAGCGGCGTACACCTCGCGCGCCCGCGCCGCCGGCATACCGTGCTTGGCGGCCGTCGGCTCGCGCGAGAACAGGCGTCCTCCCGGGCGCAGCAGTCGCGCGAGCTCCGCGACGACCGAAGGCCGGTCCCGCGGATGGATGTCGTGCAGCATCCAATGGACGAGCACGACGTCGAAGCTCGCTGCCGGCAGACCCAGCGTGCGCACATCGCCGCGCCGGAACTCGACGTCCGGATAGGCGCGAAGCGCCTTCTTCGCGGTGCGCTGCCAGCGCTCGGAGACGTCCATGCACGTCAGGTGGCCGCCGCCAGGCCGAAGGCGCTTCGCCAGATGGCGGGCGGCCGCCCCGCTCCCGCAGCCGTAGTCGAGGACGAGCTCGTCGCCGCGCAGATCCATCTCGTCCACGTAGCGGCGATAGAGCGGGCTGAGAAGCAGGTTGGTGAACAGCCGGGCCGCGAACGCTTCGGCGCGGCCCGGCTCCGGCGGCGGGCCGGGCCGCCCGTCGTGCTCGGCGCTCATCGCGCACCGGCCCCAGCCGCCTGCTCGCCCAGAACCGTCTGCTTCATCGCTCCCCCCGGTCGGGACCGTCGCGTCCTCTCTGGACGAGCGTATCGCGGGCGGCTGCGACCGCATAGACTTGGTCCATGCTGATCGTCTTCCTGGGAGACAGTCTGACCGAGGGGTGGCCCGGCGCCGCCTACTTCCCGCTGCTCGACCGACGGCTGTCGCAGCACGGGCTGCTCAACCGGGGCCGGGCCGGTGACACCGTGGCGGACCTCCTCTCTCGGATGCGCTACCAGGGGCTCGAGCCGGTCGACTGCGCCTTCATCTGGGTCGGAGCCAACGACGCCGTCATGGGCGCCTGGGACGCGTCCGAGGCCGGTAGCGGATGGACGTGGCCGGAGCGGCTCATGCGCCTGGCCGGCGACTACGAGGAACTCCTCGAGTGGACCGAGGCGCGGACGCCGCGGATCGTCGTGGTGCGCCCGCTCGTCCTCGAGTCCGAGGGCTCCGTCTGGGAGGAACGGGCGACGGAGGTGGCGGAGGCGATCGCACGGATCGCGGCCGGGCGCAGCTCCTGCCGCGTGCTCGACCTGCAGCCGGCGTTCGCCGCAGCGGCCGAGGAAGGAGACGGCCCGTTCACCACCGACGGCGTCCACTTCACCGACGCCGGCGCCGAGGTGGTGGCCGGCGCCTTCGCCGCGGTCATCGCGGAGCTCGAGGCCGAATGAAGCGCCGTCACAAGGTCGCCCTGGCGGCGGTCGCGCTGGAAGCGCTGGGCGCGGCCTACTGGTTCGCGCTTCTGCCGCGCCTGCGGCGCTGGGGCGCGACGGACGACGAGATGTCGCGCCCGCTCCCCGGCGACGAGCTCGTCCCCGACCCGCTGTACACGACGACGCACGCCATCACGGTGCGCGCGTCCGCCGAAGCGGTCTGGCCGTGGCTGGTGCAGATCGGCCAGAACCGTGGCGGCTTCTACACCTACGACGCGCTCGAGAACCTCGCAGGGCTCAACGTCCAGAGCGCCGATCGCGTGCATCCGGAGTGGCAGGACCTGCGCGCCGGCGTGGACTACCTGACGCTCGACCCCGACGAGACCATGAAGATGGCGGTGGCCGTGATCGAGCCGCCGCGGGCGTTCGTCGTCCGCAGCGGCGCCCCCGGAGAGCCGCCGCAGGAGGCCGGCAGTCTGTTCCGCGGGGAGATGGCGTGGACGTGGGGCTTCTACCTCGAGCCGGACGGCCCCGTGGAGACCCGGCTCGTCATCCGCTCCCGCGCCTGCTGGCGGCGCACCGCCCCCGCGGCGTTCGCCCAGGCGTTCGGGCTCGAGCCGGCCCACTTCATCATGGAAGAGGGCATGCTGCGCGGCATACGCGACCGGGCCGAACGAGCCGCGACCGGCGGCTGAGACGGAGGGCCGCGATGCCGTCGTTCACCTGGCAGGGACACCGGCTGCACTACCGCCGGAGCGGCGAGGTGAGTGCGCCTCTCCTCGTCATCCTGCCCGGCAGCACCGCCTCGTCGGCGAGCCACGGCAGAGAGCTCGAGTACTTCGCACGCACGCATCACGTGGCCGCCCTGGACTTCCTCGGCACGGGTGGCTCCGATCGCATCGCGCCCTGGCCGCTCGACTGGTGGGAGAGCGGCGCCGAGCAGGCGGCGGCGCTTGCCGCCCACCTCGGCGCCGGGCGCTACGCCCTCATGGGCTGCAGCGGCGGCGGCACGACGGCCCTTCTGGCAGCCGCCGATCACCCCGATGAGGTCGCGGCCGTCGTCGCGGACAGCTGCCCGGAGAAGCTCGAGCCCGCCGACCTGCGCAGGATCGTCGGCGGTCGCATCGGCCGTCCGGCGACGGGCGCGGACGGAGAGCAAGCCGGCGGCGCGCAGACGGCCGGCGACGCCGGCATCGCCGAGCAGCCGTTCCCCGGCTCGATCGTCGAGGTCATGTGGCGAGAGGGGCCTCGCCTGCTCCGCAAGCTCGTCAGCCCGTCTCAGCGCACCTTCTGGAAGCAGGCTCACGGCGACGACTGGCCCGACGTGCTCGCCGCCGACGCCGCCCTGCACCTCGAGCTGGCGGACCGCGGCGGCTGGGACCCGCTCGCCGGCCGCCTCGACGACATCCGCTGCCCGGTGCTCCTGACCTCGAGCCTCGGCGACGAGGAGCTTCCGTCCGTCGTCGGCCAGCACCAGCACCTGGCCACGGAGATCGCGGACTGCCGCCTGTGGGTGACGGCCCGCGGCGGCCACCCTGCCATGTGGACGGACAGGCGCGGGTTCCGCCGGGAGGCGGCGCGCTTCCTCGCGCCCATCTGAGGTCGCGCGGACGGGCGCTGCCGCACGCAGGCGCCCGGCTTTCGCCGCCTCGCCGCCTCGTTGTACACTCGGTCTCCCTCCCGGTTCGCGCGGGGGGGACCGTCCGTAGAGGCGGCGGCGCGCACTCCTGACCGCGCGACGCCGCAGTGGAGGCTCGGGCCGCGCAGGGTGCGGCCCATCACGCAGCAGTGGAGCAAGCGAACGGAGGCGGCATGACCGGACCTGCAGGCGCAGAGACGGCGACCATCCAGGCGACCATCGACGGCCGCGAGGTGACGGTGCCTGCCGGCACGACCATCCTCGACGCCGCACGCGACCTCGGCATCGACATCCCGACCCTGTGTCACCACGAGACGCTCAGCCCGGCCGCGTCCTGCCGGCTGTGCGTGGTCGAGGTGGAGGGCCGGCCCAACCTCATGCCGGCGTGCGCCACGGAACTGCTCGACGGCATGGTCCTCCAGACCGAGTCGCAGGCGGTCATCGAGGCGCGCACGCTCATCCTCGACCTGCTCCTCTCCGACCACCCGCAGGGCTGCATCACCTGCGAGCAGTCGGGCGGCTGCACCCTCCAGGACTACTGCTACCGCTACGGCGTCGAGGCGAGCACGTTCGAGGGCGACAAGCGTCAGCTGCCGATCGAGAGCGACAACCCGATGATCGAGCGGGACATGAACAAGTGCATCCTCTGCGGCAAGTGCGTGCGCGTCTGCGCGGAGGTACAGGTCACCAACGCCATCGACTTCACCGAGCGCGGCTTCGAGTCGCAGATCGCCGCCTCGTTCGACAATCCGCTCGCGTCGGACTTCTGCCGCTTCTGCGGCCAGTGTGCCGACATCTGCCCAACTGGCGCGATCGCCAACAAGCAGATCAAGGGCGTGCGCACGTGGGACCGCAAGAAGGTCCGCACCACGTGCCCGTTCTGCGGCGTCGGCTGCAACTTCGACCTCAACGTCGCCGGCGACAAGATCGTCGGCGTCACCGCCGCCTACGACGCGCCGGCCAACCAGGGCTCGCTCTGCGTCAAGGGCCGCTTCCACACCGACCTCATCTACAGCCCGGACCGCATCACCACGCCGCTGATCAAGAAGGACGGCGTCTGGGAGAAGGCGACCTGGGACGAGGCCCTCGAGCTGGTCGCCGGGCGGCTCCTCGAGATCCGCGGCGAGCACGGCAACCTCTCCGTGGGCGTGCTCAGCTCGGCGCGCTGCACCAACGAGGAGAACTACCTGCTGCAGCGCCTCACGCGGGCGGGCCTCAATACGAACTCCATAGATCACTGCGCCCGTACCTGACACGCTCCAACGGTCGCCGGTCTGGCGACCACGCTGGGTTCAGGTGCTATGACCAACTCGATCGCCGACATCGTCGGCAACGACGTGCTGTTCATCATCGGGTCCAACGCCACCGAGGCGCACCCGATCATCGGCAACAAGATGAAGCAGGCACATCTGCGCGGCGCCAAGCTCATCGTCGTCGACCCGCGACGCACCGAGCTCGCCGAGCACGCGCACCTCTGGCTGCGGCTCAAGCCCGGCACGGACAACGCGCTTGTCAACGGCATGCTGCACACCATCATCAGCAACGGCTGGCACGCCAAGGAATACATCGACGAGCGCACCGAGGGCTTCGACGATCTCTGGGCGACCGTCAAGGACTACCCGGCGGAGCGCGCCGCGGAGATCACCGGGGTGCCGGTGGAGACGATCGTCGCGGCGGCGGAGCTCTACGCGACGACGCGCAAGGCCGGCATCTTCTACACACTCGGCATCACCGAGCACACCGTCGGCACGGCCAACGTGATGAACCTCGCCAACCTCGGCATGGTCACCGGCCACATCGGCTTCCCGAACGCGGGCGTGAACCCCATGCGCGGCCAGAACAACGTGCAGGGCTCGTGCGACATGGGCGCGCTGCCCAACTCCTTCCCGGGCTACCCGAGCGTGCTCGACTTCGAGGCGCAGAAGAAGTTCAGCGAGGCCTACGGCGTGCAGATGCCGCAGGACATGGGCCTGCGCATCCCCGAGATGTTCGAGCTCGCCGTGCACGGCACGCTCAAGGCGATGTTCATCATGGGCGAGGATCCGGCGCTCACCGACGCCGACGCCAACCACGTGCGCAAGGCGCTCGAGAACCTCGACTTCCTCGTGGTGCAGAACATCTTCATGACCGAGACGGCCAAGTACGCCGACGTGTTCCTGCCGGCGGCGCTGTACGCGGAGAAGGACGGCACGTTCACCAACACCGAGCGCCGCGTCCAGCGCGTGCGCAAGGCCGTCGAGCCCCCGGGCGACACGAAGCCGGACTGGGAGATCATCCTGGAGCTCGGCAAGCGCATGGGCATGGACTGGGACTACGACTCGCCGGAGGCGATCTTCGAGGAGATCCGCACGGCGGTGCCGCAGTACGCGGGCATGACCTACGAGCGGCTCGGGACCGTCGGCCTGCAGTGGCCGGTCCCGACCGAGGACCATCCCGGCACACCGTTCCTGCACGAGGGCCGGTTCACGCGCGGCAAAGGCCTGCTGCAGGGCATCCCGTTCCAAGAGCCCGCGGAGCTCGTCGACGACGAGTACCCGATGCTGCTCACCACCGGGCGCATGCTGTACCACTACAACATCATGACCCGGCTCTCGCAGAACCTGGAGTGGCTGCGGCCCTACGAACTGGCCGAGGTCAACCCGGCGGACGCCGAGCGGCTCGGCGTCGTCGAGGACGAGCTGATCCGCGTGAGCTCACGGCGCGGCTCCATCACGACCCGGATCACCCTCACGGAGAAGGTGCCCCCGGGGACGATGTTCATGACGTTCCACTTCAAGGAGTCCCCGGTCAACGAGCTGACCAACGCCGAGGGCGATCCCGTGACGATGACGGCGGAGTTCAAGGTCTGCGCCGTCCGCATGGAGAAGGAACCGGCGGCGGAGTCGCACGGAGCCGCCGCGAAGTAGAAACGCGCACCGCGAGGCGGTGCCAGATGACGCACGGACCCGACGGGCGGCGAGGCCGGAGAGCCTCGCCGCCCGTCGTCTTCTTCGCGCTGATCGGAGAACCGCACGGCGGCGGGCGTGCTCACGGTGCGGCCGTCAAAGAACGTGCGGCGCGGCGAGCGCCGCCGCCGTCGCCACGGCGACGGCGGCCAGACTCGCCGCGTCACGGGCCCTCAGCGTCAACCGCCGCATCGAGGTGCGCCGGGGCAGCGCGCGGAAGGCGCGCGCCTCCATCGCCAGAGAGACCTGCTCGGCGCGCCTGAGCGCCCCGGCCACCACCGGCAGCGCGATGTGTGCATATACAGCGACTCTCTCGCGCACGCCGGCCTTGGCGACCTCCGTGCCGCGCATCTGCACGGCGTGGTACACGTCCAGGGCCTCCTCGCGCAGGATCGGGAGGAAGTGGACCGCCGTCATCACCATGAAGGCGATCTCGTAGGGCACGCGGCACTGGACGAGCGCCAGCAAATAGTCGCGCGCGTGACCGGTGAGGAGCACCAGCGCCGAGCAGACGACGATCAGCAGCCGCAGGGTCACGCCAAGCGCCATGGTGAGGCCGCCTGTGGTGACCAGGGTGAAGCCGGCCACGGAGACGACCGGCTCTCCGGAGCGGACGAAGACACACTGCACCACGAAGAGGATGGCCACCACCTGGAGCACGCCGCGTACCTGGCTCCACGTGCTGCGCGGGTCTACTCCACCGGCGAGCAGCACGACGATCGTGAGCCCCAGGAGCGCGGCCAGCCACGCGGGGTCGCGCCACAGCACGGCGAGCGTGGAGACGCAGAGCACGAACAGCAGCTTAGGCCGCGGGTCCAGGCGGGCGAGGCTCATCAGACTGAGGCCTCGCCCATGCGCACCTCCGTGTCGGCGTAGGCGGTGACGAACGCGCGCTCGTGGCTGACGACCACGACGCCGCGGCCGGCGCCGGCGAGTGCGCGGAGTTCCTCGCCGAGCGCCCGGCGTCGCGGGAGGTCCAGTCCCGTCGTCGGCTCGTCCAGCAGGAGATACTCCGGGTCCATGGCGAGCACCACGGCCAGCATGAGCCGCTGCTTCTCGCCGTGGCTCAGGTGCAGGGGGAAGTCGTCCAGGTGACCGAGCAGGCCGAAGAAATCGAGCTGCTGCTCGGTGCGTCGGGCAATCTCGGCGTCGTCGAGACCTTGGGCGCGGAGGCCGTAGGCCATCTCCTCACGGACGGAGGTGCAGAAGAGCTGACGCGCCGGGTTCTGGAAGACGCAGCCGACCTTGCGGCCGATCTCAGCGAGCGAGAGCGGCCGCAGGTCCGCGCCGTCCACGAGAACCCGGCCGGAGCCGGGGCGCTCGATGCCTGTGAGCAGCTTGACCAGCGTCGTCTTGCCGCACCCGTTGGACCCCGTGACGGCGGTCACCGCGCCGGAGGGGAAGACCGCCGAGAAGCCGTCGACGACCGGCCGGCTCGCCTTGCGGTAGCGGAAACCGACGTCCTCGACGGCGATCAAGCGGGGACCTCGAGGCGGGGTGGCGCCGCGTATGCGGGGAGGGCCGGAGGGGTCGCCGTGTCGGCGACCAGCCGGCCCTGCTCGAGCACCAGGTAGCGGCCGGCGAAGTCCACGAGCGCCAGGTCGTGCTCCACGATCAGAAGGGTCCTGCCCGACGCGCTCAGGTCGAGGACCGCCGCGCGGACGCGGTCGCGGCCGCGCTCGTCGAGGTGCGCGAACGGCTCGTCGAGGATGAGCACCGGCGGGTCGAGCGTGAGCACGGCAGCGAGGGCCACGAGGCGCTTCTCACCGCCGGACAGCTCTCCCGGAGAGCGGAGGGCGAACCGCTCGAGGCCGAACCGCCCCAGCTCGCGGTCGACCCGCCGACGGATCTCTTCCGGCTCGACCGCGAGGTTCTCGGGCCCGAACGCCAGCTCGTCCTCCACCGTGGTCATGACGAGCTGGTTGTCCGGGTCCTGGAACACCATGCCGATCCGCTTCGAGACGGCCGGCACGGCGAGAGGCTCGATGTCGTCCCCAAGGATGCTCACGGTGCCGGTCATCGCGCCCCCGAGCGCCTTGGGAGCCAGGCCGGTGAGGCAGTGGCACAGGGTGGTCTTGCCGCACCCGGAGGAGCCGGTGACGACCACCGTCTCGCCGGCCGGGACGCTGAAGCTCACGTCGTGCAGCACGTACCCGGCAACGCCGTACGCATACGAGAGTCCGTTCACGCGTACGGCCGGCGCGGCGGAGCCTCCGCCGGCCGCGCTCATCGGATCTCGATCTCGTTGACCCACTTGGTGCAGCGGTTCCCGTACGTGTCTGTGAGAATGATGATGCGGAACGGACCGGTGCCCCCGTCCGCGGCGGTGCCGAGGCTCTCGCCGTCCTTGGCGTAGACGAGCAGGACGCCGTCGGCGGTCGCCTCCTCGGCGGCGAGCGACGAGACGTACCCGTCCGAGGCTCGAATCACGACCATGGTCGCCCCGTCCAGGAGGCCGGGCTCGACGGCGTCCAGGAGGACGCGCAGCGGGACGCCGGTGAACACCGCCGTCTCGTCCGCATGGCCGGACGACTGGATGGTCTTCTTCTCGCTCACGGACGGCAGTGCCCGCACCAGCTTCATGTCGAGGGTCGTGAGCGTGGAGCCTCCGCGCGTGATGGCGACCGACCCGTCCACGACCGTCGCGTCCGAGCGGTTGGCCTGTGCGAGGGCGACGACCGCCCCGCCGAGCACCACGAGGACGGCGACGACGATCGCTACGTGTGTCCCCTTTCGCACCCCGGTCCTTTCGCTGCCGCGCGCCGCCGCTTGACCGCGGTGGCGTCCGCTCGTTATGTTTCACGCAGTATAACGGTTCCGGTACGGGTCCTGACAACCAGTGCGCGGAGCGAGGACACAAGTCGCTGGAGGAGCTATGGGCGGGCTGCACGGTACACGGGCAGGGGAGAGCACCAGGAGTCTCTCCAGGCGCGGGGTCCTTGCCGCCGCGTTCATCGGCGCGGCGTGCCTTGCGCTGCTCGGGAGCGCGAGCGGCGCGGCCGCCAAGAGCGGATCGACCCCCATACCGACGCCGGCGCCGACGGCGCAGGTCTTCAGCGTGTCACTCGCGGGGGCGGCCTATGCCTACACGTGGGCGGACGTCAGCGGCGTCGGGAGACTCGGCTCCACTGTCACCCAGTCGTACCTCAAGGAGACTCCTCAGGACTGGACGGGGATCTGGCTGCGGCGCGTCCTCGGCGACCTGGAGACGAGATCCGGCATCACCCTGGACGGCGACTGGAGGCTCAGGGTCTCCACCACGGACGGGTATGCCGCTGGGCTCTTCGTCGGCGACGTCCAGGACGCCGCCAACAACTACCTGCTGGCTATGGACCCCGTGCGGGGATGCAACGCCGAGGATCCCGCGGCGGCGACGCTCTGGTACGACCCCTCCTACGTCCGCATCTGCACCAACGGCGACTACGGCAACACGGCCTTCCCCGCCAGAATGGTCTCCACCGCCGGCTCGATGACCGTGCTCGACGCCGGCAGCCACGAGATCGCCGCGCCCCGGACGGCCGGGCTTGTCGTGACGTCGCCGACGGCTTCGCAGACGCGAGCCAACGTGGCCAAGGGGTCACGACTCGCGCTGCGCGCGGTGGCGACCCAAGAGCCCACCGCGCCGGCCGCCGAGGCCATCGTGTGGACCAGCGCCGACGGCGCGATCGCCACCGTCGCCCAGACGGGCACCGTGACGGCGAAGAAGGCCGGCACGGTAGTGGTCCGGGCGACCAGCGGGACGCACGTCGTGGCCTTCACGGTCAAGGTGGTGTCCAGGGCGGTCAAGGCCACCCGAGTCACGCTTACGAAGACCAAGACGCTCTCCGCCGGTTCGAGCGCCCATCTCGCGGCGCGGCTGTGCCCCTCAGGAGCCACGTGCACGATCTCGTGGAAGAGCTCGAACCCGAAGGTCGCGACCGTCGACCGTGCCGGCAGGGTCACCGGCGTCCGCGAGGGCAAGGTCACCGTCACCGTGCGCACGAGCACTGGGAAGACGGCGACCTGCCGCGTCACCGTCCGCTGACGGAGGGCATCAGCCGTGGCAGCTTCGCCGGATCGGATCATGAAGAGAGAGCGAGTGGTGGTGGTGGTCGCGGCCGTCGTCGTGCTGGCCGTGTTCGCCGGCGCCGCGTGGGCGGCGGGGCGGGCGCCCGAGTCGGCGGAACCGGCGGCCGCATCCGCCTCCGCGAGCCCGGCTCCTTCGCTGCAGAAGCTGGCGGCGGTGGTGGAGCAGACGCCCGCGGCCGGGACATCGGAGTCTCCCGCAGCCAAACCCACTCCCGAGCCGACGCCTGTTGCGCCGGCCGACCAGGCAGAGCCGGTTGCTCTGTCGGCTCCCACGCCCACGCCGCGTTCCAGCTCCACTCCGGCCGCCAGGGCCACCGCCTCCGCCACGACGCCGACGCCCAAGCCGACGAAGACGCGCAAGCCCACGCGTACCCCAACCCCGACGCCCAAGCCGACCCGGACGGCGTCGGCGGTCCCCACCGCCGCCCACCTCGTGGTCAAGGGCAAGGTGGCCGACACCGCCTATTTCACGCTCAGACAGCTCAAGAAGCTGCGCACGGTCTCGGGCGACTACTTCTCACGGGGCAAGGAGCCCGAGCCCACGGCAACGAACGCCTTCGTCGGTGTCCGCCTCACCGACATCCTGAAGGCGGCCGGCGTCAAGCAGACCGCCTCCAGGGTCGCCATCCTCGCCGCCGACGACTACAGCGCCTCCTTCTCCATGCGCCAGGTGGGGGCGGACTACCTCGACGAGACCCGCCCCGGCGTCACCCTGCCGATGATCATCGCCTGGTCGGAGGACGGAGTCGCGTCCACGGGCGACCACCCGTTCCGGCTCGTCATGGGCCAGGCCGTCGAGGGCGACTACAACCGCCAGTACTGGGTCAGAAGCGTCATCTCCATCACCGTGCTCTGATGAGGATCTCGCGGGCGCTGCGCGGGTTCACCACGCGCGACCTGGTCATCATCGCCGTGCTGGCGGCGCTCGGCATCGCCGTCAAGCCGGTGGTCGTGCCGCTGGCGCACCTCGTGGCGGCGCCGCTGTTCATCCCTGCCGGCGCCTTGGCCGGCGGCCTCTACATGATGTGGCTGGTGGTCGGCATGGGGATCGTCGGCAAGCGCGGGACGGCGACGCTCATCGCGCTCGTGCAGGCGCTGCTCGTGATGCTGACCGGCGTGGTCGGCTCGCACGGGGCGATCTCGCTCATCAGCTACACCTTGCCGGGCATCGTGCTGGACCTCGGCCTGTGGCTCACCGGCCACCGCGCGTGCTGCCTGCGCTGCTGCTTCCTCGCGGGCATCCTGGCCAACGTCACCGGCACCCTCATGGTGAGCTTCATCTTCTTCCGCCTGCCGCCGATCCCGATGGCGCTCACGCTCTGCACGGCGGCGCTTTCGGGCGGCGTCGGCGGCATCCTGGCCTGGCAGGTGATCAAGGCGCTCCGCCGCTACCACATCGGTGTGGCGACCGGACGGGCGGCGACCGGCTCGGCGCTGCTCGCGGTCGCCGCCTTCACCGTGGTCGTCGCCCTCGGCGCCGCGGCCTGTTCGTCCGGGACTGCTGCGGGCGGCAGCGCCGGCGCGCCGGCCGCGGACGCGTCCATCGCCGTCGTCCAGGGGGTGACGGGAGAGAACGGCACCCTGTCCCTCGGCGACGCCTTCGCAGGCGCCGAGGACGGCGCAGGACAGATGTCGCTGGCGGACACCTTGGCCGCCGCCGGCATCGAGCCGGCGGAGCGGATCGCCGTGTACCTGGCGGACGGCTCGCTGCTGCGGCTGCCGGCTACCGGCTGCTCGCTGACGCCTTCAGGAGAGCTCCTCGTGGACGGCGGCGAGCGAGGAGCCGTGACCGGCGTGGTCGTCGATCCGCCAAGGGCGACGATCACCGACGCCTACCGGCTCGCGCGGCAGGAGCTCGCCGGCGGCGGCAAGACACTGGTGATCTACCTCGACGGGTTCGGCTACGATCAGTACCTCGCCGCCGCGGAGGCGGGCCTGATCCCCGAGATGGCATCGCTCGAGGCGCGCGAGGCGCTCACCGTCTACCCGACGATCACACCGGTGACCTATGCCGCAATGGTCAGCGGGCAGGATCCGAGCGGCACGGGAGTGCACGATCGGTCCAGGCACCGGCTCGACTGCCCGAGCATCTTCGAGTGGGCGGAGGAACGGGGCCTGTCCACCAGTCTCATCGAGGGCAACCTGCAGATCCTCGCCCTCACGCGGAGCACCGTGCTGAACGTAGATGTCGACGGCGACGGCCTGACCGACGACGAGGTTCTCGCCGCGGCGAAGGACCGGCTCGCCCAGGGGCAGCCGGACTTCATGCTGATCCACCTCCACGGGATCGACGACACCGCCCACGCCTCGGGGCCTCACTCCGAGGCCGCGCGGCGTGTGATCGCGAAGCAGGACTCAATGGTCGGAGAGTTGCTCGAGAGCTGGCAGGGCCGCGTGATCGTCGTGGCCGACCACGGCCAGCACGCGGCCGAGGACGCGGCCACCGGCGCGGTCACGGGCGAACACGGCGACTTCCGCTCCGAAGACCTGTTCATCCCGATCCTCGTGCGCGAGGTCCAGGAAAATACCCGCCAGACCGATGACGGCCAACGGGAAGCCGCGCGACCTGCGTGATCGTGGTGCACCCAACGTGATACGGCCTTCCCGGCAGGCAGGCTATCCGGCCGGGAGATGAGCAGAGCAGATGATCGCGGGCAGGTCGTCCCGGTCGCCGCTGGTGACGACGATCGTCTCGCAGTCGCCGAGTCGGGACCGGACCTCATCGAGGACCCGGGGGTTGACGACTGCGAGGGCAAGGCCATAGCCGCCACGGCCGATCAGGTCGAACGCCACCGTCCAGCCGCGCCCCTCCAGCACCTCCAGCGGGCCGAGCTGATCGATCACGAGTACGTCGCAGTCGCAGCCACTGCCGGCGCAGGCCTCGAGCACGAGCCGCCCGAAGGCCATCCCCTCCTCGTCGAACGACCACCCGAAGTCGGGGACACCAGACGGTGAGGAAGAGCCGCCGGGTCGCGCGACCGCCAGCAGCCGGCGCCGCCCAGTCCGCAGGTCCAGCACGTACTGCAGCCGGGCGCCGTCGCTCGTCGTCCCGTCCTCAGTGAGAACGCCGGCGACGCTGAGACCTCGCGAACGTGCCTCGGCGACCACCCGCCGGCAGACGGTCGTCTTGCCGGCGCGGGAAGGCCCCGTGAGCACGAGGATGCGCGAACCCGCCGGGCCGCGGACAGGCGGCACGCCCGTGCTGCCTCTGCAAGGGTCGGGAGTCATGGAGGGAGAGGTCGGCGTCTCAGCCTGTCGGCCCGCGGTCGCGAGAGCCGTCAGGCGCCGTCTTCGCTCGAAGGGACGTCGCTGGCGGCGGGGCCGCCTGCCTGGGGAGAGGCGCCTTCCGGCTGGGCGAACGAGGCGTCTCCGAAGTACTTCTGATAAAGGCGGGCGAGATCCGCATCGGCCTCATCGAGGAACGCACGGAAGCGCTCCATGAGGCGATGCCCGTCGTCCGTGAGTACCGAGCCGCCGCCGTCCGACCCGCCGGTGCGGCGCGTCATGAGCTTGAGGCCGAGGTGATCCTCCGCCTGCCGCATGGCGCGCCACGCCTTGTTGTACGACATGCCCATGAGCTTGGCGGCCTGGTGCAGCGATCCGGTCTCCTCGACCAGTACGAGCAGATCGAAGGTCCCCGGTCCGAACAGCGGCTCGCCCTGCTCGTGGAAGAAGACGCGATGGCCGGCGCGGATGCGCGGCGGCGGCTGGATCTCGCTCACGCGCTTGCCGCGGCCACGGTGCTTGCGACCGTCGGGCTTGGCCGAGAACGATGCCGGGCGCGTGTCGCCGGGCTGGTCGTTTGCTGCCGATGCGCACATGGCAAAAGCATAGCCGCTCTGCGCCGGGAATGGCATCGTCGGTGCCAGAGAGATGCCTCGCGGGCCTGGGGTCGGCGGCCGCAGGCCTTGCGGCCCGGACGCGGTACCCCCGCCGGGGTAGAGCCACCGGCGCTGCCGCAGGCTCGACCGGGAGCGGCCGGCCGGCGGCGCGTCGCGGCGTCTACCTCCACCGGGTGACGAGCCGGGGTGTGGGAGTAGTCGTAGCCTCCCCCCACGGTGGCCCGCGGCGGTGCCCGAATATCCCTCCTCCGCGCTCGCGCATCCACCACCCTCGGGCGATTCGCCGTCGAGACCCCGGCCGTAGCCTCCTCTCAGGCAAGTCACCCAGGAGGAGAGATCATGCGGACCACCACCATTTCGGAGCGCGAACGACTGGATCAGACGAGCGAGACGCTCGCCCGGCTCGAGCGCGAGTTCACCGGCGAGTCACTGTTCACCGAGCGCGGCCCCGGCCGCGCCGTTGTCATGGCGCGCGGCCTCTCGCGCACCTACGGCAAGGGCGACGCCACCGTGCACGCCCTGCGCGACGTCGACATCGACATCACCGAGGGCCGGCTCACGGCCATCATGGGCCCCTCCGGCTCCGGCAAGAGCACGCTCATGCACATCCTCGCCGGACTCGACCAGCCCACCGGCGGCCGGGTCAGCATCGACGGCGTCGAGATCACCCGGCTCAAGGAGAAGAAGCTGACGCAGCTGCGCCGCGACAAGATCGGCTTCATCTTCCAGAGCTTCAACCTGCTCGCGACCCTGACCGCCGACGAGAACATCGTGCTGCCGCTCTCGCTCGCCCGTCGCCGCGCCGACGAGTCCTGGCGGCGCGCGGTCATCGAGGCCGTCGGTCTGCAGGACCGCCTCACGCACCGCCCGGCCGAGCTCTCCGGCGGCCAGCAGCAGCGCGTGGCCGTCGCCCGGGCGCTCATCACCCGGCCGGCCGTGCTGTTCGCCGACGAGCCGACCGGCAACCTCGACTCCCGCACCGGCGGCGAGGTCCTGGATCTGCTGCGCCGCAGCGTCGACGAGTTCGGCCAGACCGTGATCATGGTCACGCACGACGCCAACGCCGCCAGCATCGCCGACCGCGTCGTCTTCCTCAAGGACGGCCGCATCGAGCTGGACGAGGACCGCATGACCCGTGACGCCATCTACGACACCATCAAGAACCTCGAGGTTCCCCGATGACCCGCCTCGCCTTCCGCAACCTCGCCAGCCGGCCGCTCCGGACCGTCCTCACGCTCCTCGCGATCCTGCTGGGCGTGGCGATGATCACCGGCACGTACGTGCTGACCGACCAGATCGACAACGGGTTCGCCAACATCTTCGAGACCTCGTTCAAGGGCACGGCTGTGCAGGTCGAGCCGAAGACCTCGTTCACCAGCATGGAGGGCGACGCGGCCCAGACGCTGAGCGACGACCTCGTCGCCAAGGTGCTCGCCGTCCCCGGCGTCGACAAGGCCGCCGGGGTGTACGAGACGATGGGCGCCGCGATCGTCGACGGCAAGCCCGTCGAGACCGGCGGCGCCCCCACCCTGCTGACGACCAGCACCGGTGAGCCCTTCAACCAGGCGACCCTCGTCGCCGGCGGCGAGATCCAGGGTCGCAACGAAGTCGCGATCATCAAGAGCTTCGCCGACAAGGCCGGCCTCCAGCCCGGCGACAGCTTCACAGTGGCCGGCCCGGCCGGCCTCGAAGAGGTCAAGGTCGCCGGCGTCTTCGAGTGGGGCGAGTCCGGCTCCATGGGCGGCACCATCGTCGTCGCCGGCCGCCTGCAAGACGTGCAGCGCTGGGGCGGCGAGCCCGGCAGGATCAGCGGCATCTCCGTGTCCGCCGATCCCGGCGTGACACCCAAGGAGCTCGCCGCGGACGTCAAGGCCGCCATGCCGGCCGGTATCAGCGTCAAGACCGGCGAGCAGGCCGCCGCCGACGCGACCGCCGAGACGGCCGACGCGATCGGCTCGTTCCTGACGCCGGTGCTCCTGGCGTTCGCCGGTGTCTCCGTCTTCGTCGGCGCGTTCATCATCTTCAACGCCTTCAGCATCACCGTCGCCCAGCGGCGGCGCGAGTTCGCGATGCTGCGCGCCCTCGGCGCCAGCCGCCGCCAGGTGCTCGTCTCCGTGGTCGCCGAGGCACTCACGCTCGGCGTACTGGCCTCGGCCATCGGTATCGCGGCCGGCCTCGGCGTCGCCAAGGGCATCAACGCACTCTTCAAGGCCGTCGGCGCCGACATCCCCACGGCGGGCATCGCCCTCGAACCCCGGACGATCCTCATCGCCGTGCTCGTCGGCGTGGGCGTCACGCTCCTCTCGGCGCTGGCCCCGGCCCTGCGCGCCACGCGCGTGCCGCCGGTGGCGGCCCTCCAGGAGGGCTCGACCCTGCCGCCGACGCGCTTCACGAAGTTCAGCACCGTCAGCGCCCTGGCCGTCACGGCCCTCGGCGCCGGCGCGCTCGCCTTCGGCATCTTCAGCGACGGCGGGACCAACGGTCGCCTGCTCTTCATGGGCCTGGGCGCGCTGCTGCTCTTCGTCGCCATCGCCATGCTGGCGAAGTTCGTCGTCCGGCCGGCGAGCCGGATCATCGGCTGGCCGATGGAGAAGCTCGCGCCCACCAGCGGCCGCCTGGCCCGCGACAACGCCGGCCGCAACCCGAGCCGCACGGCCGCCACGGCCGCCGCGCTCATGATCGGCCTCGCCATGGTCGTCTTCGTCGCCGTGTTCGCCCAGGCGATGAAGGGCTCGTTCGGCGACGCGATCAGCAAGTCCACGCGCGCCGACCTCGTGGCGCAGGACCAGAGCGCGTTCCTCACCGTGCCCCAGAAGACGGTGCGCGGCCTCGAGGACGTGCCCGGCGTCAAATCCGCCGCCGGCGTCGCGTTCGCGGCCCTCAAGGTCAAGGGCGGCGGCGTCCTCACCGCCAACGCCGTGGATCCCGCCGTGTGGACCGAGGTCTGGGGCCACGAGTGGCGGCGCGGCGGCGGCGATGAGCTGTTCGCCAAGCTCGACGCAGGCAGCGTGATCCTCGAGGACGGCTCGCCCATGGCCGCCAAGGTCAAGACCGGCGACACGATCTCCGTCACCGCCCAGAGCGGCGAGAGGGCCAAGCTCAAGGTGCTCGGGTTCTACCGCGACCAGATGGCCTACACCGGAATGATGGTCAGCCTCGACACGCTCGAGAAGCTCGACGTCCCGACGGCGGCCGGCATGATGCTGGTGCGCACCGACGGCAGCGAGGGGGCCCAGGCCGCGGTCCAGAAGGCCCTGGCGGAGTTCCCGACGCAGAAGGTCCAGACCAAGACCGAGTACCTCGACGCCATCAACAAGCAGGTCGACCAGATCCTGATGATGTTCTACGGCCTGCTGGCCATGAGCGTGATCATCTCGATCTTCGGGATCGTCAACACGCTGGTCCTGAGCGTACACGAGCGCACTCGCGAGATCGGCATGCTGCGCGCCATCGGCGCCACACGGCGGCAGCTCGGCCAGATGGTCCGGTACGAGAGCGTGATCACCGCCGTGATCGGCGGCGTGCTCGGCACGCTGGTCGGCATCGCCATGGGCTACGTGCTGGTCACGCAGCTCGGCGGCGACGGCCTCGTGTTCAGCCTGCCGTGGATGCAGCTGGGCATCTTCCTGGTGCTGGCCGTGGTGGTCGGAGTGGTCGCGGCGGTGCTCCCGGCGCGCCGCGCCGCCAACACGCGGATCCTCGAGGCGATCCAGTACGAATAGGCCTCGGGAGAGACGGCGAGGCGGGCCGGCTCCGTCCCCTTGGGGGCCGGCCCGCTCGTCAGCAAGGGCCGGGGCGGCGTCAGCCGCCCCGGCCCTTTCACTCGTTCGGGTAGTCCCGCAGGTCCACGTCGCCGCCGGGCTCGACCTCGATCTCCCCGGCAGCGATGCGATAGATCACGTCGGCGACGCGCTCCGGCGACATGCCCTGCATGTCGTTCATGCGCGTCGCGGTCACCGTGGGGTGCACGCTCGCGATCAGCTTGTCCGGATGCTCCACGGCCAGGGCCTTGACGAAGCCACGCAGGCCCCACTTGGTCGCGCAGTACGGCGGCGGCGTGCGCGACTGATGCAGCGTTGCGGTGCTGCCGACGGTGATCACCGCATCCGTCAGCAGCGGCAGGAAGCACCACGTGAGCTTCATGACGCCCAGCAGATTCACGTTGACCTGGGTGTCGAGTTCCCCGAAGTCCTGCTCGAGGAGCGGCTTCCAGCTGATCACGCCGGCGTTGTTGATCAGGATGTCGAGGGCGCCGTACCGGTCGATCACCCGCTCCAGCAGCGTGCAGATGCTGTCCTCGTCGGCGAGCTGCAGTGAGACGGCGAAGGCGTCGGGGGCGCCGAGGCCGAGACACCGCTGCACGACTTCCTCGGCCTCGGCGCGATGCTCGAAGTAGGTGAGCGCCACGCGGCATCCTGCCGCGGCGAAGCGCAGCGCTGTCTCGCGCCCGATGCCGATGCTCGCCCCCGTGACGAGGACGCTCTTCCCAGCGAGGTCGGTACCCACGCACTCATGCTACCCGGGAGGCGTGGTCGGCGGCCGCGCGGGAGCACAGAGCCGCAGCCTCCACAGACTACGCATTCGGAGCGACGGGGCAGGACCCGCGGTCGATTCCCCGACGCCCGCTGGTCATCGGACCACGGCGCTGAAGCCGCCGCCGCGCGGGTAAGAGTCGGACGCAGGCACGGTCGCGCGGCACAAGGGGGCGTGACGATGGCGTTCACAGTGGTCGTCGGGTACGACGGCAGGCCCGGCTCGAGGGCGGCGCTGGACGTCGCGCTGGGGCTTGCGGAGCGCCTGGACGGCAAGGTGATCGTCGCCCATCTCCTCGAGAGTGCCTCTGACCCGATGATGGACGCCGAACTGCACAAGGAAGCGCAGCAGCTCACCAAGGGCGCGCTCATGGCGGCGGCGAACCACGGCGTTCCGTCGGAGGCGATCATCGCCGAGCGGCCGGTCGTGGATGGCCTCATCAAGCTGGCCGAGGAGCGCTGCGCCGACCTGCTCGCCATCGGCACGAGTGGCGAGTCGGCATTCGTAGGGGCGCTGGTCGGCTCCGCCAGTCACGCGCTCGTGCACAGGACGACCGTCCCTCTCGTCGTCTCCCCCCGCATCCCGGCCGCATCGAGTAGACCGGATCGGGCAGGGGGAGTGCGTCGATGCCCCGGCCGGGTACGATGCGAGCATGAACGTCCTCGTCGTCGGAGCCACAGGCCGCAGCGGGCGGCTGCTGACCAGGGGCGCGCTCGAGCGCGGTCACGCCGTGACCGCGCTGGTCCGCGCCCCGGAGAAGCTCGGCGACCTCGCCGGCCGCGTCCGCGTCGTCCCCGGTGACGTCCTCGACGGCGGCATCGTGAGCGACGCGGTCGACGGCCAGGACGCCGTCCTCGTGGCGCTCAGTGCGGCGCACCGGAAGAGCGCGCCGGCGGTGAACGCGCTCGGCACGCTCAACGTCATCCGCTCGATGCAGCGCTACCGGGTGCGCCGGCTCATCGTGCTCTCCGCCAGCGGGACGCAGCCCGGACGGGACCAGAACCTGCCGTGGATCTTCGATCGCGTCATCAAGCCGATCCTGCTCGGACCCGCCTACGCAGACCTGCGGCGCATGGAGACGAGCGTCCGCCAGAGCGAGCTGGACTGGACGATCGTGCGCGTCTCGGGAGCGCTGACGGACGGCCCGGCTCGAGGCGTCTACCGGGCCGAGCCGGGCTACTCTCTCCCCGGCGGTCGTCGCATCGCCCGGGCGGACGTGGCCGAGTACATGCTCGACCAGCTCACGCTGACGGACGAGATCGGCCACGCGGTGGCTGTCGCATACTGAGACCGGGCCGCCTGCGGCCGCCACGACAGTCCCTCGATTCAAGTGCGGCCCAGCTCGTACCGCAACGCGCCCGCCAGCGACGGGAAGGCGAAGCGGAAGCCCCGCTCCTTCAGCCGCTCGGGGATCGCCCGCTGGCTGGCGAGAAGCATCTCGTCGCCCATCCCGCCGAGGCCGTGACGCAGGACGAAGGCCGGCGCCGCGAACGCCGCGGGGCGGTGCAGCACGTGCCCCAGGGTCCTGGTGAACTCCCGGTTCGTGACAGGCTCCGGCGCGGTGACGTTGACGACGCCCTCGAGGCCCTCGTCGTGGAGCGCCCACTCGATCGCGCCGAGCACGTCGTCCAGCTCCACCCAGGCCCAGAACTGATCGCCCTTGCCGAGCCGGGTCCCGGCGCCGGCCCTGAAGGCGGGGAGCATCGCGGCGACCGCTCCGCCGGCTGCGCTGACCACGATACCGAGGCGCGGGGTGACGAGGCGGACGCCCGCGGACGCGACCGGCGCCGCCGCCTCTTCCCAGGCGTGGCAGACGTCGGCGAGGAAGCCCTCGCCGAGCTCCGTCTGCTCGGTGATGGTCTCGTCGCCGCGGGACCCGTAGGCCCCAACCGCGGAGATGCTCACGAAGACCGAGGGCGGCGAGTCCATGCGGGCGATCGCCTCGGCGAGGGTACGCGTCGCCTGCACGCGGCTCTCCAGGATCGCCTTCTTGCGACTGGAGGTCCAGATGCCGCTGAGCGTCACGCCGGAGAAGTTCACGATCGCGTCGACGCCTTCGAGAGCGCCGTGATCCAGGGCGGCGGTGGCCGGGTTCCAAGGGACTTCGCCCGGCCCGGCCTCCGCGTTCCGGACCAGCCGGATCACGCGGTGGCCGGCGGTGGTCAGGTAGTCAGTGAGGTGCGAGCCGACGAGACCGCTGGCGCCGGCGATCGCCACGGTGAGCCGCGGACGGTCGGCCCACAGCGCGTGCCGCCCGAGATCCAGCCGCGTGCGCTCGTGACGGAAGCGGAAGAGGCGCGAGAGAGTCTTGCCGGCCGGGCCTTCACCGACGGAGTCGGTGAGGCCGCCGGCCGGCAGGCTGTACTCGATGTGATCGAGCAGCTCGCTGCGCTCGTCGTCGATTGGGATGAACCGGTGCACGTGCTCCCACGCCGCGAACGGCCCGTCCAGCTGCCGATCAACGAACTGCCGGCCCGGCATCGCACTGCCCATCTCCGCCACCCAGTGGCGCTTCAAGGGTCCGAACCAGACGTCGAAGGCGACGCGTCCCGCAGTAACGTCGCCGGTCTCCTCGATCACCCGCATCTTCTGCCACGGCGGCGCCAGACGCCGAAACGCTCCGGGTCGCGCGTGATAGGCGAAGACCTCGTCGGCGGACGCCGGCATGACGCTGCGCCACTCGAAGATCGGCATCGGACCCTCCTTGCTTGGTGAGGCCCTCTTACCCGGGCCGTCGCAAGGTTAGCCGATGGCCGCGCAGGGAATCCCGACCGCACTGCAAGTGTTTCATGACGGGGGAGGGTCCCGTGTCCGACAGAGACGGAGCCGACCGGAGCATCACCGCGGAGGCGCTGCGCCGGGACTTCGGGAAGCTGCACGCCGTCGACGGCGTCGACCTCGAGGTCCCAGGCGGTCAGATCTTCGGCTTCCTGGGGCCGAACGGAGCCGGCAAATCGACGCTCGTGAAGATCCTGACGACGATCCTGAACCCGACGAGCGGCCGCGCCTCGGTGGGCGGCTACGACGTCCAACGGCAAGGCGGCAAGGTGCGCGAGGCGATCGGCGTCGCCCTCCAGGACGTCGGCCTCGACCCGCTGATGACGGCGCGAGAGCTGCTCATGCTCCAGACCGAGCTCTTCGGCACGCCACGCGACGAGGCGCGCAAGACGGCGGAGCGGCTGCTCGTGACGGTCGGCCTCGACGACGTCGACCCGAAGAAGCGGGCCGGCGCGTACTCCGGAGGCATGAAGCGCCGGCTCGACCTCGCACTCGCTCTCGTCCACGATCCGCGGATCCTGTTCCTGGACGAGCCGACCACAGGCCTCGATCCGGCCAGCCGCGCCGCCATCTGGGAGGAGGTGCGGCGCCTCAACGACGACTTCGGCATGACGATCTTTCTGACGACGCAGTACCTCGAGGAGGCTGACCGCCTCGCCGATCAGATCGCCATCATCAACAAGGGTACGATCGTCGCCCAAGGCACCCCCGAGGAGCTGAAGCGCCAGGTCGGCGACGAGGTCGTCGAGCTGCAGTTCGGCTCGTCTGATGACGCAGAGCGCGCCCAGGACGCGCTGGCGCCGGTGGCGCCCAACCGCCAGCGCTCCAACCGCGAGCTGCGACTGTACTTCGGACGCGCCGCGGAGAACGTGCCCGAGCTGGTGCGCGTCCTCGACGGCGCCGGCATCAGCCTTCAGGGCCTCACGATCGAGCAGCCGAGCCTCGACGACGTTTTCCTGCGCGTCACCGGCGAGGCGCTGGAACACGAGGTGGACGAGGGTGCGGACGACGTCCCCGCCGGCGCGGAGGTGAGATCATGAACGACACCGTGCTCCTGATCGGCCGCTCGCTGCGCAACACCATGCGCGAGCCGGCGACGATCCTCCCCAACATCGCCATCAGCGTCTTTTTCCTCTTCGTCTACAACAGCGGTCTCTCGTCGGTCGCCGAACTGCCGGGGTTCCAGGGAACGTATCTGGGGTTCATCCTCCCGGTCGCCATCGTCTCGGCGGCGGTCGGCGGCGCCGGCCTCGCCGGGCAGACGCTCATCAAGGACATCGACAACGGCTACTTCACCAAGCTCCTCCTGACGCCCACGCGGAGGCTCTCGGTGATCTGGGGGCCGATGATCGCGAGCGCGATCGTCCTCACGGCCCAGGTCGTCCTCGTCATGCTGATCGCCCTGGCGCTGGGCCTCAAGGTCGCCGCAGGCCCGCTCGGCTTCGCCCTGGTGGTCGTGCTCGCCTTCCTGTGGGGCATGGCGTTCGCGGGCTACGCCGCCTTCATGGCGCTCAAGACCAAGAACGCGGCGGCGGCCCAGGCGGCGACCTTCGCCTTCTTCCCGCTCATCTTCCTGAGTTACACGTTCGTGCCCAAAGAGTACGTCACCGCCGGCTGGCTCAAGGTAGCGGCGACGATCAACCCGACGACCTACGTCTTCGACTCGATGCGCTCGCTGCTGAACACGGGCTGGGACAGCACATCCCTCATCGTCGGCTTCGCCGTGACCCTCGGGTTCGCGACGCTGACGGGGATCATGGCGCTCTGGGCGGCGCGCGGCGCCACCAAGATGTCGTAAGGCGGGGGCGATCGGCCGGCCGCGGCCCTCTGACGGCCGGGCGTCGCGCACGCCCCGCGCCCTTGTAGACTCGGCGCATGAGTCTCTCCCGCTTCATCCCCGCGCGCGTTCGCGAAGGCGCCGGCGCGCTGCGCCGGCGAGACTTCCGCAACGTGTTCCTCGCGCAGAGCGTCTCGGTGTTCGGCGACGGCATCACGCCGGTGGCGCTCACGTTCGCCGTGCTCGACCTCACCGGCTCCGGCACCGACCTCGGGCTCGTGCTGGCGGCGCAGAGCGTGCCACTGGTCCTGCTGGCGCTGGTCGGGGGGGTGTGGGCGGACAGACTGCCGCGGGCCGCCCTCATGATGGCCAGCGACCTCGTCCGCGCGGCCGTCCAGATCACCGCCGCCGTGCTGCTGCTGACGGGCACGGCGCAGATCTGGCAGCTCGCCGTGCTCGCCGCCTGTCACGGCGCCGCCGAGGCCTTCTTCCGCCCGGCCGCCGGCGCCATCCTTCCGCAGATCGTGCCGGCCGGGGAGCTGCAGCAGGCCAACGCCCTCATGGGCATCAGCGACAACTTCGGCTGGATGGTGGGGCCGGCGGTGGCCGGCATGCTGGTGGCCGTCATCGGGCCCGGCGGCGCGATCGCGATCGACAGCGCCACCTTCCTCGTCAGCGCCGCCTTCCTCGCCAGACTGCACGTCCCTGCGGTGACCAAGGCCGCGGCCGCAGTCCACGGCTTCGGCGCGGAACTGCGCGCCGGATGGCGCGAGGTCAAGTCGCGCACCTGGCTCTGGGTGATGCTGCTGCGCGTCTGCCTCGTGCTCTGCATCGTCATCGCCCCGTTCCAGATCCTGGGGCCGCTCGGGCTGCGCGAAGAAGGCTACGGCGCAGTGGCCTGGGGCTGGCTCCAGGCCGTCTTCAGCGCCGGCATGATCATCGGGATGGCCATCGCCATGCGCTACCGGCCCAAGCGGCCCATGATCACCGTCACGCTCACCGGGAGTACCGCGGTCGCGGCGCCGCTGGCGCTCGCCCTCTTCGGGAACCCATGGGTGCTCGGCGGTGTGTACATCCTCCGCGGCGTGGCCGTCGGCATCCTCGTCGCGGTGTGGAACACGACCCTGCAGACGCAGATCGCCAAGGAGTCGCTCGGCCGTGTCACTGCATGGGACTGGATGTCGTCCCTGGCGCTGTGGCCGGTCGGACTGGCGGTCGCCGGCCCGCTCGCCGAGCGGTTCGGGGTGACGACCATGTGCTGGGTCACCGGAGGCCTCGGGCTGCTGGCCGCCTACTGGGTGCTGCTCGTCAAGGACGTGTGGCGTCTGCAGCCGGCGGCGATACTGTCCGGCGAAGCCGGTCCTCCTGCGCCGCCCGCCGGCGGAGCCGCACCCCACACGAGCGCGTGAGCGTCACGGCAGTCGACCCGTCGCGAAGCGCCGCCGCTCAGGTCGCGTGCTGCTCCTGCCGTCCCCTTCGCCCACCGGCGTAGAGCAGGATGTCCAGGACGATCCCGGCGGCGAACACCACGGTCCCCCACCCCTGCAGCCCACCGAACGAGTTCTCGGCGATGGCGTACGCGATCGTCGTGCACGGCACGAACAGGAACCCGATGAATCCCCAGATGAACGGCAGACCGATGCGACTGAGGTAGTCGGTGAACAGCCAGAGGCCGAACAGGATGAAGCGCGGCGACGCCGCCAGCACACCGATGATCAGACAGCAGCCCATTCGTCTCCCTCCCCACCCGCACTGCGGTGGCGTTCGTCAGCGACAGCTCACGCTACCACGCGGCGGCGCGGCTTTGCCCCCTGTAGGGTGAGCACCCCAGAATGCGGCTCCCGGACACCCCATTCGACCGTAGTCCCCCCTTCCGCTCCCTGCGCGGGGGAATACTGGCGGTGCGCACGAACCGGCGTCGACCGCGCTGCCGGCGAAAGGGGCTGCCATGTACGAAGTGTCGTGCCGGGATCTCGGCGTCGCCGACTGCGAGTTCGACCTCATGGCCTACTCACTGGAGCGACTCGAGATCGCCATCCTCGCGCACGCGCGCCATCGCCATCCCGGGATCTGCGCCGCCGTGGACGCCGATCCAGAGTCGCCGGAGCGTCGCGCGCTCAGGGAGCGCATTGCGGCCGCGGCGCACGAGGTCGCGACGATCTGACATACTGATGCCATGAACGGCGTCATCGTTTACGACAGCTACTACGGGAACACGGGGCAGGTCGCCGAGGCTCTGGCCGAGGAGTTGCGCGCCCTCGGCAACGTCGTCACCGTCGTGAATCTCCACAAGCAGAGGCTCGATCCGAGCAAGCCGCCGGTGGCCGGCGCGGACTTCCTCGGTGTCGGAGGTCCCACGCGCATCAAGAACATGAGCCGCCGCGCACGGAGCTTCGCGAAGAAACTCGACCCCGCGAAGCTCGGCGACATCCGAGCCTTCTGCTTCGATACCTGGGGTCCGCTCGACGAGGACCCTGCGAAGAACGGTGAGGACAATCAATGGCTCTTCCCCGGCGGAGGCGCCAAGACCCGCGACGAGCTCGCGGGCGCCGGCTTCGCCGTCTACCCGGTCGTGCTGCGCTGCCTCGTCACGGGCATGAAGGGTCCGCTGGCCGAGGACGCGCTGGACTCCGCGCGGCAGTTCGCGCGGCGGTTCGCGGCGGACGAGCTGAGCTAGCCTCCGCGTCCAGCACGCTCACGCCGCTTCTCCGCGTTCGCTCCGGCCGGCCGACTGGCCTTCTTCGACGACCCCCACGTAGTCCGTCTCTCGGCTCTGCGACGGC
>CAIYOD010000012.1 GCA_903927755.1 uncultured Thermoleophilia bacterium | reverse complement strand
CGGCTCTGCCGAGCGACCGCGACGCCGGCGCGGCGCTCCGCCGCGCGCCGGGTGCGCCGGCCACGGCATGCAGGCGGGCGCGCTCGCTCACCTGGGCACCTCGCGCAGGTGACGCGGCACGATGCCGCTCAATTCGCTGCCACACTCTGAGCAAGCGACCTTCACCGCGCCGCTCCAGATGTCCGCCGCGAGGACCACGGCATGGCCTCCGCACCACAGGCAGGCCGCTTCACGCCCGGCGAGGGCGTCGGCAAGTGACTCGTCGACCGCGTCGGCGAGCGTTGGCTGGGCGACTGTGGCAAGAGGCATGGTACTCATAGCTGGCGAAGGACCCCCACGACTCGGCCGACGAGTTCCACCTGGTCGGCGTTGACGATGATCGGCTCGTAGTTGTCGTTCTCGGCGACGAGACGGACACTCGCCCCGTCGCGATAGAAGCGCTTTGCCGTGGCCTCGTCGTCACCGACGCCCGTGACGCGGGCGACCACGATCTCTCCGTCGCGGGCCTCGGGAACCGGGTGGACGACGATGAGGTCGGCGTCGAAGATGCCCACGCCGATCATGGAATCGCCGCGGACCCGGAGCACGAAGTCGCCGTCGTCGCGACGCAGGAACCCCGGCACGTCGACGAGTTCCTCGATGTTGTCCTCGGCGAGGATGGGCGCGCCGGCGGCGACGCGGCCGACCAACGGCAGTGGACGCCGCGGACGCAGATCCTGGACGACGTCCAGGGCGCGCGGCTTGGTGGGGTCGCGCTTGATGAGGCCGAGACGCTCGAGATTGGCCAGATGTGCGTGAACGGTCGACGGCGACGACAGATCGAGGGCCGCGCAGATCTCGCGCACCGTCGGCGGGTAGCCGTTGACGCGCACGCTCTCGCGGATGAACTCCAGTACCTGTTCCTGTCGCGGTGTGAGACCTTCCACCGTTCCTCCTCCTGTGGCGAACACATGTTCGCATTGAGCCTAGAGCGAACCCGTGTTCGTGTCAAGGCGGATGATACGGAGAGCCTCGGACGGATGATCGCGCACCGCGCCCAACGCGGCGGTTCAAGAGCGCGCTACGAGGGACCGATGCATTGAAGAGAGCCGCGGAGAGTCTGGCCGCCGTGACCGGTGTTCGAGCCGTAGGGAGGCGCACTTGACGCAAGCGAGACTGCACCCATCCAAGGTGGTCGCGGGAAGCCGCCGGGCATCCCGCACGGTTCTTGCCCGGCCGGCGCTCTGCGTGCTGCTCGTGGCCGCTGCGCTGCTCCTCGCAGCCGCCGGGCTCCTTCTGCGATCCGCTCCCGTGCAGGCCGCGCGGCCGGAGGCGCTCGCGGCGACCAGCCAGCCGGTGGTGCTGGCCGACGACGAGGGTCTCAGACTCGTCGGCCGGGTCGCTGCGCTCGCGGGCAGACCCGCCCCCGAGCTGGACGACCTCTCACGCGGCGACGCCGCCAAGCTGGCCGACCTGCCCCGCGCCAACGTCTTCTTCCGCGGCGCGGTCTGCCGCTGGCAGTGGCGTTTCCGCACCCCGGTGCTGCTCACCTTCACCCTGCCAAAAGCGATCTTCGCGCGCACCAGCCTGCCTCTGTATCGCTACCAGGACGGAGGCTGGGAGCAGCTTCGCCGGCGGGCCGTGGTGGGCGACGTCAACACCATGGCGACGGCGACGATCGCGCGACCCGGTCGCTACGCGGTGTGCCTCACGCGCGCCTGGCGGGTCGTGCGCGAGGACGGCTACCGCCTCGTCGTGTACGCGCGTCCTTACGCGGCGACGACGATCCTCTCCCCCGTGACACTGGCCCGCGGAGCGACAAGTGACCCGGCGGTGATCCATGCCGTCATGGACGTCACCGGACAGACCGAGGACAACGCGAAGGCGACGCTCGTGAGCTATGACTCCGCGACCGAGCCCGTCGACGTGCTGCGGCTCACCAGCGGCGCCGTCATCGTGCGGAACTGGAGCGGCACGTCGACCGTCGGCCGCTGGTTCGCGCCGTCCGACGGCGGCGCGCTTCCCTCGCCGGAGACGGCGCGGGCGCTCTTTGCCCTGCCGGCCGGCAATCTCGCCATCGACGCGACGCTGCACCTCGTGAAGCCCGGGACGGCGCTCATCACGGGTGTCTGCGCGGACATGACGGCCCAGCCCGGCTACGGGCCCTGGGCCACCGGCGGCGGCGACCAGCTCTTCGGCCCGAAGGTGTCCACCTACCCCCCGCCGGCCTACGACCCCGCGCGCACGACGATCGTCTCCGAGCTGCGCTGGGAGGAGAGCGAGCCGGAGGCGATCGACTGGTAGGCGCCGCCGGTGGCCCGAGAGACCTCGGGCCGCCGTCCCGAGGGAACTCAGGCCCGCCGAACGGCCTGGAAAAGCCGAGGGGCGCCGCCCCCCTGCGGTGACGGCGCCCCTCGGCGCGCTTCTCGAAGCCGCCGGCGGCGGCCTGCGTCTTACTTGCTGTAGGGACCGATCGGCAGCACGACCTTGCCGTACAGCTCGTTCCACACCTGGGCGATGGAGCCGTACACGGCGCTCAGGCCCACGAAGATGCCTTCGTAGCCGGCGATCTTGGTGATCGTGGCGTTGCCGGTCCAGTCGCCGACGGCGAGGAGCACGAAGAGGATCGTGAGCGTGAAGAACACGACCTGCAGCGAGCGGTTGATGCGCAGGGTGCCGATGAACATGAGGCCGGTGAAGACGCCCCACGCCATGAGGTACCAGCCCATCGCCACGTCGTCGGGACCGTCGACGCCCATCCACTTGGGGAAGACGATGAGGCCGACCAGCGTGAGCCAGAAGAGGCCGTAGGAGAGGAACGCGGTCATGCCGAAGGTGCTGTTCTTCTTCCACTCCATGATGCCGGCGATGACCTGCGCGATGCCGCCGTAGAAGACGCCCATGGCGAGGATCATGGCGTTCATCTCGTAGAACCCGGCGTTGTGGATATTCAGCAGGACGGTGGTCATGCCGAACGCCATGAGGCCGAGGGGTCCGGGGTTGGCCGTCACGTCGCGCAGCGTGGCCATGATGGTGCCACGCTCGCCCATCGGGCCCGTTGCGCTGGCGAACGGCGTCTTGGGTTCGTCACTCATCTATCGAAGCCTCCACTCTCGGTAGATCATCAGGAACCGCGTCTGCCCGCCGCCCCCGGCTCTCGCCATCGACACGCAAACTCGCGGAGTTCTATCACGAAGTGGCCGGCAAGCCAAGAGGAACCGCACTTCGGAACGGAGTGCCCACCCTGCGGACAGGCGACCTCAGCGCGCGCGGACGCTCGTGCGCTTGACCAGGGAGTACTCGGCCGGTATGCCGTCGGCTCCGGGCCACCAGGCGCGCCACTGCGTGGTACGCCGCACTCGGACGGACGCGCGCCACGAACCGTTCGCGCCCGTCCTCACGACCTTGGCGGTGACCCACCTCGAGCCGGACTTGCGCTGCACCGTGACGAGGGTGCCGTTCGGGGCCCAGGAGACTGACGCCCCGGGAGTGGCGTCCACAGGCACGGCGAGCGATCCCTGGAGCTTGACCGCTCGGCCCTTGCGCACCTTCGGCGCGGCGAACGCGAGCCGCAGGTTCTGGGGGATCAGCAGCGTGGCCTTGTAGCCCACGCTCTGCAGACCCGTCGCCGGTGGTCCCGGCAGAGCCGGAGCCGCGGCGTACGGCTGCGCGGCGGCGAGCCAGAGGACGGGCACGTAGTGGTACGTCTGGCGCGGGACCCACGGGCCTGCGGCCTGCACCGCGAAGCCGCCCTGCAGGCCGTACCAGTCGTCGCCGGCCAGCGGCGCGGCCGCGTGCCGGTTGAGGTCGAACAGGTCCCAGTGCGACGGATCGGTCGGCTGGTCGACCGGGATGCCGGCGCCCTCCGGTTCCCAGAGCAGCGGGTACACGTACTGCTCGAAACTCGCCTTCAGCGAGGGCGAGGCCGGCTCCACGACGCGCTTGCCGGTGTCCGCCGGGTACTGGAGGCGGCACTCCGCCTCGCCTTGCGAGGTGGGCGTCAGGTCGAACGGGCCGCCGTAGGGAGCTCCGGCCACGGCGATCGACGCGCGGGCGGACGCCGGCGTGGCGAAGGAGAAGCGCGTGAAGGTCGCCTCCGAGGTGGTGTCGGTGCTCCCCGCGGACGTGCGCGGCAGATAGCCGGACAGGCGGAAGCGCGACAACGCGTTCGCGGCTTGGACGACGACGTAGTACGTGTCGCCGCGCACGCCGTCGTCGACGGGCTCCTGGTCGAGGACCGCCGGCACGGCGTAGTCGACGATCTCCCGCCCCGGGGACAGCGACAGGAAGCCTTGGCCGTAGGTGCCCGGGCAGACCTGCCACTCGGACGATCCTTTGGCAACGGGACCCAGCAGGTAGACGAAGCAGTCCCCGTCGGCCGGGGTGTAGGTCAACTCCACGTGCAGGTCACCGAGGTGCGTGACGTTCCTGGGCAGCCGGTAGACGTACACCTGGCCCCGGCCCCAGATGGTGCGCTCGGTCAGGCCGGGCACGACCTGCCGCTCGCTCCACGAGGCGACCGCGCCGGCCGCCATGGACGGACCGGCGACCGCGCCGAGCCACGCGACGAGCATGCCGAGGGCCAGCGCCCCGATGAGTGTCTTGCGCACGATGGTCCTCCTGCCGCCCGCAGATTCACTATACTGTCGGCGCATTTGCAGCATACTTGAAGAGGTTCGACGCCCATGCTCGCAAGCCCGCTCCGGATAGAGGATCCCGCCCGCCGCCATGGCTACGCACTGGCGGTGGCGCTCATCCTGCTCATCTCCACCGCCCTCCGCCTGTGGCAGCTCAGCACGCCCACGGAGATGATGTTCGACGAGATCTACTACGCCAAGGACGCCAAGGCGATCGTCGACGGCCGCGTGGGCATCCACGGCCAGTACCGTTGGGCGGCCGGCGACGAGGTCTCCTGGCCGCACCCCGAGATGGGCAAGCTCGCCATCGCGACCGGCATCTGGCTGTTCGGCGACCGCTCGTTCGGCTGGCGACTTCCGGCCGTCATCGCCGGCATCGGCCTCCTCACCTGCGTGTACCCCCTCGGGAGACGGCTGGGGCTCTCTCCCCCGTGGGCGATCCTCGCCCTGCTGTTCGCCGCGGCCGACCCCCTGGGCGTCGCCCAATCCCGCATCGCCACACTGGACATCTTCATCGCCGTGTGGACGGTGGTCTGCATCCTCTTCGCCCTGCGCTACGTCCAGGATGGCTGGCGGACCCGATGGCTCTTCCTGTCAGGCGCCGCCGGCGGCATGGCCGTCGCGACCAAGTGGTCCGGCGGACTGGCCGTCATCACGGCGCTGTTCATCATCCTCATCACGTGGCTGGCACAGCGCCGCGCGGCAAGGAGGGACGCCGAAGCGGCGAGAGGCGACCAGGCCGGCGAGCGCGCCGAGAACGGAGCCGCCGTCCTCAACCCGCTGAACCTGATGCCCGACGCGGAGGTCGTCCCCGCGGCGCCCCCACGGGGCTCTGCCTGGCGCCGCATCACCCTGGTCGCCGCCGCGATGGTGGCGCTGCCGATCGCCATCTATCTGCTCAGCTACGCGCAGTACTTCGTGGCCGGTCACACGGTGGCCGACTTCATCGAACTGCACCGCCAGGCGGTGATCTTCAGTCTCAATCTGAGGGCCACCCACACCTACGCGTCGCTCGCGCCGACGTGGATCGTCGACTACCGCCCCGTCTGGTACTACTTCGAGGGCACGACGACCTACCGCGGCGTGATCGCCATCGGGAACCCGTTCCTCTGGTGGCTGGCCACGCTCTCGCTGGTGGCGGCGGCCGTCCTGACGTTCCTGCGGCGCTCCTACGCGCTGCTGCCCGTCGCCGCCATCATCGTCCTGCTCTACGTCCCGTGGTTCCTCACTCAGCGGACTTCGTTCCTCTACTACATGACGCCGGTGGCGCCGTTCATGGCCATCCTCCTGGCCGGCGCGCTGTGCCTGTTCGCCGGAGGCGTGCTCCCCCGCCGTGGCTGGCTTGCGATCGGGGGAGCCGCGCTCGCCGCGGCGGTCCTCTGGCGGCCCATCGGTATCGGCGCCGGCCGGCTGTTCTGGACGCTGCCGCGGGGCGCCGGCGACTCCCTCGGATGGATCGGCGTCACCGTGGGCGTCCTCCTGGCGCTCGCCGTCCTCATCTTCCTGCTGTCGCCGCGGATGCGACGGTACCGGCCCTGGACGGCGATGATCGTCGCCGGTCTCGTGATCGGCATCATCGTCGCCTTCGTGCCGATCGTGCTCGGGCTGCCCATCTCGCCCAGGTACTTCGAGCACATCATGTGGCTGCCGAGCTGGATCTGAGTCACCCGGGGGGCGCTCCCGCCCCGCCGTCCCTGTTGCCGGTCTACCTTGCGCACGCGACCACGCACCTCTACATCGGGCTCTTCCCCGCCGTGCTGTTCACTCTGCGCGAGACCTACTCTACGAGCTACGGCACGCTCGGCGCCGTGTTCACCGCCGCGATGCTCGCCTACGGGCTGCTGTCTCTCCCGACGGGCCTCGTCGTCAATCGCGTCTCGCCGCTCCTGGTGGTGCGCCTCGTCCTCGTCGCAGGAGCGGCCGCCTGTCTCGCCGTCGCTCTGGCGCCCAATGAGGTCGCCTTCGCAGTGGCGCTGGTCGCCCTCGGGATCGCCTGCGGGCCGTATCACACGGCTGGACTCACCCTGGTCTCGCGCGTGAGCGGCAACGACGCCAGGCGGCTCGGCTATCACGGGATGGTCGGCAACCTCGGCCTCGCCCTGGCGCCCACGTTCGGCGCGGTGCTGGCCTGGAGCGTGTCGTGGAGGCTGCCGTTCGCGGCCGCGGCAGTGCTCGGCCTCGTGGCGGCAGGCCTGACGCTCAGGATGGGACGGGTCGTGGACCCGGGGCTCGAGACGTCGTCGCGTGGGACCCCTGCCGTAGAGCACGCGAGGCAACAAGCGGCTGCGAAAGAGGTCACGAGACGCGAGGGCGCCGTGGGCTGGGACGTCGACGACGCGTCGCGGCCCGCTGCGGTCGCGGCCCCCGGCGAGGCGACGCGCGCGTCCACGAACTTCACGGCGCTCGTCCTGGTGTTCGCGATCACGTGCGCCCTCGGCTTCATCTACCGCGGCTTCGCGACGTACCTGCCGGCGCTGGCGGCGTCGCGCTCCGAGGTCCTGCCGGCCACGGCGGTCCTCCGTGGCGGGATCCTCGCGTCGCTCGTCTACCTGGCGGGCTTCTTCGGTCAGTGGTGGGGCGGCCACCTGGGGGGCCGCCGCCACGCGGAGACGCTCTACGCACTGCTGCTCGCCCTCACCGCGTTGCTGCTCGCCGGCACGTTCTTCGCCGTGGAGTGGTGGCTGCTCGCCTGTCTGGCGGCGACCAGCTTCATCCACTTCACCACGCAGCCGATGGACAACGTCTTCACGGGGCGCTACACGTCGCTGGGTCACCGCGGCCTGGGGTACGGCACCAGCTTCGCGCTCTCGTTCGGGGTAGGCTCCTTCGCCGCGTGGGCCGGAGGCGTGGTCGCGGACGCGGCCGGCGATCGCCTCCAGTACGTCTGGCTGCTGCTCGCCGCGGCGGCGGGCGTCGCCACGATCTGCGGCGTCGTGCTCGCCGTGCTCGCCCGGCGGCTTGGGGCGCAGTCGAGCCCGGAGACGAGCGGGGCCGGGCGCGGACGCTAGGTCCACGCCCGGCCCCGAATGGTCCGGGCAGAGCGGTCGCGGGACGCGCTACGCGATGACCGCCGCCATGATCGCCTTCTGCGCGTGCAGGCGGTTCTCCGCCTGGTCGAAGACCACGGAGTGCGGCGAGTACAGCACCTCTTCGGTGATCTCCTCGCCCCAGTGCGCCGGCAGGCAGTGCATGACCTTGACCTGAGGGCCGGCCGCCTCGATCAGTTCCATGTTGACCTGGTAGGCCTTGAGGGCAGCCAGGCGGACGTCGTGCTCCGCCTCCTGGCCCATGCTCGTGAACGTGTCGGTGTAGATGACGTCGGCGCCGCGCACCGCCGCCGCAACGTCGTCGGTGAGCTCGATGGTGGCGCCGGTCTCGGCGGCGTCCGCCTGCGCCCGGGCGATGATGTCCGCGTCGGGCCGGTAGTCCTGCGGCGTG
>CAIYOD010000011.1 GCA_903927755.1 uncultured Thermoleophilia bacterium | reverse complement strand
GCCCGCCCTCCGCCCCCTGCAGTCTCAGGAAGCGTTGTCAGCCGGCTCAGCGGTTGACGGTGCCCTCCCAGGTGCTGACCTGCTTCTGCTTCTTGTCGGCCTCCGTGAACCAGCGCGTGGTGACGCACTTGGTCTCGGTGAAGAACTGGAAGCCGTCCTTGCCGAACACGTGATTGTCGCCGAAGAACGAGTCCTTGTGGCCGGCGAACGGGAAGAAGCTCACCGGGACCGGGATGCCGACGTTGATGCCGACCATGCCGGCGTGCGTGCGGCGGGCGAACTCGCGCGAGTAGTAGCCGCTCTCGGTGAAGATGCACGACCCGTTGGCGTACGGGTTGTGGTTCATGAGCGTGATGCCCTCTTCGAAGTCGTTGACGCGCTTGATGAAGAGGATGGGGCCGAAGCACTCCTCGCGGCCGCAGACCATGTCCTCGGTCACGTGGTCGAAGATCGTCGGGCCGACGAAGTGGCCGCCCTGCAGCTCGGCCGGCAGCCGGTCATTGACGGTGCGGCCGTCGAGGATGAGCTCGGCGCCTTCTTCGACGCCCTTCTCGATCCAGCGCATGACCGACTGCTGATGCGCCGCACTGACGACCGGGCCAAGCTCGGTGCCGGGCAGGGTGGCGTTGCCGACCGAGCGCTCGAGGGCGAACTGCTTCATGTAGCCGATGAACTCGTCGGCGACGGAATTCTCGACGACGCACACGGGCAGCGCCATGCAGCGCATGCCGGCGCAGCCGAAGGTGGAGTTGATGATGCCGCGGGCGGCGCGCTCGAGGGAGGCGTCGGCGAGCACGAGGCCGTGGTTCTTGGCCTGGGTCTGCGCCTGGACGCGCTTGCCGTGTGCCGCGGCGATCCCGTAGATGTGCTTGCCGACCGGCGTGCTGCCGACGAAGCTGACCCCGCGGACGGCCGGGTGCTTGAGCAGCACTTCGGCCTCTTCCTTTTCCGCCGTCACCATGTTGACGACGCCCTTGGGCAGGCCGGCCTCGTACAGCATGTCGATCAGCATGTGGCTCGTGAGCGGCACGGGGTTGGCGGCCTTGAGCACGAAGGTGTTGCCGCAGGCGATGCAGATCGGCAGCATCCAGCCGAAGGGGATCATGGCCGGGAAGTTGAAGGGCGCGATGCCGGCGAAGACGCCGAGCGGCTCGCGGTAGCTGACCGTGTCGTGTCCGGTGGACACGTTCATCAGCGACTCGCCCTTCAAGAGCATCGGGGCGCCGACGGCGATGTCGATGGCCTCGACGATCTTGACGACCTCGCCGCGGGCCTCGTCGAGGTTCTTGCCGAGCTCAGTCGAGACGCAGGTGGCGATCTCGTCCATCCTCGAGAGCAGCATCGGGCGCCACGTGAAGAGCACCTCGGTGCGCTTCTGGACCGGCATACTGGCCCAGGGGCCGAAGGCGCGGTGGGCCGACTCGATGGCCTCGGTGACCTCGGCCTCGGTGCACATCGGGGTGCGGGCGATCACTTCGCCGGTGTTCGAGTCGGTGACGTCCATCCAGGTCTCGCTCTTTGACTCGCGCCACTCGCCGTCGACCATGTAGCCGAGTGTTTTGACCTCAGTCTTGGTCTCCGCCATGTCGTTCCTCTCGCTGCTAGGGGGTTGCTTTGGTGGGGCTGGTTGGAGTCTAATCAATCAAGTGATTAACTTCAACTACAAGAAGGATGTCCGGCGTGAGCCGAGCCGAGCGTGACGCCGCCGTGAAGTCTTCCGCCGCTATGGCGGGCGCATCGTCGAACGGGCGCTCGGCGAGCGCGGCCGGAGACGCCGGTCTGCCCGGCGGCGACCCACGGCAGGGCATGTCGCTGCCCGCCCTCAACATCCTCCACGCCGCGCAGCAGGTACTCGTCGAGAAAGGGTTCTCGGGCCTGACGCTGCGCGCTATCGCCCAGGAGTCGGGCGAGAACTCGGCGATGGTGCAGTACTACTTCGGGAACAAGGAGGGCCTCGTCAAGGCGATGATCGACTCCGTGTTCCGCGACGACCAGCAGGACGCGGCCGCCGCGATGAGCACGGTCTCCGGCGACGCTCGCCTGTCCCGCTTCGTCGACGGCCTGCGCACGATCAGCTCGTCGCGCTCGTTTCGCGTCTTCTTCGACATCCTGCCCTATGCGCTACGCAACGAGGGGCTCAGGAGCCGAATGGCTCGCGCCTACGACTCGTACCAGCAGATCAAGTGCGACTGGCTGCGCGGCAAGGACGAGCCGTCACCCTCCGAGAGAGAGGTGCTCCTCGGCGTCGCGGAGCTCATGACCGCCGTGGTCGATGGCCTGGCGATCCAGGAGTCCATCGACGACGACTTCGACATGCGCCGGGCGTATGCGGTGCTCGAGTTCATGCTGCAGCGGTCGCTGCCCGAATTGATCGAGACCGGGCTGCCGGTGGAGGCCGTCTCCGCAGACTGACGCGCCGGCCGAGGTCGACCGTGACCGACGGACCCTGCCTAGATCACATGACCGCGGCCGTGCCCGGCGCCGTCGTGAGCGAGCAGCAGCAGCGTGACATCGTCCTCCAGCACGCCGTCCCGGCCGGCCTGCACGCCGTCCACGAGTCCCTGGAGGTCGGCGCCGGTGATCGCGCGCCGCCGCCAGAGCTCGTCGACGGCGGCGCTCAGGCGCTGCAACCCCAGTCGCTCGCGCGAGCCGGGCGCCATGCGCGCCTCGACGATCCCGTCGCTGAAGAGGAGAAGACCCCACTCGCTCGGCAGCGTCACCTCGTGGGGCGCCCAGTCGCCGTACTGCTCCACGCCGAGCATCATGCCGGGGGTGTGGACGAGCGGCACGACCTCCGAGCCGAGGAGGAGCGGCATCGGGTGGCCGGCGTTTACGAATCGGGCACGCCGGCCGGCCGCGTCGATCTCGACCGCGCAGACCGTGGCGAGCAGGCCGAGGCCGAGCTCGCCCTGTTCGGCGCGGTCGCTCTCGTCCAGCGTCAGGCTGTTCAGCGTCTTCATGTTCGCCTGCAGGGACGCTCCGCGAAGCGCAAGCGCGCGCCAGGCCGCGCGAAGGCTGGCGCCGAGCGCCGCCGCGTCGGGGCCGTGTCCGGTCACGTCGCCGATCACCGCAGCGACCGACCCGTTGGGCCGCGTCACCGCGTCGATGAAGTCCCCGCCGAGGAGCATGCGCCCTTCGCCGGGGCGGTAGAAGGTCGCGACCTTGATGTACGGCGTCTCCACCTTGACCACCGGCGAGAGGCTCGCCTGGAACCGGCGGTAGAGGGCGGACACGTCGTTCTGCGCCTGCGCGCGCTGCGCCTGTGCGAGCGCGACGGCGGCGTGCTCGGCGAAGCGCTGCACCACGCCGAGGTCGCCGCGCGTGGGCTCCGGCATGCGGCGCGCCCAGCTCATCGCGAGCAGCGCGACCGGCTGCTCGTCGATCAGCACCGGGGCGCGGATCGCGGAGACCTGGTCGGGGTCGGCCGTGATGGCGCGCGGCATGCGCGGCCCGAACGGCTCGCGGACGTCGTGGACGAACTGGGGCAGCAGATTCTCTGCGAGCTCCTCCTGCAACTCGGTCGACGGCTCCATGAGCAGCCGGTCGCCGCTGTTGGCGAGGAAGGGCGAGCGGGACAGCAGTCGCAGCCGCTCGCTCTCGATCGCGAACAGCGCGACGAGGTCGCAGTCGAAGGTCTCGAGGGTCACGTCGCAGATCGCCCGGGCCACCGCAGAGGGGCCACCGCGGGCGTGGAACAGCGGCGTCGCTCCGACCACCCGGTCGAGTGCGTCTCGCGAGCGGTGCGCCTCTTCGAGCGACCGGGCGACCTGGGCGCGATAGCGATCGCCCAGAAGCCCGACGCCCAGGCCCGCGCAGAGCCAGAGGACGATGACTGCCGCCGACGTCGCGCCCTGCACCAGCCAGCGGTCGCTGATGGCGAGGAGGTCGTACGCTACGCCGCCGACGATCGCCAGGGCTGCGCCAACGCGCGGCCCGCCGGAGACCGCTCCCGCGACCACCGTGAGCGAGACCAGGGCCGCGGGCAGTCCGATGAAGTGCGCCTGCCACTCGACGTAGCGGAACGGTACCAGGAAAACCACGATGAGGAGCGCGCCCGCGGAGAACAGGCGCAGCGGGCGGGCGCGCAGGTACTCGGCCACGGCGATGAGCCGGGACCGGACGGGGCCGAACGTGTCTGTCGGTCGGGAGCCGGCCATACGGTGGATCCCGGCGCCGGGGCGGCGGGTCAGATCAGCTGTACTTCACACGTGGGTCGAGCCACGTGTACGCAAGGTCTACTACGAAGTTGCTCACTGTGACAAGCAGGGCGGCGAACAGCACCGTTCCCATGATGAGCGGCAGGTCCTGCGTCTGGATGGCCTGGAAGGCCTGCTGGCCTATGCCCGGGATGCCGAACACGTACTCGACGATGAGGACGCCGCCGAGGAACCAGCCGATGTCCATGCCGAGCAGCGTGACGATGGGGCTCCAGGCGTTGCGCATGATGTGCCGCCAGACCACGGTACGCTCGGGCAGGCCCTTGGCCCGGGCCGCCTTCACGTAGTCGGCGCCGAGGATGTCGAGCATGCTGCTGCGCAGCAGGCGCGAATACCAGGCAGCGCCGGTGAGGCCGATCGTCAGGCCGGGGAGGATGGCGCCGTACACGACTCCCTGGTCCAGGCCGCCGAGCGGGAAGATCGGCCACTTGAAGGCGAACAGGTACATGAGGATCATCCCGAGGAAGAACGCCGGCATGCTCAGGAACAGCAGGCTGAGCACCGTGAACGTGCGGTCACGGATGCCGTACTGCTTCAGAGCGCTGGTCATGCCGATCGGGATGCCGATGAGCAGCTCGAAGAAGATGCCGAACATGGCCACCATGAGCGTGGCCGGGAAGCGCTGCAGGATCGCCGTCGCGACCGGCAGCTGGGTCTCGTAACTGAAGCCCATGTTGCCGTGCACCAGGTGCCAGAGGTAGAGGCCGTACTGCCTCCAGATGGGCAGGTCGAGACCCAGGTTCTCCCGGATGCGCTGAAGGACCTCCGGTGTGGCGTGGGTGCCGGCGATGCTCTTGGCGGGATCGCCGGGCACGGCGAAGGCGAGCAGGAAGGTGATGAGGCTCACGAAGAAGAGCACCACCACCATCCACAGCAGCCGGCGGACGACGTACTTACCCATCGTCCCTCCCGCTGCTCGCGCTCGCCTGTCGCCGTGCCACGGTCATGACCTCACTTGCCGTCGAGCTTCCACATCTCCTGGAACTGGATGTTCCAGACGGGGTGGTAGTAGTAGCCACCGACGTTCTTGCCGTACATCCCGTTCCAGACCGGCTGGTACAGGATGGCGGACGGTGCGTCGGCCATGATGATGTCCTGCATCTGGACGAACATCTCGATGCGCTTGGCCGGGTCGAGCTCCGTGTTGGACGCCTTGTAGAGCGCCTCGACCTCGGGGTTGGTGTAGAAGTTGGCGTTGGCGCCGCCCTCGATCGGGTGCGTGTAGAGCGGACCGATGAAGTCGCTCGGGTCCGGGAAGTCCTGGTACCAGTCGGTGAGGCCGATGGCCGCATGCGACTGGGGCAGGCTGATGAAGTCCCAGTACGTCGCCTTGTCCATGAGCTTGATGCTGGCGTCGATCCCGACCTCGGCGAGGTCGTTCTGCACCGCCTGCGCCAGCTTGGGGAACGGATCGACGTTGTGGCCGACGAAGGTCACTTTGAACCCGTCCGGGAGCCCGGCCTCCGCGAGCAGCTGCTTCGCCTTCTCGGGGTCGTAGGTGTAGAAGGTCTTGTCCGCCTGGTATCCCGGCATGCCGTTCGGGTAGATCTGGTTCAACGCCTTGGCCTGGCCGGCGAGCAGCTTCTGGATGCGCGCCGTGTTGATCGCGTAGTTGACCGCCTGCCGCACCTTGACGTCGGTGAACGGCTTCTCGTTGACGTTCATGAAGACGTAGTACGTGGCGATCTCGTCGGCGTCGTAGACGAACTTGCTCCAGGTCGGATCCTGCTTGGTGCGCTGGTAATCGGCCGCGGGGATGCCGTCGCCGAGCACGTCCACCTCACCGCGTTCCAGCTGGAGCAGCGCCGTGCTCGGGTTGGCCGTGAACAGGAACTTCATGCCGTCCACCCACTGGCTGGTCTCGCCGGTCCAGTTGGGGTTCTTCTCCGCGGTGATGGACTGCCCGGGCGTCCAGTCGGTGATGATGTACGGGCCCGTGCCGAGCGGCTTGCGCTTGATCTGCTTGCCGACCTCCTTGACCCACTCCTCGGGCAGCACCGAGGTGAACGGCATCGTCATCGCCATGAGGAAGGCGCCCTCCGGCTTCTTGAGCGTGATCTCCACGGTGTAGTCGTCGACTGCCTTGTAGCCGGTGATCTCCTTGGCCTTGCCTTCCATGAACTCCGTCGCCCCGACGATGCCCTCGTAGAAGAAGGTCGCCGGCGCGAGCGGCTCGACCATCATGCGCTCGAAGCTGTACTTGAAATCCTGCGCCGTGACCTCGCGGTCCACAGGCGGCGCGAACTTGACGCCCTGACGCAGCTTGAACGTGTAGACCTTGCCGTCGGCCGAGATGCCGCCGTTCTCCGCGCTCGGGACCTCTGTGGCGAGGTCGGGTACCAGCGCGGTGCCGGGCTCGCCCGGCTTGCCGGCGTAGGTGAGGAACGTCTGGTACGTGAGCCGTTCGATGCTCCACGAGGTGATCTCCCAAGCGATCGCCGGGTCGAGCTCCGTGGGTTCACCCTGGTACGTCACCGTGAGCGTGCCGCCCTTGACGGGCGCCGCACTGTCGGTGCCCCCCGTCGAGGCCGTCTGCTCCTCGTCCGAGCCGCCACAGGCGGCGAGCCCCAGGCCGAGGGCGAGCAGCAGCGCGATCAGCGCCACCATCACCCATGCTGTCCTGCGTCCCTTCATGTCCCCCGCTCCTTTCGCGGCCCACCCTCAGGCCGGATGAGGCTGCGGGCGG
>CAIYOD010000010.1 GCA_903927755.1 uncultured Thermoleophilia bacterium | reverse complement strand
GGGTCGTAAGGCGCCAGGCCGAGCATCACCGCGGTCATGTTGGTGATCGCGCCGCCCATTCCGACGAGCGCGTCCGGCGACGGGACGCCGTCGAGGCGGTCGAACTGGCCGGCGATGGCCGCCAGCGCCTCGTCCAACTGTTCCCGGGTGATGGGGCCGTCGAGCCCGAACTGCGCGGTGAGGCGTACGGCGCCGACGTCGAGGCTGAACTGCTCGTCCACCTCCGCACCGTGGCCGAAGGTGAACTGCGTGCTGCCTCCGCCGGTGTCGAAGACGATCACGTGCTCGTCGGCGAGGCCCAGCCCGGCCTTGGCCGCCAGATAGGCCAGCCGTGCCTCATCCTCCCCGGGGATCACCTCGATGGTGACGCCGCAGCGCTCCTGCACACGGCTGATGAAGTCAGCGCTGTTCCGCGCGCTCCGCATACCCATGGTCCCAACGGCGACCAGCGCCGCCGCGCGGTTGCTGTGTGCTTCGTCGGCCATGCCGGCGATCGCCTCCAAGGTCCGCGTGATCGCCGCCGGCGCGATATCGCCGGTCTCGGCGATGCCTTCGCCGAGGCGTGTGACCTCGGCGCGGTCGACGATCGTGACCCATGAGCCGTCTTCACGACGCTCCCCCATGTGGAACTTGACAGAGTTGGTCCCCACGTCGATCACCGCGTAGATCGGCACGGCCGTCGCCTCAGGCTTCCATGCCGACGGTGGCCTTGAGCCAGCCCGGGTAGCTGGTGTTCACGCGACCGGAAAGGCCGAGATCGTGCACCGTGGCGATCACGCGCTCGGCGTCCGCCGCCTCGATGGCCAGCGTCCGTGCCTTCTTCCCCTCCGCCACCACCTCCGTCACCTCTGACATGCACTCGTTGACCGTGTAGTGCTGGCGGCGTTTGTGAACTCCCACCGCGCGCACCCCGCGCTCGGGCGCGGAAAGCATCGCCAAGAGGTCGGCGAGTGGAAACGGCGACCATCCGGCGGCGGGTGGCGTGCTCACTCCGAGCGCAGCACAGACCCTGTCGGCCTTCTCGCGTGGGAGCGGGAACGTCTCCTTCATGGCCGGTCGCCACTGCTCGAGCCCGGCCTGGCTGACGTGCTCGAGCACCTTGACGTCCATCAGGCCGGCGCGGATCTTGACGGCCGCGTCCGTGCGCGGCGAGAGCAGGTAGGTCTCGTCGCTCTCCTGGACCAGCTCGGGTTCGAGGGCGGCAAACGCGGCGTCGGCCGCTCCGAAATCCGACCCAAACGTGCGCCACTCCCAGCGCGGAACGATCATGTCCACCGGCGGACCCTCCTTTCGAGGTGTGTGGCCAAGGCGCAGCGGGGCACGCCACTGATTGGCGGGCCTCGTCGCTGATGCACACTGAAGACTAGCCCTGATCCGCATGGCTGTGACCTCGGGATAGTACGGGGCTCGCTGCTCAGAAACTACGAGGTCCGCGGGCCGCAAAGGGTCTCCGCCGTGCGCGCCGTTCAACGCTCCGGTCTCTCACCGGCCAGCGCCTCGAGCTTTGCTTCGATGGCGGCGGTGCGGTCCAGCAGTTCCTGCAGCAGCGCCTGGGTCTCCGCCTCGC
>CAIYOD010000009.1 GCA_903927755.1 uncultured Thermoleophilia bacterium | reverse complement strand
GGTCTTCACGGCGCACGTGCCGCGGCGCCGCATCGGCAAGGAGACCACGCTTGAGGACCGCATCGCGCCCACGGCTCCCTCTCACTTCGCCTGCTCCGTGGTCACCGAGAACGGCCGCGAGGGCATCCGCTTCACGTGGACGCCGTCGTCCGACTCCGGGAGCGGCATCCGCGCCTACTTCGTCGAGGCCAACAACGGCTCGCAGCCCGAGGCCGTGTTGTGGAACCCGGACGGCAAGCGCACCGCGTGGACAGAGCCGGTGCCTGCCTCTCTGGCGCGTCCCTACCGCCTGCGCGCTCTGGACGGCCAGCTCAACCTCTCTGAGCCCAGCAACATCGCCAAGCTTGAGGGCTGGACGATCTACACCTACAAGAGCACAGGCTCGAAGTTCCTCCTGAAATCGGGCACGAGCCTGACGGCCGACGTGCTGCGCGTCGGCGGAGGCGGTTCTGGCGGCGGCGGCATTGAGGGCGGCGCCGGCGGCGGCGGGCAGGTGCTCGACGCTCACGACGTGGAGATTGTGGCCGGTGAGACCGACGGCGACGTGGTCGTGGGCGCCGGCGGGGCGACCGTGACCCCCGCCGCTGCGCACGCCAACCTCTGCGGCAACATCGGCTCGCCGTCATCGTTCGGTGGCGTCATCGCCTACGGCGGCGGCTACGGCGCGTCCGAGGGTGAGTATTGGGAGCCGTATATCTATGACCCGTGGTACTACAACGGCGGCGACGGCGCGAGCGGCGGCGGCGGCGGGCCATGGGACCCCAACAACACGTGGCCGACAGATGGGCAAGGTCCTCCTGGCCTGGCCGTGCACGGCGAGGGCGGCCACGACGGCGCCCCTGGCTGGGCGCAGGAGTCGGGCGGCTACATCTTCTCCGGCGGCGGCGGCGGCGGCGCGGGGTGGGCGGCTGGGCACCAGAACTACCAGTACGACCAGTACCGCGTGCTCACGGGATGGAGCCCCGCAAGCGGCGGCCACGGCGTGCCCTGTGACATCGCCGGCTACGGGCCGCTGTGGGAGTCGTCCGGGCGCACGGTTCGCATCATCCCCTGGTACGGCGGCGGCGGCGCCGGCAAGTGCCGCGACATGGGGCCGGGCGTGACGCCGGGCGTTGAGGGCTACGGCGGCGGCGGCAAGCAGGGCGAGCCGGGGGCGCTGAACACCGGCGGCGGCGGCGGCGGCAACGGCTACTACGGCAGCGTGTGGGACTACCGCCCGAACGGCATGGACGCGCCCGGGACCGCCGGCGGTCGCGGCATCGTCATCATTCGCATCCGCACCTCTGACGAGAGCAAGGTCGCTTACCCGGTCATCGTCGGCTACGAGGAGGTCTACGACCCGATCCTCGATTCCACCTCGCTGCAGCCCGTCTACTCAGACGGCGTGCGCGTGACGCACGTCGGGCCGGAACAGCCGCACACCGACGATTCCGGAGACGAGGAATGTCCGTTCACCAACGAGTGATGAGGCGCCCATGGCACGCACAGCACTGACCCCCGCAGACGTCCCCGGCACGCGCCCCCAGGTCGCCGGCTGGCTGACGTTCACGGCCGCCGACGCCAGCAACGGCAACGCCGCGGCGCTCGGCGCGCAGAGCCTCATGGTGTACGCCCGTAACAGCGGCGGCAGCGCGCAGACCCTCGAGGTGCTGAGCGTGGCTGACGCCTACGGGCGCACCGATGACGTCGT
>CAIYOD010000008.1 GCA_903927755.1 uncultured Thermoleophilia bacterium | reverse complement strand
GGTCTTCACGGCGCACGTGCCGCGGCGCCGCATCGGCAAGGAGACCACGCTTGAGGACCGCATCGCGCCCACGGCTCCCTCTCACTTCGCCTGCTCCGTGGTCACCGAGAACGGCCGCGAGGGCATCCGCTTCACGTGGACTCCGTCGTCCGACTCTGGGAGCGGCGTCTGCGCCTACTTCGTCGAGGCCAACAACGGCTCGCAGCCGCAGGCCGCACTCTGGAACCCGGACGGCAAGCGCACGGAGTGGACGGAGCCGGTGCCCGCCTCTCTGGCGCGCGCCTACCGCCTGCGCGCTCTCGACGGCAAGCTGAACCTCTCGGAGCCCAGCAACATCGCCAAGCTTGAGGGCTGGACGATCTACACCTACAAGAGCACGGGCTCGAAGTTCGAGCTGAAGCCGGGCACCAGCCTGACCGCCGACGTGCTGCGCGTCGGAGGCGGTGGCAGCGGCGGCGGAGGGCAGAACGGTGGCGGCGGCGAGGCCGGCGAGGTCATCGACCAGCGCGACTTCGAGATCATCGCCGGCGAGACAGACGGCGACGTCGTCGTGGGCGCCGGCGGAGAGCGCGTGATGGACCATGCGACGTCGGGCAGCAGCGGGCATGAGTCGTCATTTGGCGGAGTCGTGGCGGTCGGCGGCGGGTACGGCGGGTCCACGTTCAACGGCCCCTACTCCGCCTGGGATCCTGCCGAGAACAAGAGTCCCGCCAACGCCTACGACGGAATCGGCGGCGGCGGTGGTGGCGGCCGAGTGGACATCTCTCATGCTGGCGAAGGCGGCATAGGCGGGCGTCATGGTGCGGACGGCTGGGGCGACTACGAGCCATGGATGGGCTACGGGTGGTCGGGCGGAGGCGGGGCCGGGGCGGGATGGGGCGGCGGCCTACAAAACTACGAGTTCAACCAAACCGGCCAGCCGACCGGGAACAACCCCGAGTGCGGCGGTCACGGCGTGCCCTGCGACATAGCAGGTTACGGCGACCAGTGGGAAGAGTCCCTGCACACCATCCGTATCGTGCCTTGGTACGGCGGCGGTGGTCAGGGGCAGATGCAGCCGGGATTCACTCCGCCCGAGGCGGCCGTCCCCGGCTACGGCGGCGGCGGCGGCATCGCTACCGCTCCCGGAACCCCAACGGGCTGGTGCGATGCACACAACCTCGTCCTTCCGGGCGCGCCCAACACCGGCGGCGGGGGCGGCGGAAACGGTCGCTTTGGCTGGTACGACGACCCGGAATCAATCATCCACGAAGGGTCCTTTGCCGGGATGACCATGTGCTATGGCGACGCGCAGGGATCGGAGGGCGGATCGGGCGTCGTCATCATTCGTATTCGCACAAGCGATGAGAGCAAGGTCGCTTACCCCGTGATCGTCGGCTACGACGTGGACGTGCCCCTCTACTCCGACGGCGTGGTCGTGACGCGCGTCGGGCCAGACCAACCTCATACCGACGAATCAGGGGATGAAAACTGCCCGTTCAACGGCGAGCTGGGGTACGAATGATGACCGACGAAGGAGCCCCATGGCACGCACAGCACTGACCCCAGCAGACGTCCCCGGCACGCGCCCCCAAGTGGCCGGCTGGCTGACGTTCACGGCCGCCGACGCCAGCAACGGCAACGCCGCGGCGCTGGGCGCGCAGAGCCTCATGGTGTACGCCCGCAACAGCGGCGGCAGCGCGCAGACCCTCGATGTGCTGAGCGTGGCTGACGCCTACGGGCGCACCGATGACGTCGTCTTCACGATCCCCGCCGGCGACATCCTCGAGCTTGGCCCCTACGGCTCGGCCGGCTTCGCGCAGGCAGACGGCGCCCTGTGGCTGGACGCCTCATCCGCCGACGTGCTGCTCTCCGTGAGGAGACTGCTCGCGTGAGCCCCGCGCAGGACAGCCGCGTCCACACCATGAAGCCGGGCGTCGCCGTCTCCTGCGGCGGCGCCGGCGTCGACGACCTCGTGGAGGGGCTGACCTGGACGACGACGGCCGCCGGCGGATTCGGCTCCTGCTCCTTCACCCTGCGCGGCGAGGGCGCTGCGCCCCCGTCCTACGGCTCGGTCGTCGAGATCGGCGGCGGGAGCCTCTACCGCGGGCGCGTCGTGAACCGCCCCGACCTCGCGATCACCGGCGAAGAGGTGTCCTACCAGGTCATCTGCGATGGGGAGGCCAAGGAGTACGGCAGGGACGACGGCTTC
>CAIYOD010000007.1 GCA_903927755.1 uncultured Thermoleophilia bacterium | reverse complement strand
TGTTCTGCATCACGAGGTTGTTGACCTGAGTCTGCCCAGCGGCGTGCTGCCGTCCAGACCTCCGTGCGGTCGGTAGCCATTGTAGTAGCGCAGGAAGCCGGGCAGGGCGGCGATCCGTTCGGCGGTCGAGTCGTAGGGCCGCTTGTAGGCCCAGCCGTTCTGCACGATCTTCACGAACGCCTCCGCTTTGCCGTTCGTTTGCGGCCGGTAGGGCCGCGTGCGCCAGTGGAGCAGCCCGTGCGCGACGACCACGGCGCGGAAGGCGTCGGAGCGGTAGGGGTTGCCGTTGTCGGTGAGCAGGCGCCGCACCTCGATGCCATGCCCCGCGAAGAAGGCCAGGGCGCGCTCCAGGAAGCCGGCCGCCGTTTCAGCGCGCTCGTCGGGCAGTTCCTCTGCGTAGGCCAGCCTCGTGGCGTCGTCGACGGCCACGTGGGCGTGGTCCCAGCCGATGCCGCGGTGCGTGGTCTGCGCCTTGTAGTCGGCGAGGCGCCTGCCGCCGCCGGCACCGATGCGGGCGAGACGCTTGGTGTCGAGGTGGACGAGGTCGCCGGCGTGTGGCCAGCAGTAGCGCACCACCGGCTCGAGGGCGCGCAGGCGATGCAGTCCGCGGCGACGCAGGGCGCGGTAGACGGTCGCCGGGGGAAGGTCCGTGCGCCAGGCGATCCAGGCGGGACCGCGGCGCTTCCTGAGACGCAGCAGCACGACCTTTCGCAGCAACTCGCCGACCACGCGCAGGGCGATGCGCAGCGGCCGCGAGGAACGGTCCGCGAGGCCGACGGCGCCTTCGGCCCGCCAGCGGGCCAGCCATTTGCCCGCCGTCTGGCGGCTGACGCCAGCCGCAGCGGCGGCTTCCCGAAGCTTCCAGCCTTCGCACTCGACGCGCTCGCAGAGCAGCAGTCGGCCGTGCGGGGTCAGTCTCGCGTTACGATGCGCCATGAGGGCTCTCCTTCGGTTCGGGTCTTGGACAACCACAAACCGACAGGCAGAGCCCTCACTCTGTCAATAACGTCGTGACTCAGAACAGCTAGACCGCGGCGGTCAGCGGGCCGAGCGGGCGCAGCACGCAGACCGGCGTCTGCTCGTGCCCCTGCCCCAGCGGGTTGTCGCGCATCAGGCGCTTGGCGAGCGCGCGGTCGGCGCCCGGCGAGGCGCCGAGAACGGCGGCCGTGAGGTCGTTGGCGTCGATGACCACGAACTCGACGCGGCCGCCCACGGCGTCGCTCAGGAAGTCCGCGAGGTGCGCCGCGACACCGTCCGGATCGGCGGGCCCCAGCTTGGCGTGCGTGTTGTGCGGCGGCAGCGTGTTCCAGGTGGGGCCGTCGATGGCCTCCACGTCGGCGCCGGCGACCTTGTAGAAGAGGCCGCGCTTGCCGACCACCTTGCCGGCGGCCGAGACCGCTGCGGCGGCGACGATACGCGGCGCGCCGGCCTCGTCGATGGCGAGCTGCATGGTCTCGGGGATGCCGAGCCCGATGCCGTGCGGCGTCTTGGTCACGGCCTTGCTGAGGACCTTGGCGAGTTTCGTCGGGTGGATCTCGTCCAGGGCGTAGCTGCGGCCCTGGCTGGCGGCGATGGGCTTCTCGGCCATGACGACCAGGTCGCCGGGCCGGACGTGCTCGGCGATCTGGCGGCGCATGAGGTCGTCCAGGTCGTCGCCGCGGCCGACGAGGTCGGTCTTGAGCGGCAGGCGGGCGAAGACGCTGCCGCCGGCGACGGCGAAGAGGTGCTTCTCCTCGTTCGGCGTGTACCCGGCGAGGAGTCTCTCGGCCTCGGCTGCCGGAGCGCTGCCGTCTGCAGCCCCCAGCAGCGCCGGCACGCGCGCGTCGCCGGGCTCGGCGATGGTGCCGCGGTGCACGGGGCCGACGGAGACGGGCGCGCTGAGCGCCGCTTCCACGTCGGCGTCCTCGAGCACCACGCTCACGTCCACGAACTCGCGCAGCCACAGCTCCACGTTGGCGGCGCGCCAGAAGAACATGCTCTCCTCCACCCGGCCCTTGCAGCAGGCGCGGAACGCCTGCACGACGGCCTCGCCGTCCCAGTAGGGGCGAGCCTGGAACGCAGGCGACTGATAGAGGCTCGTGAACGCCGCGCGGCGGGCCTTGATCCAGCGCATCTCCGGCGTGGTGAACCCGACCTTCCAGCGGCGCAGGCGGATCTTCTCGGGCAGCGTTCCTTTGAGCGCGGCGCGCAGGATCCAGCGGCTCCAGCCGTGACGCACGATCGCGTCCTCCGGCAGGCTCAGGATGTGGTCGACGAACTCCTGGTCCAGGTACGGCACCCGGCTCTCGATGCTGAACGCCATGGAGTTGCGGTCCTCGTAGCGGAGCAGACACGGCAGACTGTAGATGAGCAGGTCCTGGAGCAGGCGCTCCTTGAGCTCCGACTGGGAGCGCCCGTACCCGGGGTCCGTGGTCCGCGCGAGGAACGCCGGCTTGAGCAGTGAGCTCGTCGCGAGGCGCTTGCGGCGCTGCTTGAGCCGCCGCTTGGCAAGCGGCGTGAGCACGTCGCGCGAGGCCATGGCCTCCTTGCGCAGCAGGTCGTACTTGCCCTCCTTGCGCAGCTGGCGGAGGTACACGAGCTGGTACGGCACGTAGCCGGCGATCAGCTCGTCGCCGCCCTGCCCGTCGAGCAGCACGGTGACCTGCTCGCGCGCGGAGCGCATCACGCACCACTGCGCGTAGGGGCCGGTGCTGACGATGGGTTCTTCCTGATGCCAGACGAAGTCGCGCAGCTCGCCGATGAACTCGTGGGACGTCGGGTTGGTGTAGGTGGTGTCGGCGCCGGTGCTCTCGACGGCCATCTCGATGTACTCGCGCTCGTCGATGGGGTCGCCGTCGAACACGGCGCTGAAGGTCTTGAGCTGGCCGCGCAGCGACGTCGCGTCGGGCGCGTCCTCCTTGAGCAGCTCGCTCATGAAACTGATGATGGTCGTCGAGTCGAGGCCGCCGGAGAGGCAGGAGCCCACGGGGACCTCGGAGACGAGGCGCCGCTCGACGCTCTCGCGGAAGCGGCGCCGGAAGTCCGCCGGGTCGTCGCCGCCGTCCGTCGTCAGCTGCGGCGTCCAGAAGGCCGTGCTCTCGAGCGGGGCGGTGAGCGGGCCGGGCGCCGTGTCGGCGTCGCCCAGCGGCAGCTCGATCCAGGTCGCCGCCGGCACGTGGTAGACGCCCCTGAAGAACGTCTCGGCGCGGTGGTCGTGGAAGCCGTGCTGCAGGTACTCGAAGATCATCTGCTCGTCCGGCTCGGCGACCAACTCGGGATCCTGCAGCAGCGCCTTGATCTCGCTGGCGAACAGCAGCCGGCCGGTCCGCGGCGAACGCGCGTAGTACAGAGGCTTGATGCCGAAGTGGTCGCGGTTCAGCACGAGCTTGCCGCCGCTTCCGTCCTCGCCGGCGCCGCGCAAGTCGGCGATGGCGAAAGCCCACATGCCGTTGAAGCGCGCGGCGCAGGCAGCGCCCCACTCCTCGTAGGCGTGGACGATGACCTCGGAGTCGCTGTGGGTGCGGAAGGAGTGGCCGGCGGCCTCGAGCTCCGCGCGCAGCTCGCGGTAGTTGTAGACCTCGCCGTTGTAGACGAGCCAGACGGTCTCGTCCTCGTTGGCGACGGGCTGGTGGCCGCCCTCGCGGTCGATGATGCTCAGACGGCGGTGGCCGAGGCTGACGGACGGCATCTCGAAGGAGCCGGCGTCGTCGGGGCCGCGGTGCACGATGGCGGCGGCCATGCGCCCGAGAAGCTGCCGGTCGGGCGAGCCGGCGAAGCCGAAGATGCCGCACATGAGCGGGTGCTCTCCTGGGGGTTGGGACCGTTGACGGCGCGGCGGCTCTACCTGGCCTTCCGCGCCGCTCAACCTTACCACCCGTGAGTCGGCCCGGGCGAGCCGCGCGGCGGACAGGAGGCGTCGCCAGGCGCCGGGAGGTGGCCGGCCGCGCCCCCGCAGGCTGGCCGGCCACTTCCTGGCGCCTGGCTCACATCAGCTTCGTCCGATTCCCCGGGTGGGACATGCAGTAGTCGTCATACGTGACCAGCGGGAACCCGCCGACCACGGGGAAGGCGCCGAAGGGCAGCTCGCGCGTGGAGCCGCGGAAGTAGTTCTCCTGCTGGAGGACGACCGGCGGAGCCGCCCGGCACGTGCCCGACTCGCCCGGTCCGGGGATCTTGGCGAACGCCGGGCAGGTGCGGCAGCGCTCCATGCTCTCCTGGTCCATCTGTCCTCCTCGACCGTGACGAGACTGCGCGCATGTATTCCACGGCGGTGGCGCATGGTCCTGCCCGCCCGCGATGCGGCCACGGCGGGGGCCCGCGCGCCGTCGTTGCCGCGTCGGGCGACCGCCCGATACACTCGGGGACCCCTTTCCGCAGCCGACGTGGAGGTCGAGATGACCGGGCGTGACGAAATCCTTCGCGAAGTCCGCCAGCTGGACTACGTCTGGATCCCCCTGCGGGACGGGACGAAGCTGGCAGCGCGCGTCTGGCTGCCGGTGGACGCCGAAGAGGACCCGGTGCCGGCCATCCTCGAGGCCGTGCCCTACCGGCTGAGCGACGGGATGGCCACCCGCGACGTCCTCATCCACCCGTACTGGGCCGCGCGCGGTTACGCGTGCGTGCGCGTCGACCTGCGAGGGAGCGGCGAGTCGGACGGCTTCCTGCGGGACGAGTACCAGGCGCAGGAGCAGAAGGACCTGCTCGAGGTCATCGCCTGGCTCTCCGCCCGGCCGTGGTGCTCGGGCGGCGTGGGCATGACCGGCATCTCGTGGGGCGGCTTCAACAGCCTCCAACTGGCTGCCCGGCGCCCGCCGGCGCTCAAGGCGATCATCACGCTGATGAGCACCGACGACCGCTACGCCGACGACGTGCACTACAAGGGCGGCTGCGTGCTCGCGACCGACCTGCTGCACTGGAGCACCTGCATGCTGCACTGGCAGTGCCAGCCGCCCCACGAGGTGACCGTGGGCGAACGCTGGCGCGAGCTCTGGGAGCGGCGGCTCGAGGCGAACGAGCCGTGGATCCACACCTGGCTCGCGCACCAGCGCAGGGACGCCTACTGGAAGCACGGCTCCGTCTGCGAGGACTACGCCGCGATCGAGGTGCCCGTCTACGCCGTCGGCGGCTGGACCGACGGCTACACCAACAGCGTCCCCCGCCTGCTCCAGGGGCTGCCCGGGCCGCGCAAAGGGCTCATCGGCCCGTGGCCCCACGCGTTCCCGCACTACGTGACTCCGGGGCCCGCCATCGGCTTCCTCCAGGAGGCGCTGCGCTGGTGGGACCACTGGCTGAAGGGCGTCGACACGGGGATCATGGACGAGCCGATGCTGCGCGTGTGGATGCAGGAGTCCGTCCCGCCGGCGCCCTGGATGGACGAGGTGCCGGGACGCTGGGTGGCGGAGGACGAGTGGCCGTCGCCGCGCGTCGAGGCCCGTCTGCTGCGGCTCGATGCCGACGGCGTGCTGCGCGGCGCCACGGCGGCCGCGACGACGGACGAGGTGGCGGCGGCGGCAAACGGCGCGGCCGACGGCCGCCTCACGATCCGCGGGGCGCAGCTCTGCGGCGCCGACGCCGGCGCCTGGTGCGCCGAGAGCCAGCCGAGCGACTTCGCCCCCGACCAGCGAGCGGCGGAGGGGCAGTCGCTCTGCTTCACCTCGGCGCCGCTGGCCGAGCCGCTGGAGATCCTCGGCCACCCGCGACTCATGCTCCGCTTCGCGAGCGACCGGCCGCTGGCGCTGGTCGCCGCCCGGCTGGACGACGTCGTGCCGGGCGGCGCCTCCCGGCTCGTCACCACGCAGGTCTTCAACCTGACCCACCTGACGAGCCACGAGCACCCGCAGCGGCTCGATCCCGGCCGGGAGTACGAGGCGACGATCGCGCTGGACGCGATCGCCCAGTCCTTCCCGGCCGGCCACCGGCTGCGCCTCGCCCTCTCGCCCACTTACTGGCCGTGGGCGTGGCCCTCACCCGAACCCGCCACGCTCACGGTGGTCGCCGGCGAGAGCTTCTTCGAACTGCCGGTACGGCCGGAGCGGCCGGAGGACGCGGACCTCCGGCCGTTCGACCCACCCGTCGTCCCCGAAGGGCTCGGCGAGAAGACGGTCGGCGGAGGCTCGGGCGGCCGCTCCTACACCCGCGACCTCGCCGCAGACGACAGCACCTGGACCTTCCGCTACGTCGACGGCGGCAACGTCGTCCTGCCCAACGGCTGGGAGAGCGAAGAGTGGAACACGGTCAGCTACGGCCTGCGCGAGGGCGATCCGCTCTCGGCCAAGGTCAGCGTCGATGCCGAGTCGGTCCTTCGCCGCGGCGCCCAGGGCCGGTTTCACATCGTGACGCACGGGGAGATGACGTGCGACGCGGACACGTTCTACGTGGCCGACGAGGTCGCCGTGTACGAGGGCGAGGACGGCGACGAACGCGAGGTCTTCACGAGGTCGTGGTGGCACCAGGCGCCACGCGACCTCGTCTGAGAAGGAGGGTCACGGGATGTATTTCGGCGGGCACGTGAAGTCGTCGGGCGGCGTGTGGCACGCCATCGAGAACGGCGTGGACATCGGGGCGGAGGCGGTCCAGTTCTTCGCCGGCAGCCCGCGCACCTGGGCGCCGACCGTCTACAAGGACAAGGACGCGGCGCAGTTCCGCGAAGCGCGCGCCGCGTCGCCGATCCGCTTCGTCCTCATCCACACCATCTACCTGATCAACCTCGCCAGCGAGAAGGAGGACTTCTACGAGAAGTCCGTGACGTCGCTGATCGGCGCGCTCGCGGCGGCCGACCAGTTGGGCGCCGACGCGATCGTCACCCACATCGGCTCGCACATGGGCTCGGGCTTCGAGGCCGGCCTCGAGCGCGTGCAGGCCGGCCTGCGGCGCGCGCTCGCCGAGAGCGAGGGCTCGCCGGTGCGCCTCCTGCTCGAGAACACGGCCGGCGCCGGCGGCACCATGGGCGTCGACTTCTTCGAGCTCGGCCAGATCATCGAGGCCGCCGGGGGTGACCCGCGTCTCGGGGTGTGCCTCGACACGGCGCACATCTTCGAGTCCGGCGTCGACCTGCGCACGCCCGCCGGCATGGCCGAGGCGCTCGAGCGCGTCGACGCCGGCTGCGGCCGCGAACGCCTCGTCGCGCTGCACCTGAACGATTCCAAGACGCCGCTGGGCTCCAACCGCGACCGTCACGAGAACGTGGGCGAGGGCGACCTCGGCCTGGAGGGATTCCGCACCATCGTCAACGAGCCGGCGTTCTCCGGCCTGCCCGGCATCCTCGAGGTGCCCGGGTTCGACGGCCAGGGTCCCGACAAGGAGAACCTGGCCCGCCTGCGCGCGCTCGTCGCCGGCTGAGCCGGCGCCCGGCGGCGCGCCGGGAGGCTCCGTGGGCCCGCGGGTATACTTGGCACGCAGGTACACCGACTACTGCGAGGTGACGCGGGTGGAACTCGTGACCGTGACCACCGTCGGCGATGCGGGCCTTGCCAACGTCGTCGTGGGGGTCCTCCAGCAGGCCGGGCTGGAGGCCGTCGTCGGCGGCGCGGGCGCTCCGGGCGTGTACCCCACGCCGTCGGTCCACCCGTTCCACATCCTGGTGAACGAGGACGACCTGGCTCGGGCACGGGACGTCCTTGCCCAGTTCGAGACCGCGCCCGACGACGCGGACGACGAAGACTGACCCGGGGCCGGCGCTCCCCGTGTCTGCTATCATGTGCCTTCTTGCAGCGTTTTTTCGGCCCTGCGGGGCGTTCCAGACACGGGAGTGACGATGTTCGGACGCATCTTCGGCCGCGGCAAGGACGACCAGGACCAGGCCGTCTGCGCAGAGTGCGGCCGCACCCTCCTCGCCGGCGAATGGACCCAGACGGTCGTCGACGAGCGCGGCGACGAGCGGATCATCTGTTCTCTGTGCGGTCAGGCCTACGCGGGCCAGAACGAGTCCGTCGCCTCCGCGCCCGCCCCGGCCAACAACGGGCGCATGCGCGAGACGCGCAGTGAGACCCGGTACGAAGAGCCAATGGAGCCGGCGCCCGTCGCCGGACCGCCGGCGCGCGACACGCACGCCGAGAGCGACGCCTTCTGGCAGGCGCTCAAAGACAAGGACGCCCAGATCGAAGGCCTCAAGGCCGAGCTGGCGCGGGCGGAGGCCGAGCGGCAGGAGCTCGCCGGCCGCTTCGCGCGCCTCGGCACCGCCGGAGAAGGCGAGCCGGAGCCCGGCTCGCTCACCGGCGACTCGTCGGAGCCCGGCGAGCGCACGTGGGGCGAGACACCGGCCGAGTTCGCCGCCGAGATGGCGGCGCTCCGCGAGGCCGAGTCGGACGCCGCAGCGTCGCAGGCCGTGTGGCCGACGCCCTCCGGCGATACCCCGCAGGAGCCGGCCGCCGAGGCGGCCATGGTCGAGGCCGTCGCAGTCGAGGAGGTCTCCGCCGAGGAGGCCGCACCGGACGAGCCCATCGTCATCGCGGCAGCCGTCGTGGCCGCCATCGAGCCGGACGCCGAAGCGCCGGCCGCCCAGGAGGCTCCCGCAGTCTCGCCGACCGTCTTCGAGGACACCCAGCCCATCGACGTCGTCTCGGACGAGATGATCGCCGCCGAGACGGCCGACGACCAGAGCACCGGCGAGATCGCCGCGGCCGACGCCGCGGCGGCAGTGGCCGCCGGCGGAGGCGCCCTCCCGGGTGAGGAGCCTGGCGAAGAACCCGCCGTCCCGTCGGTCGCCGAGGCCGAGGCCGCAGCGGCTTCACTCACGCTCCTGCAGCGTGGCGTCGACCTGCTCAACGTCAGCCGCGTGCCGCGCAAGATCTCCGAGACCAACGAGCAGCTCGGGCTGCCCCACGTCCACGTCGGCTTCGACGGAGGGACGGTCGTCGCGACGTTCATGTGGACGATGGGCTGGTACCGCTTCCACGTCGATCTCGACAGCGGCGACGTCGGTATGGACGACCGTGGCTACGAGGAGCTCACGCTGCAGCCCAACGCCGGCGTGCGCGCCGACGGCACGGTGCAGCTGGCGCCGGCTCAGATCAGCCGGGCTGCCGCCCAGCGCGTGCAGGCGGCGCCTGAGGCCGCCGCACCGGCGGCCCAGCCGCCGGCC
>CAIYOD010000006.1 GCA_903927755.1 uncultured Thermoleophilia bacterium | reverse complement strand
GCACCCGCGCCGCCCGGCCTGTCTCAGCCGATTTCAGCGTGCCGTCAGGGCGTGACGGTCGCCGCGCCCGCGTGACGGACGACCATCCAGCGGATGGTGAAGACCGGCGCCGACGGGACGCCGCGATCGGCGCCGCCCTGCGCGTAGACGCGGTCGCCGACGACCACGTCGGCGAGTGTCGCCTTGACCGGCCAGCCGTCCCTCATGACCCACACGCGTGCGTCCGTCGGGACCACGAAGTCGCAGGAGCCGTGGTAGGAGGGGCTGAGCGCCCGCGTGACGCGGTTCATCCTCGCGGTCAGCGTCCCCGCGACGGCGTCGACGGCGGTCACGGGTCCGCGGAAGGCGAAGCGCGTGATCTCGTTGAGCGGCAGGCGGCGCATCACGAGGCGCTTGCCGGTCAGGACGGCCGACCCCGTCGAGTAGTCGACGAGGCCCTCCACGCGCAGCTTCTCGCCGACGACGAGGTCGCCGAGACCGATGGTCTCTTGCCGCGAGCCGACGGCCTTGAAGATGCGCGCGTCGGCGGCGACGGCGATGGTGAGGTCTTCACCGATGGAGTCCGCCACGGCTCGCGAGGCGAGATGGACGCGCACCGTGACGGTGCTCGCGGTGGTGTCCACGGCCTGGATCTTGCCGACGGCCGTGAAGTGGGACGTCGGCTCCCACCACTTGAGCGCCATCGGCCAGGCCATGGCCGGCGCGCAGATCACGAGGACGGCGATGGCGACGAGCGCCACGACGACGAGCTTCTTCATGGTCCCTCCCGGGGTCGATACATGGGTCGGTGTCGTGGGAGGAACGCGCCGCGGGGCCGAAGCCTAGCGGCACGGCACCGGATTCCCGGCCGGTGGTAGGGTTTGGACCATCGGCGGCGTTAACGCGTCGAGGTGAGGAGCGGCCGGGCGCCGTTCTACGCCTTCGGGCAGGGGAGGGCCGTGGGCAGGATCTGGAGGAGCACGAATCCGGAGCAGCCGGAGGACGACGCCGGGTCGAGCGACGCGCGACTCGTCGACGGCCTGCGCGCCGGGACCCCTGCCGCTTTCGCGGGGTTGCACGAGCGGTACGCCCCCGGCATCTACAACCTCGCCCTGCGCGTGGTCCGTCATGGGCCGGACGCAGAGGACATCACCCAGGATGTGCTCATCCGCGCCTTCGAGCGCCTTCCGCAGGACCGCGAGGTCCTGCTGCGGCCGTGGCTGTACCGGCTCACGCTCAACCGCTGCTACGACTACCTGCGGGGGTCAGCGCGACGGCCGCTGCCGATCGCTCCGGGGAGCGACGTCGCATCTCCCCAGGACCCGTACGAGCAGTCGGAACTGCAGCGGCTGCTCGAGGGGACGATCGGCGACCTGACCAGGCGGCAGCGCGCGGCGCTGCTGCTCAAGGATGTCCACGGTCTCTCGCTGGTCGAGGTCGCCGCGTGCCTGGACGTGACGCCCGGATCTGTCGAGGTGCTGCTCGCCCGTGCCCGGAGGGCCTTCCGGGCGAGCTTCGAGGAGCGGTGCATCGCCGCCGGCCGCTCGCTGCCGCGCTCCGCCGGCGGCCTGGTCGCGCTTCCGCTGCTGCCGTTGCCCGCCGGACTGGCCGCGCCGGCCATGCCGTTCTCGCTGGCGCCGCCCGCGCACGTGCCGCCGATCGCGGCGCTGTGCCCGCCGCTCACCGTGGCGGCCGGGAGCGGCATCGGCGCCGCGCTCGGTCTGCCGGCGTCCATCAAGACGGCCGTGCTGATCGCCGCTGCCGCGGCGACGGTGGGCTCGGCCGAGATCGCGGTCACGCATCCCGACCATCGTCCGCCGCGCGCCGCCGCCCGTTCGGCCGCGATCATCGCGCCGGCGCCTGCGGTTGCCGCGCCCATCGCGGCCGCGAGCGGGAGTCCGCGGGCGAGGCCCCGGGCGACGGCTGCCTCGTCCCCGTCCCCGTCCCCGTCCCCATCCGCTTTGGCCGCACCCGAGGCTTTGCCGACGCCGACCGAGTCGGCGGAGCCGCAGTCTGAGGGGAGCCCGCTGGCGATCCCGACGCCGTCGGCGTCGCCCGATCCGTCGGCGACGCCGACGCCGGCCGACACCCCTACGGCGCACGCCACGACGCCGCCGGCGTCACCGTCGCCCGACCCGTCGGCGACCCCGTCGCCGATCGCCAGCGCCTCGCCGTCGCCCTCCACCGCACCCTGACGCCCGCTTTCGTCACATCCTGACGTCCGCGCGCAGCGGGTCGCGCCGCCTCTCCTCGACGCCTCCATGCGCGGACGGTCCGACGGTCGTCATACTGTCCTCGTGGGTAGGATGGTCCCGATCACGGCGCAGGCGACCAGGAGGTACCGAAGTGCCACTCCAGCATCCCAGGAACCCGCTCTCACGCGCGCGAAAGGCCATCGGTGATGGGGTCTTCTCCGCCGAGACCTCGCGCGTCCCCACGCACGAACTCCCCGTCGACGAGATGCGCGGCGACGTGGCCTACCAGATCGTCCACGACGAACTGATGCTCGACGGCAACGCGCGGCTCAACCTCGCCACCTTCGTCACTACGTACATGGATCCGCACGCCGACAAACTGATGGCGGAGACGTTCGACAAGAACATGATCGACAAGGACGAGTACCCGCAGACGGCGGCCATCGAGATGCGCTGCGTCAACATGCTGAGCCGCCTCTTCAACTCGCCCGAGCCGGACAAGGCGACCGGCTGCTCGACGACGGGCTCCAGCGAGGCGGCCATGCTCGGCGGCCTCGCGCTCAAACGCAGGTGGCAGCAGCGGCGCAAAGCCGAGGGCAAGCCTGCGGACAAACCCAATCTGGTCACCGGCATCAACGTCCAGGTCTGCTGGGACAAGTTCGCCAACTACTGGGACGTCGAGATGCGGCTCGTGCCCATGGAGGGCGACCGCTACCACCTCTCGCCCGAGGAGGCGGTCAAGCTCTGCGACGAGAACACCATCGGTGTGGTCGTCGTGATGGGCTCGACGTTCGACGGCAGCTACGAAGACGTGAAGAAGACGTCCGAGCTGCTCGACGACCTCCAGAAGCGCACCGGCCTCGACATCCCGATCCACGTGGACGGCGCGTCCGGCGGCTTCGTCGCGCCGTTCCTCGATCCCCACCTGGAGTGGGACTTCCGCGTGCCGCGCGTGCAGTCGATCAACGCGTCCGGCCACAAGTACGGACTCGTGTACCCGGGCGTCGGGTGGGCGATCTGGCGCGACGCCGCCGCCCTCCCCGAGGACCTCATTTTCTGGGTCAACTATCTGGGCGACGAGATGCCGACGTTCGCGCTCAACTTCTCGCGGCCGGGCTCGCAGGTCGTCGCCCAGTACTACAACTTCCTGCGCCTGGGCTTCCAGGGCTATCGGCGCGTGCAGCAGTACGCGCGCGAGGTGGCCGTCTACACGGCCGAAGCGATCGAGAAGCTGGGGCCGTTCGAACTGTTGACCCGCGGGGACGAGCTGCCGGTGTTCGCCTTCAAGATCAAGGACGAGGTGAGGAACTACACCGTCTTCGACGTCTCCGCAGCGCTCCGCGAGCGCGGCTGGCAGGTGCCGGCGTACACATTCCCCAAGAACCGCGAGGACCTTGCCGCGCTGCGCGTCGTGGTCCGTCGCGGATTCACCTTCGATGTCGCCGACATGCTGCTCGACGACCTGCGCAAGCAGCTCAAGAAGCTCGAGAAGCTGTCCGCGCCGCTGACCGAGGAGGGCCAGGCCTGCAGCTTCCACCACTGATGGCGGGTGCCCGACGGGCGATGCGATAGAATCCGCGCGCCCGTCGTCATCCCGCCGGAGTGTCGACCCTCCCGGCTGAGCCAAGGAGCAGAGCCACCCATGTGGACCATCCTCATCTTCATCGTCATCGGCATGGTCGCCGGCTGGGCCGCCAGCCTGCTCATCCGCCGCGAGAAGTACCCCACCGACTGGGGCGTCCTCTTCATCATCGGTGTCTCGAGCTCGCTGATCGCCGGCATCCTGATCAACCTGATCATGGGCCAGGGCTTCGAGATCGCGCCAGGCGGCGTCATCGGGTCGATCGCGGTGGCGTGTCTCCTGCTGTGGCTCTACACCAGGGTGCAGAACCGCGGCCACGAGCAGCGCAAACGCACCACGTCGGCCGACGGCCAGCACCGCGAGCGCAAGGGCGGCAGCAAGCACCACACCAAGCGGTAGAACGACCGCGAGCCGACGATGCTGCGAACGACCCGGAGACGGTGACATGACGTTCACGGAAGCGATGGAGTGGACCTCCCGCGCCTTCGAGGTGGCGGCGATCGTCGTGCTGGTCGTCGGATTCGGCACGGGCGTGGTCAAAGCCCTGCGCGCCCGCTTCGGCGCCCGCGAGGAGGAGTCCTATGCCATCCTGCGCCGCTACTTTGGGCGCAGCATCCTCCTCGGCCTGGAGATCCTCGTCGCGGCCGACCTCATCAGGACCGTCGCCGTCGACCAGACCTGGGAGAACGTCCTCAGCCTTGGCCTGATCGTGCTGATCCGGACCTTCCTGAGCTTCTCGCTCGAGGTGGAGATGGACGGCGTGTGGCCGTGGCGCCGCGGGGCGCTCCGCAAGTCGGCCGGCAAGCCCGCTCCGCCGGCAGCGCCGGAGGACACCGGCTCGGTCTGAGCGGCCTGCGGCGGTCGAGAGGCAGACCGCCGGCGAGACATGAAGAGACGACGAGGCGGGCGGCCCTTGC
>CAIYOD010000005.1 GCA_903927755.1 uncultured Thermoleophilia bacterium | reverse complement strand
CTATCGGCCGGCGCCGCTCCCGGCGGCCGGCCGTCCGCGGGCCCGCCTCAGGCGGTGACGTCGCGGACGAGGTCTTCGAACGCGCTGATGTAGAGGTCGATGTCGGCGTCGGTGTGGGTGATGGAGAGCGTCCACTCCTCCTCGCGGCCGGGGGCGATGATGATGCCGCGGTTCATGTTGTACAGCCACGCCAAGGCGACGAGCTCGTGGTCCTGGGTCTTGATGAACGACTCGTAGTCGGTGATCTTGTCGAGAGCGAAGTTGACGCAGCCCTTGGACGAGATGCCGACCGTGTAGCCGGGGAAGTCGTACTTCGCGCAGACCGCGTCGCACCCGGCGATGATCCTGTCGTTCAGGTGGTTGAGGTACTGGTAGGCCTCGTCGGTCATGACCTGCTCGAAGCTGGCGCGTGCGGCCGCCATGGCGAGCGGGTTGCCCGAGTAGGTGCCGACCTGGAAGACGGTGCCGTCGTTGACCATCGCCATGACCTCGTCGCTGCCGCCGATGGCGCCGCACGGCGTGCCGCCGGCGAGCGCCTTGCCGAGGGTGACCATGTCGGGGACGACGCCGAAGCGCTCGACCGAGCCACCGCGGGCGGTGCAGATGCCGACCTTGACGTCGTCGAAGATCAGGACGATGCCGTGCTTCTTGGTGAGTGCGCGGATGCCCTCGAGGAAGCCCGGCTCGGGGAGCACGACGCCGAGGTTCATCATGGCCGCTTCCATGATGACGCAGGCCGGCGGGTTGCCCTCTTCGACCATGCGCTCGATGCGCTTGGTGATGTTCTCGATGTCGTTGAAGGGCACCGCGACGGTGAGGTCGATCGAGCTCTGCGGGATGCCGGCCCCGTAGCTGAGGGAGGCGTAGTTGTCGCGCGGGCCGATCTTGCCGTAGTCGAGTGCGCCGATGCTCACCATGACGTAGTCGTGATGGCCGTGGTAGGAGCCGAACATCTTGACGATCGGTTCACGGCCGGTGAACGCGCGCGCCACGCGGATGGCGTCCATCGTGGCCTCGGAGCCCGAGTTGACGAAGCGCCACTTGGGGAGCTTGAAGGCGCCGGCGAGGTTCTCGGCCATGATGATGGAGTCTTCGGTCGGGAGGGCGAACTGCGTGCCCAACGGGGCGCGCTTCTGGATGGCCTCGACGATGACGGGATGCGCATGACCCTGGACCATGCAGCCGAAGCCGTTGTGGAAGTCGGCGATCTCCTGGCCTTCGACGGTCCAGATGTGCGGGCCCTTGCCGTGGGTGAAGTAGACCGGGTACGGGTCGCGGGCCTGATACGACGACGCGACGCCCATCGGCATCGATTTGATGGCGCGCTGGTAGAGCTCGTAGGACTTCGGGGTCCGCTCTTCGAGGGTCTTCTCCTCATTCGCCGTGAGTTCGGCGATGAGCTTGCGGTTCGGTACGCACTCTGCCATGTGGGTGCTCTCCTTCACAGTCGTCCGCCCTGGCCTGCGGCCGGGGCGGCGCTACCTGATGTTGACGGCGCCGCCGCGAGGATCGGCGGGAAGGCGCGGAATGTGGCTCGGTCAGAGCGTGGGCGTGGACACCTCGGTCTGCGTATCACCCCGCAATTCTCGTCCCCCTGAGGCGCGAGAGCCGGTGCTTCCTGGCCCCGACCGGGCCGGACGAAGCGCCGGAGCGAGCGGACGCTCGCGCGTGACAGTGTATAGGTTCTCCGTGGGGAAGTGTAGGGTTCGGCAATCAATTGGCCGTTTCGGAAGCCGAATCGGCAACATTGCCGCCGACCTGCGTCTGGGACGGCGTCCGTCCGGGCGGTCGAGAGCGGCCGGGGGCCTCGGGTGTCGCGCCCGGCCGGACCCCGGATGCGCGAAGGGCGGCCCCCTTGGTGGGGGCCGCCCTTCGCATGGCACCGGTCTTCAGGTGGTCCTGTCGGCCAGAGGCCGGACTAGTTGATCCTTATCACCCTGTTCGGGCTGACGGCGGCGAGATTGAGTCCGCCATCGCCGGGCATGCTGACACGGAAGTACCACTTGCCCGTGAAGTTCAGCCTCTGCTGGATGTCGTACGTGCCGTTGGTCTTGAGGGTCTGCGTCTTCCAGTTCCTCCAGCTCTTGCCGGCCATCCTGCGCTGCAGGGTGACCTTGCCCTTGCCGGCGAAGCCCCATCCAGTCTGGACGACGCCCCGGAAGAAGATCTTCTGACCCTTGTTTATCTGCGTCTTGGACACCCGGAGGCTGACGATCCACTTCCGGGGATCCGGAGCCACGACGGTCAGAACCTGCTCGTGGGCCTTGTTGACGATCGCAACGGTGTAGAGCCAGTTGTGGATGCCGTAGCTCCCCTCGCTCTGCACGAACTGGACGTTCGTGAAGGCGCTCAGGAAGAGACGCTGGCTCGCAGTCCACTGAGCCTCAGGTATGGCTACCAGAGCCTCGTGCGCGGCTGCCGTGTCGGCATAGCCGAGCTTGACGGCAGCTGCGGTGAGCTCGCTCTGGATCGTGGCGATCTTGGCCTTCGTCCAGGCCTGGCGCTGCTCGATCTTGCCCTGCAGCCACAGTCCCCTGTCGCCACCGCTGTAGTTGCCCCAAGCAGACTGGTTGGCGCTCTGCTTGATGGTGACGGTGACGCGGATCGGGCTCGACGCCGGGCTGGGCGTTGCCGTGGTCGTCTCGTACGGCTGCGGCGTCGCCCGGACACCGTTGTTGTTGCTGTGGCAGGTGCTGCAGGCCGAGTACGGCATGCTGTCGTAGGTCACCGTGTTGGTGGTGGTGGCGACCGGTGTGGCGCTCCCGCTCGGCAGGACCGTGGCGACCGCACTCGTCGTGATCACCGGGATCGGAGAGGCCTCCAGGGCCACTTCCGGCTCGATGATGTTGAACGTGTGGTTGCCGCCCAGTTGCACGCTGCCGCGGCTGACGCTCGTCGGCGGCATGTGGCACTTGACGCACTCGCCCTCGTGAGGACTCGGGATCTCGGTCACGCCGATCGCGCCGTAGCCGGCCATCATCTCCTTCATCGGATGATGGATCTCGGCGCCCGGTGAGGCTGTTCCGCCCACCGGAAGCTCCCCATTGTGGCACTCGATGCAGAGTGTCTGGGCCGAGCCGGTCCTGAGCTGAGGAGTCCACTCCTCGTCCCAGGCGCCGCCCTCGGTGGTGTTCTCGTGCGGCGTGTGGCATCCGACACAGGTGATGCCGTACTGGGCATCGGTGCTGGACGGGTTCTTGCCGGCCTCCTTGAGAATGCGGAAGTCGGCGGAATGGCACTCGAGGCATTCCTTCTTGGTGGCCTCGTCGAGGAACGCCCAGAACGACTGACCGGTGAGACCGGTGAGCGCGTCCGCGTGGCCCTCGATGGCCCAGTCCGGATACTGCGCGGCACTGCCGTCGTGACCGGTCTGCTGCCACATCATGTCGCCCTTGGCATCCTTCCAGTAGGTCTGGAGCTTGGCCAGACCTGCCGACGTTGCGGCAGGATTAGGCGTCGGCGCCCAGCCCGGGGACTGGATGTTGAGGTAGTCGGTGAGCGGAGGAGCGGGATTCCAGCCGGCCGCCCCGGGGGTCCCGAGCATCGGGTACCCGCCGAGCGCCATCTGCGGCTGGATCAAGGTGGTCGGGGTCGGATTCGGAGTGATGGGCGTTCCCGGCGTCGGTGTCGTCACCGTGAGATACGGGACAGCCTGCACTGCGAAGGTCTGCGTGGTGTACGAGTACCGCGAATGGCACTGACCGCAGATCTCCGCGCTGGCGAGCAGCCCGAGTGGGGCCTTATGCGCCGTGTTGCTGGGATCCGAGCCGAAGTTGCCGTCGATCTGCATGCCGTAGTGGCACGATGAGCAGCCGACGAAGTTCTCCGACGACGCGGCGTTGCCCTCAGTCTGCGGCTGGGTCGGAATGCCGTTGCCGGCAGCCCAGGAGACGACACCGGCGGCGTTGGTGGCCGTCGGCGTCGGTACCACCTTCGCGGGGTCGAAGTTGGACGTATGACAGCCCTGGCACACCGAGCCGTACGGAAGCCTCAGCGCCTGGTCGTCCGCGCCGGCCACCGCATGCTTGGTATCCATCCACTCGTCGTACACGCCGGGGATGCTTGGGAACTGGCCATTGTGGCACGGCTGGCAAGCGTTCGACGTGGTGTAGTCGGCGCGATAGCCGTTGTGCGTCGCGGCGATCGCGGGGACCGCCAGCACGAGGAGTACAACGGCGACGCCTACGACCATGAGAAGTCGCTTTGTCATTGACACCTCCTTGCTGGCTTTGACGGGATGAGAAAGTCTGTCCGCTCTCACTGAATCACCTCCCCTCACGAAGCGGATCATGGGTCGAAAGCGCCTCACGAAGCCCGGGCGACGCGAGGCGGTATTCGTGCGTGGAAGCGGGGCGGGAAAGGGGGGACACGCGCGCGCATGCATGTGACGAAACGCACATGATGGTCCGTGTGATGTCGGTGCTCCAGTTCCCCATAGTAGCCCGCAGGCCGGCGCACCCGGGGGGGTATGCCGGTCTACCCGTGGAGGTATACAGGATTTGGTGGGTGTTAGCAAACATTGAGCAATGTTGCGACGCCGCCCGTGAACGCGCGGCGCGCCGACCGACAGCCTGTGTCCACACGAGCATCCCCCCTCCCTGTCCAGTAGGCCTGCCCGCGTGTGCGTGGCAAGAAACCGTTGGAGGGCGCGCACGACCCCTCGAACTGCAGCCGCGGCCGGCGGAAGATCACCTGCCGGGTTTGGACCTCGCCCTCCGGGGTACAAAGTTGACAAGGAGCGACTCAGATTTTATGCTCCATCCAGAGTAATCCCCCCAAGGAGGAAGTTCCATGGCCAAAGTCATCGGCATCGACCTCGGCACGACCAACAGCGCTATGGCCGTGCTCGAAGGCGGCGAGCCTACCGTCATCCCCAACAGTGAGGGCGGTCGCACCACGCCGTCGGTGGTCGCGTTCTCGAAGAGCGGCGAGCGCCTCGTAGGCAGCGTCGCCCGTCGTCAGGCGGTCACCAATCCCGAGAACACGGTGTTCTCGATCAAGCGCTTCATGGGCCGCAAGTTCGGCGACGTCTCCGAAGAGATGAAGATCGTGCCGTACCACGTGGTCAAGGCCTCCAACGGCGACGCCTCCGTGGACATCGGCGGCAAGACGTACTCGCCGCCGGAGATCTCGGCGATGATCCTGCAGAAGCTCAAGCGGGACGCCGAGGAGTACCTGGGCGAGAAGGTCACGGAGGCGGTCGTCACCGTCCCGGCGTACTTCAACGACTCCCAGCGCCAGGCCACCAAGGACGCCGGCAAGATCGCCGGGCTCGACGTCAAGCGCATCATCAACGAGCCCACCGCGGCCGCGCTCGCGTACGGCCTCGACAAGGAGCACGACCAGACGATCCTCGTCTTCGACCTGGGCGGCGGCACCTTCGACGTCTCCATCCTCGACCTCGGGGAAGGCGTGTTCGAAGTGCGCTCCACCAACGGCGACACGCACCTCGGCGGCGACAACTTCGACAAGGCGGTCGTCGACTGGATGGTCGCGGAGTTCAAGCAGAGCCAGGGCATCGACCTGAGCGTCGATAAGATGGCGCTCCAGCGCCTGTACGAGGCCTCGGAGAAGGCCAAGATCGAACTCTCGACGACGATGAGCTCGGCCGTCAACCTGCCGTTCATCACCGCCGACGAGAACGGGCCCAAGCACCTCGACCTCACGCTGACGCGCGCCAAGTTCGACGAGCTCACGCATGACCTGGTCGAGCGCGTCGTGGCGCCCGTCAACGCCGCCATCAAGGACGCCGGCCTGAGCAAGGGCGAGATCCACGACGTGATCCTCGTCGGCGGCATGACGCGCGTGCCGGCCGTGCAGGAGAGGGTCAAGGAGCTCATCGGCAAGGACCCGCACAAGGGCGTCAACCCGGACGAGGTCGTCGCCGTGGGCGCGGCCATCCAGGGCGGTGTGCTCGCCGGCGAGGTCAAGGACGTGCTGCTCCTCGACGTCACGCCGCTGAGCCTGGGCATCGAGACCAAGGGCTCCGTGTTCACCCGGCTCATCGACCGCAACACGACGATCCCGACCAAGAAGAGCGAGATCTTCAGCACCGCCGACGACAACCAGACGAGCGTCGAGATCCACGTGCTCCAGGGTGAGCGCGACATGGCGGCCTACAACAAGACGCTGGGCAAGTTCCAGCTCGTGGGCATCCCGACGGCGCCGCGAGGCATCCCGCAGATCGAGGTCACGTTCGACATCGACGCCAACGGCATCGTGCACGTGAGCGCCAAGGACCTCGGCACCGGCAACGAGCAGAAGATCACCATCACGGCCTCCAGCGGCCTGAGCGAGCAGGACATCGAGCAGATGATGAAGGACGCCGACGCGCACGCCGACGAGGACAAGAAGGCGCGCGAGATGGCCGACGTCAAGAACAATGCCGAGAACCTGCTCTACAGCACCGAGAAGTCGCTGCGCGACATGGGCGACAGGGTCGAGGCGTCGACCAAGTCCGACATCGAGGCCGCCGGGGCGGAGCTCAGGACGGCGCTGGACGGCGACGACATGGAAGCGATCCAGGCCAAGACCGAGACCCTCATGCAGGCTTCACACAAGCTGGCCGAGGCCGTGTACCAGCAGGCGCAGCAGGAGCAGGCGTCAAGCTCCGAAGGCTCCGGCGCCGCCCAGGAAGACGAGAACGTCGAAGAGGCCGACTACGAGGTCATCGACGAAGACGAGAGCAAGTAAGCAACCACCCGAGAGGAGGTCAATCATGGCAATCATCAGATGGGACCCGTTCCGCGAGATGACCCAGGTCCAGAACCAGTTCAACCGGCTGGTCGACCAGGTCTGGAACAACCGTCAGGAGAGTTGGCTGCCGGCGGTCGACGTCTTCGACAGGAAAGACGCCGTCGTGCTCAAGGCCGAGATCGCCGGCATGGACCCCGACGAGATCGAGATCGAGGTCGAGGACAACGTGCTCACCATCAAGGGCGAGCGCAAGTTCGAAGAGCAGGTCGAGGACGAGCGGTACTACCGCGTCGAGCGTCGCTTCGGCAGCTTCCAGCGGAGCCTCGCTCTGCCGCAGGGAGTCAAGCCGGACGAGATCCAGGCCGGCTACGAGGACGGCATCCTCACGGTCACCGTACCGAAGGCCGAGGAGGAGAAGCCCAGGCGCATCGAGGTCAAGGCCAAGAAGACGGTCCAGGCCACGAAAGCGGAGGGCTGACGCAGAGACAGCGACGTGAGGACCGGCGGGGCGGGGCGCAGCGCCTCGCCCCGCCGGGCCCGGTCAGACGGAGCGGCACCGGCCGCACATCGACGAGGCAGAGAGCGGACATGACGGACAGGAAGCACACGACACACGACCAGAAGCACGCGAAGGCAGCGAAGGCCGCGAAGGCCGCTGAGGTGCTGGCTGCGGACGCCGTCCCCGAGGCCGGCGAGGTCACCGAGGCGCTGGTCGCCGAGGCCGCCGCGCAGGCCATCGCCGACGAGCTCGCCGTGGTGACGCGCGAGCGGGACGAGTACCTCGATCATCTCCGGCGCCTGAAGGCGGAGTGGGACAACTACCGCAAGCGCGTACAGCGCGACAACGAGGAGCTCCGCCTGCGCGCCGCCGAGACGGTCGTCGAGTCCTTGCTGCCGGTCATGGACAACATGAGCCGCGCGCTCGAGGCCGGCGATAAGCACGAGGAGGGCCAGCTCCTGGCCGGCCTCACGCTCGTCGCCGGCCAGTTGCGCGGCACGCTGGCCGGCCACGGCCTCGAGGAGATCGGGGTCGAGCCGGGCACGACGTTCGACCCCGAATACCACGAGGCGATCGTCGCCCAGGCATCAGAGGACTACCCGGAAGGCACGGTGACCCAGGTCCTGGAGCGCGGCTACCTGCTGCACGGCAAGCTGCTGCGGCCTGCCAAGGTCATCGTGGCCAGTTAGCGGGCGGAGATGGCGGATCACTATCAGACACTGGGCGTCTCCAAGAACGCCACGCAGGACGAGATCAAGAAGGCCTTCCGCAAGCTCGCGCGCGAGCACCATCCCGACAAGAACCAGGGCAACAAGGCGTCCGAGGAGAAGTTCAAGGAGGTCAGCACCGCCTACGAGACCCTCTCCGACCCCGAGAAGCGCAAGCAGTACGACGAGCTCAGCCGGCTCGGCGCCTTCGGCCCGGGGCCCGGCGGCGGAGGCTTCCGGCCGGGCGCCGGCGGTCCCCAAGGGTTCGACCCGCGGATGTACCAGCAGTGGCAGCAGCAGGGCGGCGGGGCGCAGTTCGAGATGGGCGACCTGGGTGACATCCTCGGCAATCTGTTCGGGGGAGCCGCGGGCGGCGGCGCCGGCCGCGGCCGGCGCAGGGCGGCCGAGCGGGGCGACGACCTGCAGGCCCGCGTCATCGTGTCGTTCGACGATGCGCTGAACGGCGTGACCGTCCGTGTCCCGGTCGACAAGGCCGACACCTGCGATACCTGCCGCGGCAGTGGCGCCAAGCCGGGCACGACGCCCAAGGTGTGTCCGGAGTGTCAGGGCCGTGGAGTGATCGCGCGCAACCAGGGCCCGTTCGCGCTCAGCGAGCAGTGCCCCCGCTGTCACGGGCAGGGCACCATCATCGAGAGCCCGTGCCCCACGTGTCACGGCACGGGGGTGCAGCACAAGACCCGCCGGTACAACGTCAAGATCCCGGCGGGCGTCAAGGACGGCAGCAAGATCCGCATCAAGGGCAAGGGTGAGGCCGGCCTCCGCGGCGGTCCGGCCGGCGACCTCTTCGTGCGCGTGCGCGTCGAGACCGACGACCTGTTCGAGCGGCAGGGCGACAACCTCGTCGTCGAGGTGCCGGTCACCGTGTCGGAGGCAGCGCTGGGCGCCACGGTCAAGATCCCGACGCCGGGCGGCGGCAGAGTGTCGCTCAAGGTACCGGCCGGCAGTCAGGACGGACGCACGCTGCGCGTGCGCGGCAAGGGCATGCCCAAGCTCAAGGGCGGCCAGGGCGACCTCCTGGTCAAGCTACGGGTGCAGATCCCGGGCAAACTGACCAAGGATCAAAAGCAGCTGTTCGAGAAGCTCGGAGCGACGTTCCCGGACCCGCGCTCGACGGCCGACTGATGCCGGACACCCGGTCATGAGACAAGAACGCGACAGCGACAGACCGCTCTTCATGATCTCCGTGGCGGCGGAGCTCGCGGGCATGCACCCGCAGACGCTGCGCCTCTACGAGCGGCGCGGGCTGGTGCGCCCGCAGCGCACGGCCAAGAACACGCGTCGCTACTCGGAGCGCGACGTCGAGCGGCTGCAGCGCATCCAGGAGCTCACGGAGCTCGGGCTCAACCTCGCGGGCGTGGAGCGTGTGCTCGCGATGGAGGAGCAGCTGAACGCCATGGGCCGCCAGATGCTGGCGCTCCAGACCCAGCTGGCGGAGGCCGCCGAGGCCATGCGCCGCGAGGTGGAACGCGTGGAGCGCTCGCACCGGATGGACCTGGTGCCGGTGAGCCGTACCCAGGTCGTCCACATCGGCCGCCGGCGCCGGCACGCCTGACGCCGCGGGCCGACCCTTCGGGTCCCGCCCGCACCCCCGAGACCTTTCCAGGAGCATCCAGCTTCGACCCAAGGAACCACAGATGGACGTGAACAAGTTCTCCGAACGAGCCCGTGAGGCGATCGAGACGGCGCAAGGCGTCGTCCGCCGGGGCCCACGCAACGTGCTCGGCACCGAGCACCTCCTGATCGGTGTGCTCAGCCTGCCCGGCGGCGTCGTCGAACAACTCCTCAACACGCTGGGCGTCGACAAGGGCGCCCTGATGACCCGTGCCGACCAGATGGCGCAGAACCAGCCGGTCGGCACCTCGGGCCCCTCCGGACCAGACGAGATGCTCTACATGACCCCGCGCGCCAAGGCCGCTCTGGACCTCGCCGTCCAGGAGGCGCAGAAGATGGGCGACGAGGTCGTCGGCACGGAGCACCTCCTGTTCGGCATCCTGCTCGAGGGCGAAGGCCCCGGCAGCGCGCTTCTCAAGGACGTGGGCGTGACCGAGGAGCGTCTGCGCCACGCGCTGGCCCAGGTGCGCGCCACCGGCACCGACTACGAGGCCAGCGCCACCGGCGAGAGCATGCTGAAGAAGTACACACGCGACCTCACCGCGATGGCTCGCGACGGCAAGCTCGACCCTGTCATAGGCCGCGACGAGGAGATCAAGCGGGTCATCCAGGTGCTCAGCCGCAGGACCAAGAACAACCCGGTGCTGATCGGCGAGCCCGGCGTGGGCAAGACGGCCATCGCCGACGGGCTCGCGCAGAAGATCGTCAACGCCGACGTGCCGGAGCTTCTGCGCGGACGGCGCGTGCTCGCGCTGGACCTCGGTGCGATGGTCGCCGGCTCCAAGTACCGCGGCGAGTTCGAAGAGCGCCTCAAGGGAGCGCTCGACGAGATCCAGCGCTCCAAGGACGTGGTGCTGTTCATCGACGAACTGCATACGGTCGTGGGCGCCGGCGCCGCCGAGGGCGCCATCGACGCCTCGAACATGATGAAGCCGATGCTCGCCCGTGGTGAGCTCCAGTGCGTGGGCGCCACCACGCTCGACGAGTATCGTCGGCACATCGAGAAGGACGCCGCCCTGGAGCGCCGCTTCCAGCCGATCCTCGTCGGGGAGCCCACGGTCGAGGAGACCGTCGCCATCCTCGAGGGGCTGCGCGACAAGTACGAGGCGCATCACAAGGTCAAGATCACCGACGCCGCCGTGCGCGAGGCGGCTCATCTGAGCGATCGCTACATCAGCGACCGCTTCCTTCCGGACAAGGCCATCGACCTGCTCGACGAGGCGGCCAGCAAGCTGCGCATCGAGGCGACGATGCTGCCGCCGGACCTGCGCGAGATGGAGCTCAGGCTCCAGGAGCTCACGCGCGAGGGCGCGGCGGCGGTCCAGGTGCAGGACTACGAGCGGGCCGCCCAGCTCAAGGAGCAGAGCGACAAGATCCAGAAGACGTTCGTCACCGCCAAGGATTCGTGGCTGGCCGACAAGGGCATCGCCGACGCCACCGTGGACGCCGACGACATCGCCGCGCTCGTCAGCAAGTGGACCGGCATCCCCGTGCAGCGGATGCTGCAGGAGGAGGCGGACAAGCTGCTCGAGATGGAGCGCGAGCTTCACGGGCGGGTGATAGGCCAGGAGCGCGCGGTCGCAGCGGTCAGCGAAGCCGTGCGCAGGGCCCGGGCGGGGCTCAAGGATCCCAAGCGCCCCGTCGGCTCGTTCTTGTTCCTCGGCCCGACGGGCGTCGGCAAGACCGAGCTGGCGCGCGCCCTGGCCGAGTTCCTCTTCGACGAAGAGGAAGCGCTCGTGCGTCTCGACATGAGCGAGTACATGGAGAAGCACACCGTATCCCGGCTCACGGGCGCGCCGCCGGGCTACGTGGGCTACGACGAGGGGGGGCAGCTCACCGAGGCCGTGCGCCGGCGCCCCTACAGCGTGGTGCTCTTCGACGAGATCGAGAAGGCGCACCCGGATGTCTTCAATGCTCTGCTCCAGATCCTCGACGACGGCAGACTCACGGACGGCAAGGGCCGCACGGTTGACTTCAAGAACACCGTCGTCATCATGACCAGCAACCTGGGCAGCAGTGTCATCGGCAGGAGCCCGCTCGGTTTCGCCGCCGGGGCCGGCGGCAGCGAGCACGACGACCTTGAGAGGCGCCTGCTCGAAGAGCTGCGCAGGTCGTTCCGGCCGGAGTTCCTGAACCGGATCGACGAGGTCATCGTCTTCGACCCGCTGACGCGCGAGCAGCTCACCGAGGTCGTGGATCTGCTGCTCACGCACCTGCGGCGGCTCGTGGAAGGCCAGGGCATGTCTCTCGAGGTGACTCAGGAGGCCAGGGAGTTCGTGGCCGAGCAAGGCTACGACGCCGAGTACGGGGCTCGGCCGATGAAGCGCGCGATCCAGCGCCTCGTGGAGAACCCGCTGTCCAGCGCGCTGCTGCGGGGGAGGTTCGCCGAAGGCGACGCCATCAAGGTGGGACTCGCGGACGGAGCCCTGGTGTTCACGAAGTAGCCTCGTGCGGCTATAGTCGCCGCATGGGTAAGGCTCGCAGGGCGGTCGTCGGCGGCGTCGTGGGCGCCGCCGTCGGAGTGGTGCTCGCGCCGCGGTTCGGAGAGTCGCGGCGTGAGGCCCTCGGCCGTCTTCGTCTCGCCGCCCGTCCCGGCCGGGGCGCGGTCCACGCCTTTGCCGGGACCCCCTGCGCGGCGGAAGGCCGCGCTCCCGTTCGAGCTCAGGGCGGCGCCTCACGCGCCGCCGGTGCGGCCTCGGCCGCTTCGGCAGAAGGAGAAGACGATGGATGAGGGTCGCGCCGGCATGGAGGCACCGCGGGACGGAGGATTCAAGGAGCTCGAAGTCGTGGCGTACATCGGCGAGTTCAAGATCATCGGCATCGCCCATTTCGGTGTCGGTCAGCGCTCGAGCTCCAGGCGCCCTTCGGACTACATCCGGGCGTTCAGTGACACGCGGCTCACGCTCTCCAAGGTGCGCATCTACGATAAGGCCAGCCACGACCTCGTCGACACGGCGCCCTTCATCATCCTGAACCTCGACAAGGTCGACTTCCTCTATGCACGCGACGATGCCGACGTGGCCGCGGAGGAGGAGAAGTGACGACGGGCGACGAGCCCGCGACGTACCAGGTCGACCTGCTCATCCCGACGGCGCGCTTCGTCTTCAGCGTCGAGGGCGACGCCGTCGACGTGCTGCCCGAGCACCGCTCGCCCGAGGCATTCGTCGAGTACCGCGAACTCCGCGAGCGGCGGCCGGTGGTGGGGATGACGACGTTCCCCAACACCATCCTGCTGCGCGGGCCGCGGACCATCCTCGTCGACCCCGGCCTGCCGCTGCAGAACGACCCGGCGCTGCGCGCGCTCGAGGCGCGGGGGCTTTCGTCCGCCGACGTCGATCTGGTCGTGCTCACGCACGCCCACCTGGATCACGCCGGCGGCTGCGCGTCCGTCCCCGCGCCCGTGGCGGTCCACGAGCTCGAGACCGCGTCGGCCTATTGGCCCCTCGTCGGCGGCCTGCTCGGACTGCTGCCGCTCGAGCTGCTGAGCGGCGATGCCGGTGAGCTCGCGCCCGGCCTCGAGTGGGCGCTCACGCCCGGGCACTGCGACGGGCACATCAGCCTGGCTGTGGACACCGCCGAGGGGCGGGTCGTCCTGTGCGGCGACACCATCGGCCCCGGCCGTGACGAATTCGACGCCATGGCGCCCTCCGGGCCGGTCGCCGGGGCTGTCCTCGCCTCGTGGCGACGCATCCGAGCCTGGGAGCCGGCGCTCATCATCGCCGGGCATCTGCCGCCGTTCGCTCCGTGAGGCCGGCCGCGCGGCGCAGCGTGCCGCGGCCGGCCTGTGCTACACTCAGGCCCCTTGTGACCACGCCCGGGAGACTCCTGCGTGCCTATCTATGAGTACCAGTGCGAAGACTGCGGCGTTTCGTTCGAAGTCATGCAGAAGATGAGCGAGGATCCACTCGTCGAGTGCGAGAAGTGCGGCGGCCCCCTGCGCAAGGTACTGCACCCGGTCGCGATCCACTTCAAGGGCTCAGGCTTCTACACCACCGACTACGGCAAGGGCTCCGGCAGGCGCTCCGGCGGCCGGGAGTCCGGTTCCGATGAGTCCTCTTCGGGCTCCTCTGAGAGCTCGGGGAAGAGCTCGTCCGGCGACGGCGATCCCGCGAAGAGCGAGAAGAAGCCGGCCGCGGGCGACGGCAAGGCCAAGGAGACGCAGAAGGCGACCTGACTCGCCGGGGGGTGAGCTGCGTGGAGCGACCGACCGACGAGGCCCTGCGCAAGGCGCAGACCACCCTGCGGGGGCTGGTCAGCGACGGCCCGTCACGGCTTCCCTCACTCAATCTCGTCGCCGATTCCATCCGGCTCGAGCTCGAGAAGTCGGGCCAGGTGGCTCTCCTCTACGTGAGTCTGGCGCGCTACGGCCGCCTTGAGCCGGTGTTCGGCTGGCGCATCGTCGCCGAGATCCTCGATGCCGTGGCCGCCAACCTCGAGGGCATGGTGGGCGGAACCCTGCGCCGCCTCGACGTGGTCAGCGACTTCACGCTCACCGACGATGCGTTCATCGTGCTCCTCTCCCCGCCGCGATCCTCCGCCGTGATCGCCGACGACGACCTTGCGGCGGTGACGCGGCGCGTGTACGAGCGCCTGCAGTCGCTGCTGCTGAACGATCTCGCGCCCGGCGTGTACGACCGCGTGCACCCGTCGGTCGGCTCGGCGATCCTCGCCGTCGACGCCGAGCTCACCTTCGAGCAGAACCTGCAGCACGGTCTCGCTCTCGCGATGCAGGCCGCGCAGGAGCAGGCGGCGATCTACGAGCGGGATCTGGAGACGACGCTCGCCGACTGCGTGTCGAGGGGCGACCTCGAGCCGCTGTTCGAGCCGGTGGTCGATCCCGTGGCCGGCGAGGTGATCGGCTACCGCAGCAGCGTGCGCGGCCCCTTCTACTCGCCGCTGCGGCTGCCGGACGTGTTGCTGGACGTCGTGCGCCGCTCGCAGGTGCTGGCCTCCTACGGCGTGGTCGCCCGAGAAGCCACGGTCTCGGCCGCGGCCGGACTCAAGCCGGACGACCTGCTGTTCCTCGGCTGCGCCGCCGGCGAGCTGCCCAACGCCGCCGTCGTCGCCGTGAGCGAGTTCTACTCGCTCAACCAGGCGCTCGTCCCGCAGCACGTGGTGTTCGAGATCGACGCCGAGGATCTGATGTCCAGCACGGCGTCCACGCTGCGCACGCTCGCCGACGTTCGCGACCTCGGCTTCCTGCTCTGCGTGTCGGGCATCGGGGCCCAGTTCACCGCCCTCGAGCTCATCGCGGAGGCCCGCCCGGACTACCTGTGCCTCGATCCCATGCTGGTCGCGGGCCTCGCCGGCGACCAGACCGCGATCGAGGTCGTGCAACTGCTGGTGCGGTTCGCCGGGCGCACCGGCGCCCAGCTCATCGCCACGGGGGTGCGCGACCAGGAGCAGCACCAGGTGCTGGCGCGCAACGGGGTCGAGCTGTTCTGCGGCGAGGCCTTCGCGCGCGCCGACACGCGGCTGCCGCAGGTGACGTTCCCGGAGTGAACCGGCCGCGCACCGCTCCGCCGGCGCGGCCTGCTCGCGTTTCTCGCGTGCTCAGGCGGACAGGCTCGCGGGCAGCTCCCGCTCGCCGGCCACGCCCGTGAAGATGGTCACGCGATTGCGGCCGCGCCGCTTGCTCTCGTAGAGCGCGGCGTCCGCCGACTCGATGAGCTCGGCCTCGTCGGCGGCGCCGGCGGGGTAGGTGGCGATGCCGACGGAGATCGTGGCGCATACCTTCTCGCCGCCGCGGACGTCGACGGTGACCGTCTCGACGGCTCGGCGCAGCCGCTCGGCGAGCTCATAGCCCTGGGACTCGTCGCCGCGGATGAGCACGGCGAACTCCTCGCCGCCGTAGCGCGCGGCGACGTCCGCGTCGCGCACCAGTGACCCAACGGCGCCGCCGAGGCGTCGCAGCAGCTCGTTGCCGGCCTCGTGGCCGTGCCGGTCGTTGAACTGCTTGAAGTGGTCGAGGTCGAGCATGAGCAGCGCGAGCTCGCCGCCGTAGCGGTCGACCTTGGTCACCTCGTTGTGAAGGTAGTCGACGAAGGTGCCGTAGTTGTAGAGCCCGGTGAGCCGGTCCGTGAGGGTTGTGGCGGCGAGCTCTCGCTGCGCGTCGCGGTGCCGCCGCTGCACGCGGCCGAGGAAGAGGCCGGCGAAGAAGAACAGCGCGGTGCCGAGGAGCGCCTGGCGCACCATCTCGGGCGTCGCCGGCGCGACGAAGCTGAAGTAGAGCACGAAGAAGTTGCCGAGCCACACGGTGACGGCGAGGCTGCCGAGCTCGAAGAAGAACACGGTGGCGAGGACGAGCGGGAAGAGGAAGAGCGGCCAGAGATAGCCCGGTCCGGCTACGGTGACCAGGGCCGACACCACGCCGAGGGATGCCAGCAGGGCGGCGCCGCGCCGCAGGGTCAGGCGTCTGCCGTCACGGTCGGTCGGGACGTGCGTCGTCTGGGTCACGCGGCTCCTTCGCAGCCTTGCCTCGGCTCTCCTACGACGGGCGCGGAGTCAATCCTGCCGTTGGGCGCGCCGCCGTCCGTCGCCGTCTCAGGCTACAGGCGGCCGCGGCGCGGCGCGAGAGGCAGGGACCAATGTCAACGAGGCGCGAGGCCTTCGCCGGCCAACGTCAACGGGGCCTCCCGCTCGCCCCGGACATCGTCAACCGGCGTTCCGCTAGAATCGGCGTGTGACCCTGCAGATCCTCCTCACCAACGACGACGGCATCGACGCCCCCGGCATCGCCGTGCTGCGCCGCGCCGTCGACGGCCTCGGGGAGGTCACCACCATCGCGCCGGACCGCAACATGAGCGCGGTCGCGCGGGGCATCACCGTGCGCCGGCCGCTCTCGATGCAGCCGCGAGGCTTCGGCGGCGGCTACGAGGGCTTCGCCGTCGACGGCACGCCGTCGGACTGCGTGCGCATCGCGCTGCTGGGCCTGCGCTGCCCTCTGCCCGATCTCGTCGTGTCCGGCGTGAACGCCGGCGGCAACATGGGCGCCGACGCCTCCTACTCCGGCACCGTCGGCGCCGCCTTCGAGGCCGCCCTGCGCGGGCACCCCGGGGTCGCGTTCTCGGTCGAGGCGCTCGAGCCCGGCTGGCTCGACGAGGCCGTGCCCGTCCTGCGGGCCATGGTAGGCCACGTCATCGAGCGCGGCCTGCCACGCCACAGCATCCTCAACGTCAATCTCCCCGACCGGCCGCTCACCGCCTTCACGGGCATCCGCCCCGCGCGGCTCGGCGGCGCGAGCGCCTACGACTACGTCACGCTGGCGGAGCCCGGCGCCGCCCCGAGCGAGCACTACCTGCCGTGCGAGCATCCCGCCTCTGGGGAGTGGGTGGAGACGGACTTCGACGTGGTCGCCTCCGGCGCCGTCGCCGTCACACCGCTGCGCTACGACCTGCTCGACCCGGCACTGCTCACCGACCTTGCGGAATGGGACCTCGACCTGGAGCGTCTCCGTGCCCGATGAGCCGATCGGCTTCGACCCCGTGGTCTTCGACCTCGACGGCACCGTCGTCGACACGGTCGAGCTCATCGTCGAGTCGTTCCGCTACGCCACGCGGACGGTGCTGGGCGAGACGCTGCCCGACGAGGTGATCCTCCACGGCGTCGGCCAGCCGCTCATGGCCCAGATGGTCCGGCTCTCCGCGGAGCGCGCGCAGGAGCTCTACGACGTGTACCGCGAGTACAACCATCGCCGGCACGACGAGCTCATCCGCGGCTACGAGGGGATCGCCGAGGTGCTCGACGGCTTGCGGGCCGCCGGCAGGCGCCTCGGCATCGTCACCAGCAAGAGTGCGGACACCACGCAGATGGCGTTCCGCGCCGTCGGCCTGCGCGAGCACTTCGAGGTCGTGATCACCGCCAGTGACACGACGGAGCACAAGCCGTCGCCGGTGCCCTTGCGCCTGTGCCTCGAGCGCTTCGGGGCGTCGGCGGAGGGCGCACTCTACATCGGCGACAGCCCGGTGGACATCGAGGCCGGCCGCGCGGCCGGCATGGCGACCGCGGCTGTGGCGTGGGGGGTGTTCGGGCGAGAGGCCCTCATGGCCTCCGGTCCCGACTACTGGCTCGACGAGCCCGCCGAGCTGCTCGACCTGTGCCTGCGCGGCGTGCGCGCTACGCCGGGCGAGGGCGCCACCAGCGAGTAGGCGCGGCGGCCGCGGGGCGGCCCGCGAAAGGGGGATGCGGTGAGCGAGGCTGAGGCGGCGGCCAGGGCGGCCGGACTGCGTGAGACCATCAACCGGCACGCCCATCTGTACTACGTGCTCGACCGGCCGGAGATCGACGACGCCGTCTACGACGCGCTGTATCGCGAGCTGCAGACGCTCGAGCAGGAGTATCCGGAGCTGCGCACGCCGGACTCGCCGACGCAGCGCGTCGGCGCCGCGCCGCTCGAGGGGTTCACGCAGGTCCGCCACCTCGAGCCGATGCTCTCCCTCGCCAACGCGCGGGGGGAGGACGAACTGCTGGCGTGGGACCAGCGCAACCGGCGGCTGCTCGAGGCCAGGGAGCTCGACGACGTGCCGCTGCGCTACGTCGTCGAGCCCAAGATCGACGGCCTCGCCATCTCGCTCACCTACCGCGACGGCGTGTTCAGCGTCGGCGCCACGCGCGGCGACGGGGAGGTGGGCGAGGAGGTCACCGCCAACCTGCGCACGATCGGCTCCGTGCCCCTGCGCCTGCTCACGAGCGACCCGCCGCCGGTGGTCGAGGTGCGCGGCGAGGTCTACCTGCCGCTCGCCGCGTTCGCTCGCCTCAACGAGCAGCGTGTCGCCGACGGGCTGCCGGCGTTCGTCAATCCGCGCAACTCCGCGGCCGGGTCCATCAGGCAACTCGATCCGAGGTTGGCCGCCGCCCGTCCGCTCGACGTCTGGTGCTACGCCGTCGGCTACTCCGAGGGACTGGACCTGCCCGATCACCACAGCGCGCTCGAGTGGCTGCGGGCGGCAGGGTTCAGGGTCAACCCGCAGATCGTGACCGTGGACGGCATCGAGCAGGCCGCCGCGGCGTGCCGCGCCTGGGAGGAGCGTCGCGGCGACCTCGACTACGACATCGACGGCGCCGTGGTCAAGGTCGACTCGTTCGTCCTCCAGCGCGCCCTGGGGAGCGTCGCGCACGATCCCCGCTGGGCGATCGCCTTCAAGTTCGCGCCGACTACGGTGACGACCAGGCTGCACAGCATCGAGGTCAACGTGGGGAGGACCGGCGTGCTCACGCCCTTCGCCGTGCTCGAGCCGGCGTTCGTCGGCGGCGTCACCGTGGAGCGCGCGACGCTGCACAACGAGGACGACATCCGGCGCAAGGACATCCGCCCCGGCGACGACGTGATCCTGCAGCGAGCCGGCGACGTCATTCCGCAGGTCGTCGGTCCCGTGACGACCGGGGAGACGAACGACGCCGACGGGCAACTGGTGGGCCGGGAGGAGCGGCACGTCGCCCTGCCCGAGTGGACGATGCCCCGCGTGTGCCCTGCCTGCGGCTCGGAGACCGTGCGCGAGACCGGTGAGGTCGCCGTCCGCTGCCCCAACCGCTCGTGCCCGGCGCAGCTCGTGGAGAGCATCAAGCACTTCGTCAGCAAGGGCGCCATGGACATCGAGGGCATCGGCGAAGAGACGGTCGTGCTGCTCCACGAGCAGGGGCTGATCGGCAACGTCGCCGACCTCTACGGCCTCGAGCGCGAGCACTTCGTGCGTCTCGAGGCCGGCAAGGTGGTCGCCCTGCCGGGGTTCGGTGGCAAGATGCGCAAGGGCGAGGACGGGGCGCTCGAGCTCGTCGAGGCCAAGCGCGCCGACAAGGTGCTGGCCGCCATTGAGGCGTCCAGGGAACGGCCCTTCGCCAACGTACTGTTCGCCCTGGGCGTCCGCCACGTTGGCTCGGTGACCGCGCAGGCGCTCGTGGAGCAGTATCCCAGCATGGACCTGCTCCTCGCGGCCGGCGCCGCCGATCTCGCGGAAGTGCCGGGGGTCGGCCCGGTGGTCGCCGAGGCGGTGGAGCAGTTCCTCGGTGACGAGCACAACCGCGAGACCATCGAGAAGCTGCGCGCCGCCGGGGTCCGCCTCGTGGAGGAGACTCCGGCACGCCGCGAGGGCTCGCTCACGGGCTCGACCCTCGTGCTCACCGGTAAGCTGCCGACGCTCACTCGTGGGCAGGCCCAGGTCCTGATCGAGGCCGCCGGCGGCAAGGTGACCAGTTCCGTGAGCCGGGCGACCGACTACGTCGTCGCCGGGGAGGACGCCGGGTCCAAGCTCGACAAGGCGAACGCCCTCGGTGTCACGGTCATCGACGAGGCCGGCCTGCGGTCACTGGTCGCCGGTCCGGAGGGCCAGGAGGGGCAACTTCGGCTCACCTGATTCGCGTGACGCGCCACACGATGCCTCAAAACGGTCGTGAAGCTACCTTAAGCGATTCACCATATGCAGGCTTTCCATACTGCTCACTTCATATCGGTTAATAGTTGGTTAACTATTCCGAAACACATGGATCCTAGTGTCCGCCTTGCGACGCTTCCCGTCTCCGAGAAGCCCGCTGCCAGCGCCAAGTGCTGGTACCTCCTATCTTCTTGGTTCGCCCCGGCCCCGGGCGAACCACGGCCTGATGGCCGGCGGGCGGCCGCCCCCAAAAGCGGCCCGCTCGCCGGCCTTCGGGCACCTTCAGGGCGCGGATCCCAGCCCCACCTCGGGTCCGCGCCTGCCCTGTAACGGATCTCCAACCACGGCTACGCATGCGTTCGCGCCGCTTCACGCCGTCGCAACATTCATTGGGGAGGATGTGAGTGGCTCCTTTCGCTGGCAAGCGAAGACCCCCCCACCACGAGGGTTTGCCCCAAAGCCCTTGTACGAGGCCCCGTTCCCCGACGGGGCCTCGCCCCTTTCCGGCGCCAGTTCGCGCCTTTATGGTCCTCGCGCCGCGGTTGCCGCATCTTTGGCCTGCGCGGCCGTCAACTTTGCCGAACTATCCGTCGCTGACAGGGACGGCCCGTACCTGTAGCCTCGGGTCGCCGCCGAGCAGGCCGCATCAGATGCGGCGGGCGCTCGGAGGGCGAGACTGCAAAGCGCGAGACCGACGGAGGGGGCGATGGAAGGCATCCCGACGCGCATGGGCGACGGATCGCTGGTGCGGATGACCCGGGCGGAGATCGAGGCCGACATCCATGCCGGCGTCGAGGCGGGGGTGAAGCGCGCCAAGGTCGAGCCGCTGGGCGCCGACGCGATCGACCACCTCGTCGACGTCTTCGCGAGCCGCGCGCGCTTCAGCGCCGTGGACATCGGTGACGAGTGCATCCTCACGTCTGACGGCGTGGGCAGCCAGGACACCGGCTCGCGGATCACCGACCTGCAGAACTACGAACAGACCGTGTGCACCGACACAGTGGAGCTCTATCACCACGACTACTCGTTCAAGCCGATCAAGCCGGTGCTGCCGTTCGAGCAGGAGATCATGCGCCAGGCGCAGCTCCTGCTCACCATCCCCGTCGCGTATGGCGCGATGCCGGACCTGGGACGCTACACGGTGCCCGACGGCCCTGTTCCAAACTGGTCGCAATTGCTGCCGCTGGGCCGCATCGACGAGGCCCGCGCGGCTCAGGAAGAGGCCGTGGAGGTCGCCGTCGACGATATCGTCTACGTCGCCGAGGGCATGTACGAGGCCGGCGCCGACGGCATCAATCTCGACACGGCCGGGGCGGCCGGCGATGCCGACTTCCTCGCCGCCCTCCGCGCCATCGAGCGCATCCGCGCCCGGTATCCCGACTGGGGCATCCAGATCGGCATGGCCAGCGAGTTCGTGCTGGGCATGCATGGAGAGCTCGAGTACGACGGCGTGCGCCTGGCAGGTTTGTGGCCGGCGGACCAGATGCGCCTGGCCGCGAAGGCCGGCGTCTCCATCTTCGGGCCGGCCGTCAACGTCAACACCGGCAAGACGGTCGCCTGGAACGTGGCGCGCACGTGCACCATCGTCAAGCCGTGCACGGACGCCGCCGAGATCCCCATCCACCTCAATGGGGGGATGGGCGTGGGCGGCGTCCCCATGCACGCGCTGCCGCCGGTCGACGCCGTCTCGCGCGCCTCGCGCGCCTGCGCCGACGTCCTGCGGCTCGACGGCTTGTAGATCGGCGCCGGCGACAACCACAGCCAGGGGATCGGCCACGGTGTCGCGTCGGGTATGGGCGGATTGCGGACCGCCGGAGATCTGGTGGCCCGCATGCAGATGACCCGGCGGATGAGGCTTCCCGAGGCGAAGGCCTACGTGGCGGACAAGCTGGGTGTGAGCCCGGCCGATCTGAGCGACCCGGTGACCATGTCCGAGGTCCGTCGCGAACGCGGACTCGGCACGATCCCGACCGAGGACACCGCGACGGTGAACGACGCGCTGGCGATCGAGGCGAAGATCAACATCGCCCGCGTGCTGGAGGTACCGGTGCGCTCGGCGGAGCGGCTCAGGGAGCTCACGGGGGGCTGAGCCGGCGCTGTGCCGCCGGGACCAAGGCCGGCGGCGGCGTCAGGGTGAGGCCGGCGCGGAAGGCGATGGGGCCGAGCGCCGAAGGTACTCGGCCGTGCCCCACTCGAACAGCGCAAGCGCGTCTTCGACTTCCTGCTCGCGCGTCGGCTCGTGCATGGTCACGACGATGAGGGCGACCGGCCCGGGCTTGCCCGAGCCGACGAGGACCTTGCCCGATTTGCTGGTCGCGCCGGTCTTGATGCCGTCGCCCCACGGGTAGTCGAGCAGACGGTTGTGGTTCTCCACGGGCACCGCGGCGTCCGGCGGGTAATGGATCACCGCCGTCTTCGTGCGGACGAGCTCCCTGAAGGTGGCGTCGCGCATCGCCACCCGGCCCAGCATCGCGAGATCGCGCGCCGAGGAGTAGTGGCCGTCTTCCGGAGTCCCCCGGCAGTTCTTGAAGTGGGTGTGCGTGAGTCCGAGTTCCTGCGCGCGCCGGTTCATGAGCCGGGTGAACTTCTTCTCACTCCCGCCGACGTAGCTCGCCAGCGTGAGGGCGGCATCGTTGGCGCTCTTGACCATGAGCGCCGTCAGAGCTTCGCGCACCGTGATGCGGTCGCCGGGCCGGAGATCGACGCCGACCTTCTGGGGCAGAGGGATGTCCGGGACCGTGGCGTAGGCGTCGAGGTCGTCCGCGTGCTCCAGCGTGAGCAGCGCGGTCATGATCTTGGTGCAGGACGCCGGAGGCAGCTCGCGGTCCGGATCCTTGCTCCACAGCACGTTTCCGGAGGCGCGCTCCATGAGGATCCCCGTCCAGGCCTCGACCTCGGGGCGAGCGGTGCTCGTGGGGGACGGAGGCGACGGCGGCTCGCTCGTACCGCCACACCCGGCGAGGAGCAGCAGCAGAGCGGCGGCGAAGACAGGGAGCGCCGTCTTCGAACGGATGGTGAGGCGCTCCCGCCGGGCGAAGCGCCGGGTCACCGTGCGGCGCCCCACTTGAACAGCGCGACCGCGTCCTTCTCCTCCTGGTCGCGCGACGGCTCGTGCATGGTGACGACGATGAGCGGCACCCCACTCGGGGTCCCCGAGCCGACGAGGACCTTGCCGGCCTTGGCCGTGGCGCCCGTCTTGATGCCGTCCCCCCACGCGTAGTCGAGGATCCGGTTGTGGGACGTCACCGTCACTTGGTGGGACGGCGGCCACGTGATCACTGCGGTGCTGGTGTCGACGGCGTCGCGGAAGAAGGCGTACTGCGTCCACACGTGGCGGCTCAGCGTGGCCAGGTCGCGCGCGGACGTGTAGTGCCCGGTCGCGTCCTTGCCCCGCGAGTTCACGTAGTGCGTGTGGGTCAGCCCGAGCTTGGCGGCCTTGCGGTTCATCTGGCGCACGAACGCCCGCTCGCTGCCCGCCACTCCGACCGCGAGGGTGACGGTCGCGTCGTTGGCGCTCTTGACGAGCATCGCGCGCAGCGCCTGGCGGACGGTGATGCGGTCGTCCGGGCGAAGCCCTATGGCGACCGTCTGCTGGTCCTTGACGCCGGCCGGCGCGCGCAGGTAGCGGCCGAGGTCGCCGTAGTGCTCGAGCACGAGCAGCGCCGTCATGATCTTGGTGCACGAGGCCGGAGGCAGCCGCAGACCGGGATTCTTCGACCAGAGGACGTCACCCGTGGTGCGGCTGATCATGATGCCGCTGCGCGCCTTGACCGCCGGCGCCGCAGCGCCGAAGGAGGTCGCGGGCGCCGCGAGGAGCCACGTCAGCGCGGCCGCGGCCGCGAGGGCCGCCAGCCTCCACGAGCGGCTGTGGCGGGTCTGCTGCAAGGTCGCCATGACGTCAGTATGCCCGAGTCCGTGGCCGTCGGGTACCCGCCTGCTGGGGTACACTTGTCGGCGGGCCGGCGTAGCTCAGTTGGCAGAGCAGCCGCCTTGTAAGCGGCAGGTCGGCGGTTCGACCCCGCCCGCCGGCTCCAGCGTGGGAGAGGCCCGGGGCGTCGAGTGGAGGGCAGGAGCGATGCGCGTTCGAGTCGGTCTGGTCGCCATCCTGGTCGCGCTCGCGACGCTGCTGGGCGCGGCGTCGAGCGTGTCCGCACGACCCTCCCGCGGTCCCGCGATCCGGCTCGACTCTCCGCGGGCCCACCAAGTGGTCCAGCGCGACGCGCGCGGCCAGGCCCGGATCGTCATCAGCGGCCGCTGCATCGGCTTCGACGGCCGGCTGCGGGTCCGCTGGAGCGGCGGGCCCTGGATGGGGCTGCGGGCCCGGCGCGACGGCATGTTCACTGCCCGTCTGGATGTGATCGGTCCGGGGCAGGCCCCTCTGGAGATCCAAAGTCGCAGCTATCCCTCGGTCCGCGTGATCAGGGACCGCGTCGGCGTGGGCGACATCTACGTCATCGCCGGTCAGAGCAACGCGAGCGGCAGGGGTGCCTATCTCAGCGTCGCCGAGCACCCTGTGTTCGAGGCAGGCCTCTTCGGCAACGACGACCGCTGGCGGCAGCTGAGCGACCCGGTCGATGATCCTGCGGGGCAGATCGACACGGTGAGCATCGACTGGCATGCCGGGGGCTCCGTGTGGCCGCTCGTGGCCACGGAGCTCATGGCGGCCGAGGACGTCCCGGTGGCTTTCATCCCGTGCGCGCGCGGCAACGTGACCATGGAGCGCTGGCTTCGCGACCCCTCGCGCCCGCGGTCGAGCCGCACACTGTACGGTTCCATGGTGCGACGCGTTCGCGCCGCCGGCGGCCGCGTCCGCGCCGTGCTCCTCCTGCAGGGGGAGTCGGACGCACGCTGGCGCGTGTCGCCCGCGATCTACGAACGGCAGCTGCGCAGATTCGCCCTCCAGCTCCGCCAGGACGTCGGCGTCCGCGTGGTCGTGGGGCAGATCGGGGACTTCCTGGCCACGCGCTATCCCCCCGACGGCGTGGACGGGATCCGCGCGGCGGCGCAGCACGCTTGCGACGTCGATACCGACCTCGTGCGAGGCCCGTCGCTCTACGACATCGACCTCGAGGGCGGCTGGCACATCTCCGAGCCCAAGGACCAGGCCACGGCGGCGCACCGCTGGGCCGCGGCGATCCTTGGAGGCTTGCTCGGCTACCGGATGCCCGCCGCGCCGCGGCTCGTCGGGGCGGTCTACGACGGAGCCACGAGCATCGAGGTGGGCTTCCGCGGCTCGCCGCTCGTCGTCGGGCCGGCCGGTGGCTTCACCGTCGAGGCCGGAGGCGAGCCGGTGGAGGTGGCGAGCGCAGAGGTGACCGGGGCGGCGACGGTGAAGCTCTTCCTCGCCGCCCGGCCTGACGGGGACCTCACGGTGAGCCTCGGTCAGGGCCGAGCCGGCGCCGGAGCGCCGGTGCCCGTCGAGCGCTCGCTGTGGCGGCTGCCCGCATTGACGGCTCTGCGCCTCCCCGTCGAGGAGGAGCCGTGGTGAGATTCCGGCGCCGTGGGTGGGGGTGGGAGCTTCCGGCCCTCCTGGCGGCGGTCGCGTTCCCGATGACGGTCACCGCCGACTGCTCGGCTGCCGTGCCGGGGTCCGCTGCTTCTCCGCCCGCCCAGCCGCGGATCGAGGTCTCATCGCCGAGCGCCTATCAAGTCGTGCAGCGCGACGCGGCCGGCCTCGCGGACATCGTCGTGAGGGGCAGGCTGGTGGGCCTCTCCGGAACGGTCCAGATCCGCTGGTCGTCGAGGACATGGATGCGGGCGCCCTGCTCGAAGACGGGCCGGTTCAGAGTCAGGATGTCGTCCTGCCGGCAGGGCCAGGGCGCCGTCATCGTGCGCTCGGCCCGTTGCCACGCCGTCGCCGCGACCGTCCCCTACGTGGGCGTCGGAGATATCTACGTGATCGCCGGCCAGAGCAACGCCAGCGGCCGGGGCAAGCATCTGAATCACGCGGTGAACCCGGTGATGAAGGCAGGCCTCTTCGGCAACGACGACCGCTGGGGCCCTCTGGTCGACCCGACGGATCTCGCCGCGGGGCAGGTCGACGAGGTGAGCAGCGACCGCGACGCAGCCGGCTCGATCTGGCCGCTCATTGCGAACCGTCTGATGCGCCGCGAGGCGGTGCCCGTCGCGTTCATCCCCTGCGCCACCGGAGCTACGCCACTCTCCGAGTGGGTACGAGACTCGATCCGCCCATGGTCCTCCAAGACCCTGTTCGGATCGATGCTCCGCAGGGTGCACGCCGTCGGCGGCCGCGTGCGCGCGGTCCTCTTCTGGCAGGGAGAGCGAGACGCTCGCGGGCCGACGAGCAGGTCCGAGTACGCCGCCGGCCTGGCCGGCCTGGCCACGGACGTACGCCTCGTGACCGGGGCTCCTCTCGTGCCGGCGCAGATCGGCGACCTCCCTTTCGGCTCCTGGTGGACGGCGGAGGGGGTCGACACCATCCGCCAGGCGCAGCAGGACGTGCTGCTCGCGCCGCAGCCCGCCGGCGGTCTCGTGCCCGGCCCGGTGCTGTATGACATCGACCTGGCGCCCGGCTGGCACCCCGAGACCGACGCGCAGTCGGCGGCGATCGCCGACCGCTGGACCGCCGCCATCCGCACCGGCGTGCTCGGCGCCGATCCGGCGCGGTCGCCGGTGCTGCTTACCGCGGCCTACGACGGCGCGACGACCGTGACGGTGACGTTCAAGCTCGACGGCAGCTCGCTCGTCCCCGGCGCGACGGGCGGTTTCGCGCTGCGCGCCGCCGGTGCGGACCTGGCGCTGACCGGCGCCGAGGTCGTGCCGCCGGACCAGGTCCATCTCTACCTGGCTGGCCGGGTCCCCTCGGAGTCGTGGAGCGCCCTGACACTCTCGCTGGGCAGTGGACGGGACGGCGCCGGCGCCCGCGTCCCGGCGGAGAGCTCGGCGTGGCATCTGCCGGCCTGGCCGTTCGTCGACGCGCCGGTGGCGGCTCCACGGCGACCGTAGCGCCTCGCCCCTGACTCCGCCGCCGGGCGGCCTCAGGGCGGCTCCGGCCGGTGGCGCGCTCTGAGCGCGCCACGGTAGACTGGCGCGCGGAGGCCCGGACAGCGGTCGAATCGCTTCGCTCACACAGTGGTAGCTCGCGGGCCTCGCACGCGCCACGGCGCCGGCGGTCGATCCGGACTAATGCACGGAAGAGCTATTGAGCGACCGCCGGCCCGGAGGGCCCCGAGGCGGACGGACGAAGCACGGAGGTGATGCTGTTGGAACCCAAGATCCCCACTCGCATGGGCGACGGGTCGCTCGTCGAGATGACCCGCTCCGAGATCAAGGCCGATCTCGAAGAAGGCACGATGGTCGCGGCCAAGAAGGCCAAGGTCCCCGAGCTCACGCAGGCCGAACTCGGCCACCTGCTCGACATCTACGCATCGGCCGCGCGCTTCACCGCCGTCGACATCGGCGCAGAGGTCGTGCTCAGCAACGACGGCACCGGGACCAAGCACATCGGCAACCGCGTGCAGGACCTGCAGAGCTACGAGACGCTGCTCGGCGTCGACATCCCCGAGCTGTGGCAGGCGGACTACTCCTACAAGGCCGTCAAGACCAACGTGGCCCACGAGGGCCAGTCCATGAAGATCGCCCAGGCGCTGCTCACCAACCCGGTGCAGTACGGCGCCATGCCCGACCTGGGCCGCTACTCGAAGCCGGACGGCCCCATCCCGAACTGGTCCGAGCTGCTGCCGATGGGCAAGATCGACGAGGCCCGCGACGCCCAGGTCGAGGCCTGCGCCATGCTGGTCGAGGACATCGACTTCGTCGCCGACGCGATGATCGAGGCCGGTGCCGACGGCATCGACATGGACACGACGGGGGCGGCCGGCGACGCCGACTTCCTCGCCGCCCTGACCGCCTGCCGCAAGCTGCGCGCCAAGTACCCGCACCTCGGCATCGAGATCGGCATGGCGAGCGAGTTCGTGCTCGGCATGCACGGCCAGCTCGAGTTCGACGGCCAGCGCCTCGCCGGCATGTGGCCGCTGAAGCAGCTCGAGATGGTCACCGCGGCCGGCGCCAGCATCTACGGGCCGGCCGTCAACATCAACACCGGCAAGTCGACCGCCTGGAACATCGCCCGGGCGATCACCTTCATCAAGCCGGCCGCCGAGGTCGCCACGATCCCGGTCCACGTGAACGTGGGCATGGGCGTCGGCGGAGTGCCGACGTGCCTCTTCCCGCCGGCTGACGCGACCTCGCGGGCCAGCAAGGCCTTCGTCGAGATCCTCAAGATCGACGGCTACTAGGTGGGGACCGGCGACGCCCTCGGTATGGAGGGTGCGCACGCGCAGGCGTCCGGCATGGGCGGAATGCGTGCGGCGGGAGACCTCGTCGCGCGCATGCAGATGTCGAAGCGCATGCGTCTCAAAGAAGCCAAGGAGTACGTGGCCGGCAAGCTGGGCTGCAGCACGCGCGACCTCAGCGATCCCGTCGCCATGGAGCTGCTCCGCCTGGAGCACGGCCTCGGCCTCGTCAGCATGACGTCCTCCACGCATCCCACGGAGCCGGGCATGATGGAGGCCAAGTTCAACATCAGCAAGCTGCTCGACATCCCGATCAACTCGGTCGAGCGGTTCAAGGAGCGGACGACGGGATTCTGACGGTCTGAGCGGCGCGGGGAGGGGCGGGAGGCCCGCCCCCCCTTCGTCGTCCTGCCCGGTCGTCTCCCGGCCCCCGAACGGGGTACTCTAGGCACATGAGGGGGCACGCGTGAACTCACCTGACGCGGCAAGGCCGCGACGCGCCGCAGGCGCGACGCTCCTGCTTCTGCTGGCGGTCCTCACCGCCGGTTTCTGGCAGGCTCCTCCGGCGGTGGCGGCGTCGCCGCCGCCCGACGTCGCCGCGGCGTCCGGCGTGGTCGTGGACAGGGTGAGCGGCCGGATCCTGTGGTCGAAGGATGCCCATCGACGCCTGCAGCCCGCGTCGTGCACCAAGATCATGACGTTGCTCGTGCTGCTCGACTACGTGGCGGTGGACGACCTCGACGACTACCTGGTCGCCCCAGAGGCCGTCGCCGGCAAGACCGGCATCGGCCTGTCCCCGGGCGACCAGATCACCTACCGGCAGGCCATCCTCGGGCTCATGGTGCGCAGCGCCACCGACTGCGGCGTCGCCCTCGCGTGGGCGGTGGCGGGCGATGAGCCCTCCTTCGTCCAGCTCATGAACCGCAAGGCCGCGGCGATGGGCCTCGACGACACCGACTTCCGCAACTCCACCGGGGCTCCGGACGACCCGCGCCACGTCACCAGCGCCGCCGACCTCGCCGAGCTCGGGCTGGCCGCGCTGCGTCATCCGGTGGCGCGCACCATGGTGAACCATGCCGAGGCCGACGTCACGTGGCCGCCGGACCGCACCTTCCACGCCGTCTCGGGCAACTGGATCGTCCGCGACTACGCCTGGGCCGACGGGGTCAAGAGCGGCTACACGCCGACGGCCAGGTACTGCATCGTCGCCTCCGGGACGCCGGGGCTTCGTCCCTTGATCAGTGTGACCATGCGCGAGCCGACGCGCACGCGGAACATCGCCGACAGTCTGGCGCTCCTGCGCTTCGGCTCGTCGCTCTTCCACCGTCGCGGGGTCGTGCACCGCGGTGACGTGGTCGCGCGGCGCACGCTGAAGGACGGCGCCGCGCTCGTGGCCGTCGCCGGGGACGACCTCGTCCGCGTGGTGGTTCGCCGTGCGGCGCGCGTGACCCGGAGGCTCAGCTTCACGGAGTCGTTCTCCACGGCTCCGCCGGCGGGCACGCAGATCGGGTCGGTGACGTATCGCGCCGACGGCGTGTCGCTCGGCTCCGTCCGTCTCTTCTCGCGCCGCGTGCCGGCGGAGACCCCCTGACCGTGCCGATGGAGGAGATGGACGCCATGAGGAAGCGGGGGGCCAGGCGCCGCCGTCCGGCGCATCGGCCGGCCGCCGGGATCGCGCCGGCGCTGCTCGGGGCGCTGGCGCTGCTGCTTCTCGGCCTGGTCGCGGGCCCGGCGGTGGCCGCCGAGGTGAGCCCGCCGCAGCCGCTGGCCCCGTCCGCCGTCATCATCGACCGGGTCACGGGACGGGTCCTGTTCGGCAAGGGCATCCACGACGAGCGCCCCATGGCCTCGACGACCAAGATCATGACTGCGCTCCTCGTCGTGCAGCGCGCCAAGTACCTCAGCCGCACGGTCACCGCCCCGGCGGCGGTCGTGTACAGCAGCGGGATCGGCCTGCGCCCGGGAGAGCGCATCACGATCCGGCAGGCGCTCCTCGGCCTCATGCTCAAGAGCGCCCAGGACTGTGGTCTGACCCTGGCGACGGCGATGGCCGGCAGCGAGCCGGCGTTCGTCGGCTGGATGAACGCGAAGGCGCGCAAACTGGGCCTCCGCGACACGCACTACGAGAACTGCACCGGCAGCCATCGCGACCCCTATCACCACTCGTCGGTGTACGACCTCGCCCGGCTGGGTCGGTACGCGATGCGCAATGCCCGCTTCCGCGACATCGTCTGGCGGAAGCACGCGACCGTGCGCTGGGGTCAGGACCGGCGTCTGCTGGTGCGGGCCAACAACCTCCTTCTGCACTGGGAGTGGGCCGACGGGATCAAGTGCGGAGTCACCGGCGCCGCCGGATTCTGCCTGGTCGGCTCGGGGCAGCCGGGTCTGCGGCCCTTCATCACGGCAAGCCTGGGGGCGCGCAATCGGGACCAGGACGCGCGCGACCACGTGGCCATGTTCGAGTGGGCGTCGACGCTGTACGAGGAGAAGACCGTGGTGGCCGCTGGAGATCTCGTCGCCGCTGTTCCCCTCGCCGGCGGCGGCGAGGTGCAGGTCGCGGCGCGGACGACGCTGACCGCCGTGGCCCGCAGCGCGGCGCCCGTCCGCCGCACGGTGACGCTGCCCCAAGGGTTCTCCTCGCGGCCGAAGGACGGGACGGTGGTGGGCAGAGTGGTCTACCGCGCCGACGGCGTGGTGCTCGGCACGGTCAGGCTGGTCGTCGTGCCGCAGGCTCCGCCGCCGGAGAGCCCGGCGCCGGAGCCCGCGGAGGATTCGCCGGCGCCGGTCGACGTCGCGTTGCCGGCGCCGGCCGCTACCCTTTGACGGCCGCGTCCGTCGCGTCGACGATCCGGCGCAGCTCGGCGCGCACGTCGTCGGCCAGCGGCTCCGGCCGGTAGTTCTCCAGGATGTCGAGGGCGCGCTCGCGCGCCACTTCCACCGGGTCCCGGTAGTGCTGTCCGTCCGGGCCGATCTCCTGACTCACCGAGCGCAGGACTGCGTCACGCATGTGTCGGCGGGTGTGCGGCTGGGCGAGGAAATGCCCGCCCGGGCCCACGGCCGCGATCACGTCGAGCGCGAGCGACTCCTCGTCCATGGGGATGTCCAGGAAGGCGTGCCTCGCGCGGTGGTAGAGGTCGTCGTCGAGGATCAGATTCTCGGGCGTGAACAGCTGATATGTGTTGGTGAGCCCGATGCCCGTGTAGAGCTCGCAGCCGTCGAGCGGCACCTGCAGCAGTTGGAGCATGGTCTCGACCCCCGCGAGCCACGTCCCCGGCGCCTGGGCGTCGGTGCCGCCGAACGGCCCCAGGGCCGGGATGCCGAAGCTGTGGAGCAGCTCGGTGGCGAGGAACCGGCAGCGGTCGTCGAGCGGCGTGGTCAGGGTGAGCGCCGTGCGCGGGTCGGCGTAGATCTGCATGATCGACCCGATGACGGGGCTGCCCGGCGCGGCGAGCTCGTGGAGCACCGCCGCGGCAACGATCTCGGCGGCGCCGACGACGAAGGCGCCGGCCTTGGTGGCCGGCGCAGTCGTGCCGAGGTTCGGCATGGTGACGTAGCAGACGGGGATGCCGGCCTCCGCGAACACGAGGCCGGCCTCGATCCCGTCCCTGTCGTGCATGAGCGGTGAGACGGTCCCGATGAGGTCGCTCATGACGGGCCGGCGGCGGAGCTCCTCGGCCCCGCCGGCCACCGCGGTCGCCATCTCGACGGCCGCCCTGGCGAGCGTCTCGCCCTGCACCATGCCCATCAGGTGCTTGCTGGTGTTGTTCCAGCCGGCCTCGATCTCGTGCAGCTGCGCCGTCTCGCCGCAGTCTCCGGCGCTGACCGTCGGCCACCAGTAGCTGATGGAGCCGAGGCAGTCCTGCATGCGGGTGACGGCCTCGAGGTCGGCCTTGGTGGACGAGCGGCGTTCGCCGGTGCGCCAGTCGACGACCTCGACGCCGCAGCCGTCGGTGGTGCCGTACGTGAAGCCCGAGCCGACCTGCAGGTCGCAGGATGCGTCCCGGGCGCCGAGCGTGAACTGCCGCGGCGCCGGGGCGAGGGCCTCCTCGACGAGCCGGCGGGGCAGGCGGACGAGGTCAGAGCCCTCGTCCACCTGCGCGCCGGCCTTCTTCAGGATCACGAGCGCCTTGGGCGACTCGAAGCGCATGCCCGTCGTCTCGAGCAGCCGCAGGGTGGCGTCGTGCAGCGGCTCCAGCATCGCCTCGTCGTGGAAGCGGACGGCGAAGTCGGACCGCAGAGGCGCCAGGGGCTGGCGCTGCGGTCCGGCGGAGCCGCTCACCGCTCCGCCGGAACCCGGCGCCGGCGCCCTCTCTCAGACCTCCCCGGGGGCCGCGGTGACGGCGGCCGGGGCCGCGGTCTCGACTTCGCCGGCGACCAGATCCGGTTCGATCGCCAGCAGGTCGTTCTCGCCGACGAGGCCCTTCTTGATGTTGCGCTTGCCGATGGCCCAGAACACGACGGCCATGACGAGGAAGAAGCCGACGATGCCGAGCGTCACGGTCTCGAAGTAGGCCCGGGAAACGCCCCACCAGTAGTTGATGTCGTAGGGCTGCCCCAAGGCGTTGTCGAGAAGCCCGGGCCACAGCAGCGTGATGATCGTGATGATCACGATCGTCTCGGCGCCGATGACGCACAGCCACAGGAAGACCGGACCACCGGGAATGCGGAACGGCCGGGGATGGTCCGGGTACTTCTTGCGCAGCATGATCACGGCCGGGAACTGGAAGACGTACATCATCGCCGTGAGCGAGATGATCACCGAGACCATGATGCCGAAGAAGGTCGCGAGGCTGCCCTCGGCGATGAGGAACACGAGCACCACGAAGACGGAGCCGATGATCGCCGAGAGGATGTTCATGGTGAGCGGCGTGCCCTGCTTGCTGAACTTGCCGAACCACAGAGGCGCGGCGCCGTCCAGACCGGCCATGGCCTGGATGCGCACGCCGCCCTGCTGCCACACGCCGCCGGCGCTGATGATCGTGAGGATGATGAGCGCGCAGATGAACCAGTTGAACGCCGTCTGGGCGCCGCCCAGCACGCTGGCCACGGCGTTGTAGGCGTCGGGGAAGCCGGCGACGGTCGAGAGCGCGTCGCCGTCCAGGACGAGCAGCACTCCGAGGATCATCGAGCCGCTGATGGCGGCGGCGATGAGGCCCGAGCGGAGGATCATCTTGGGGACGTCCTTCTGCGGGTCCGTCATCTCTTCGGACGCGCCGCTGGAGAGCTCGAAACCGACGAACATGAATTGCAGCAGGCCGATCACGGCCAGGAAGCCCAGGAGTGATGGTTTGAGGTCGCCCGTCGTGATCGTCCCCTCGGGCTTGCCGTTCTGCACCAGGAAGACGACGACGAGCGCGAGGAAGACGAACAGGGTGAGCAGACGCACGACGGTGCCGATGATGCCGGTCCACTTGCCGTACTTCATCTCGATCATCGACAGCATGACCGTCACCCAGACGACGGCGAGACCGACGACGATCGACCAGCCGGTGCTCATCGGCTCGTCGAGGACCAGGACGTTGATCGCCGCGACACTGGTCGCCGCCAGCGTGCCACCGATCCACACGGGGTTCGAGAGCCAGTAGATGATCGCGGTGTAGGAGCCGGCCAGGCGTCCGAACGCCATGCGGACCCACGCGTACGGTCCGCCCTCGACGGGGAAGGCCGACCCCATCTCGGCGACGATCATGCCGTAGGGGATGAGGTAGACGATGATGAGGAAGGCGAGCCAGACGAACGTCTCGCCGGCGCCGTAGGCCGCGGTCAGCGCGATCGTGTCCAGGCTGATGAACGCGGCGATGGTGAAGAAGACGAGGTCGAAGCGGTGGAGCACCTTCTTGAGCTTCTTGCGCTCCTGGTCGATCGCGTGGCCGGTGACCGGCGTGACGTCGGTCGCCATCAGCCCGCCAGCTCCTTCGCGCGCTCGACCGCCATGCCGGCGTTGGCCCCGTAGCCGTCGGCGCCGATCTCGTCGGCGTAGGCGGCCGTGACCGGGGCGCCGCCGACCATCACCTTGACGG
>CAIYOD010000004.1 GCA_903927755.1 uncultured Thermoleophilia bacterium | reverse complement strand
GGGGGCGCCTGCAGCGCCCCCGGCCCGTCGTCATTCGGATGCCCCTGACGTCAGCGCTTGGTGCGAATGTAGGTCCAGGACGACTTGCCGAACTTCGTGGAGGTCGAGAGGAGGCCGCGCAGACGGTAGGCGCCCCTCTTGCCGAACGTGAACTCGACCACGTACTTGGTCTGGCTGGACGAGAGCTTCTTGGTCTCGGTCCGCACCGTCCTGTACGCCTTCCACGCGTCGCCGACCTGGCGCTCGACGACCAGCTTGACCTCATGGGCGCCGGGGCGGCCCTTGGGGCTCATCGTCCCGGCATACAGGTACGCGTGGCCCCTTGCGGGCCGCATGAACCCGATGGGCGCCGAGAGATGCACCTGGGTCCGCAAGTCGGCGAAGGTCGCCGTGACGGAGATGTCGCCCTTCACGTCGGTGTCCTGCCGCGTCGCGGTGGTGACGCCGTCACTCCACTGCACGAAGCCGTAGCCCTCCACCGGCACGGCCGTGACCGCGGTGCCGTCGGAGCCCTCGATCACCGTCTGGTCGACCTCACCCTGGATCGAGCCGTGATCGCCCGCGGTGTACGTCAGCGTGTAGGTGACCGGGTCGCCCACGAGGATGCTGACCGTCGCGGCCGTGGACTTGAGCGTCGCGGTGTCGCAGGTGTAGGTGAAGGTGTCGGTGCCGTGGAAGCCCGCGTCCGGCGTGTACGCGAAGCTGCCGTCCGCGTTGAGCGTCACGTCGCCGTTGGCAGGCTCGGTGGCGATCGTCGCGGACATGTCGAGGTAGCCGAACAGCGGGAACATCAAGTAGAAGTCGTTCGCGAGCACGCCGGGGGCGTCCACCTCGAGCGCGGTCTGGTAGTCGGTCTCGAGGTCCTGCGGCACGCCGTAGAACTTGACCGCGCCGCTCGATGCGAGCAAGTGAGTCGGGCCTCCCCAGTAGGCGTTCATCCCGACGAAGGCGCCGTTGCGGCTGAAGGCGGGGATCACGGAGGCCGTGTAGGCGCCCATCGGACCCGGATCGGCGGGGCTGCCCGCGCGGCTGAACACGAAGCCCGCATCCGGCTGCACGTCGAGCTCGTGGTCGTACTGGTACACCTTGGGCCCGTTCGGCCAGTTGACCGCGCCGCCCTCGGCCGCGATCATGGCGCGCTCCCACCCGATGTCCGCGTCGTAGTCGGGGTCCTCGTAGATGCAGATGCCGCTGCCGAACAGGTCGCCCGCGGCGAGGCCGGTGACAAGCAGGTCGTCCTGCTGGATCCACTGCGGACTGCCGCCCACGGCGCCGGCCGGAGCGGTCGGGTACCCGAGCTTGTACACGCACACCTTGCCGGTGGTGTCGGTGCCGCCCTTGGCGGCGTCGCCCGGGGCGCCGACCAGCAGCCAGTTCTCGTAGCTGTCCGTCCCACTCAGGCCGATCGAGGCGCCGAACTCGTGGTACGCGCCACCGTTGCTGTCGGTCACCTTGCCGTACTCAGCCCACAGGTTGTTGGTGCGCTCGAACACGTAGGCCGCGCCGGTCTTCTCGGTGGCCACGTCGGCCGCGTTGGAGTACCGGCCACGGGCGCCGACGGCCACCCAGTCCTCATTGCACGCGACTGCGTCGCCGAACCTGTCGTACTGCTGCGCGTCGCTCGCGTACAGCGTGGCCTCGAGGTTCCAGCGGTCGTAGCTGCCGGCGTACACGTGGGCGGCGCCGGCGCTGGCGCCCTTGGTCGCGTCGTAGGGAGCGCCCACGACGATGGTCTCGTCGTAGAAGGCGACCGATTGGCCGAAGCGAGCGTTCGCCTGCGGCTCCGGGGCAGTGATCCTCGCCATCAGCTCAGGCTCGGCGTGGCCGCGGTCCCGGAAGTAGTAGACGTAGACGGCGCCGGCGTTGGCCTTGCCGTCCACGGTCTCGTAGCGAGCGCCGATGACCACGGTGCGACCGTCCGTCGCGACGGAGTAGCCGAACTGGGCGCCGGCCTGTGGCGTCTGCGGCAGGATGTCGTGGCTGTAATACGACTGCGTGTCGTCCACCGCGACCGGTGGCGAGATCGGATTCGCCGCCGCGATCCCCGGTACGGCCAGCACCACCGCCAACAACAGCATGACTGCGTACGTGAACAAGCGCGAGCGTCGCATCGAACCCCTCCAGTCGGGAAGCCCCTCCTATCGCGCGCTACCTACCCGATGCAGGAGGTACTCAACGCCGTTGGGAGGTCGGATGAGGCGGATGCCCTGCCGGCATGAGGCACCGCATGTGGGGCAGGGC
>CAIYOD010000003.1 GCA_903927755.1 uncultured Thermoleophilia bacterium | reverse complement strand
GGTGTTTGTGGCGGAAGTGCGAGAGGTCGTGCAGCTGTCGAGTCGCGACCAGCACGACGTCGCCGCCGTGCGCGCCGTCACCGCCGTCGGGCCCGCCTTTGGGCACGTACTTCTCGCGGCGGAAGCTCATGGAGCCGTTGCCGCCGCGACCTCCGCGCACGCAGATGCTGGCCCTGTCGAGCATGAGTGTGAGTGCGGCCGGCGATCGCCGGCCAGGCTCAGGCCTCGGGGACGACCGAGATGAAGCGGCCGGCGCCCTTCTCGGTGAACACGAGCTTGCCCGTCACCTTCGCGAAGATGGTGTGGTCGACGCCGATGCCGGCGTTCTCGCCGGGACGGAAGCGCGTGCCGCGCTGGCGGACGATGATCGATCCTGCCGGGACGACCTGGCCGGCGAACGCCTTGACGCCGAGGCGCTTGCTCTCGGAGTCGCGACCGTTGCGGCTGGTACCGGCGCCCTTTTTGTGGGCCATGCCCTTACTCCTTGGTGCTCTTGAGGGTGATCGAGTCGATCGTCAACTTGGTGAGACGACTGCGATGACCCTTCGTCTTCTTGAACGTGCTCTTCGGCTTGTACGTGAAGACCTTGATCTTCTCGCCGAGGAGATGCTCGCTGACCGTCGCCTTGACCTTGGCGTGCTTGGCCGCATCGGCGTCGTAGGAACCCTTGGCGTCGCGCACCGCGAGAGCGTCGAGCGTGATGCTCTTGCCCTCTTCGGCGTCGACGCGGTCGACGACGATGGTGTCGCCGGCGCTCACTTTGAACTGCTGGCCACCGCAGCGGATCACCGCGTAGGTGTCGTTAGGCTTCGTCATTGGTTTCTCCCTCAAGACAACGGCAGGAAATGATAGCCAAACCGCCTGCCCGGGTCAATTCGTGTCCTTCTTGAGCACGGTCGCCCGCGCCCCTGTCCGTGCGATCTCGGTGACGCGCACCTTGCGGCGCTTGCCGAGATGCTGGCGGCCGCCCTCGACGATGATCATGTAGCCGTCGACGTACCCGACGGCGTCGCGAGGGCTGTAGGTGAGGCTGAACTCCAGCTCCACCGTCACCTCCTGGCCCTCCTTCACCGGCACCCGCTGCTCCTCCACGTGGGCGAGGCTGCCCTCGGCGATCACGCGGAAGGAGTCCACCGGGAGCGCCGAGCCGCCCTCGAGGAACACGCGGCGCCCGACCTGCTTCTCGAGCCGCTTGAGACGCGCCCCGCTCAGCCGGTCGGCGACACCGCCGTTGACCTCGATGAGCCACGCCTTGGCCTGTGACTTGCGCGCCAAGGCGCGCACGCGGCGTTCGACGCTCAGCGCCATGGTCTCGTCGCTGAGCACGCGCGCCTTGCCCTGACACGTCGGACAGGCGCGCGTCAGGATGCCTCGCGCGCCGTCGGTCGTGTTCTGCCGCGTCATCTCGATGAGGCCGAGAGGCGAGAGCTCGACCACGTACGTCTTGGTGCGGTCGGTCTCGAGCTCGGCCTCGAGCGTCGCCAGCACCATCTCGCGGTTCTTGGCGTGCGCCATGTCGATGGCGTCGATGATGATGATGCCGCCGATGTCGCGCAGGCGGAGCTGGCGCACGACCTCGCGGGCGGCCTCGAGGTTGGTCTTGGTGATCGTGTCCTCGAGGCCCTTGCCGCGCGTGAAGCGCCCGGTGTTCACGTCGATGACGGTCAGGGCCTCGGCGTGATCGATCATGAGGTTGCCGCCGCTCGGCAGCGGTACGCGGCGCTCCAGCGCCTTGGCGATCTGCTCCTCGATCCCGTAGGCCATGAAGAGCGGCTCCTCCCCGGTGTGCAGGTGCACCTTGGGCAGGAGCTCCGGCGCCTCCTTGTCCAGGAACGAGACGATCGCCTTGTGCCGCTTGGGATCGTCGACGATCAGGCTCTCGCAGGTGTCGTTGAAGAGGTCGCGCGTCACCTCGAGCGAGATGTCGACCTCCTTGTGCACCAGTCCCGGCGCCTTGACCGTCTCCGACTTCTTCTTGAGCCTCGCCCACAGCCGCGCGAGGTACCGCAGGTCGCGTTTGAGGTCCTCGAGACCGTGTCCCTCGGCGATGGTGCGCACGATGAGGCCGGCGTCCTTCGGCTTGAGCTCCTTCGAGATGTCGCGCAGGCGCTCGCGTTCGCCCTGCTTGAGGCGGCGGGAGACCCCGACGCCGCTGCCGCCGGGGACGTACACGAGATAGCGCCCGGCCAGGGAGATCTTGGTGCTCAGCCGCGCGCCCTTGTGGCCCATCGGGTCCTTGATGACCTGCACCAGGACCTGCTGCCCGTTCTTGAGCGCGTCGGTGATGCGCCGGGCGCGCTTCTCGCCCTCCGGCGTCGTCACCTCGTCGACGTAGAGAAAGCCGTTCTTCTCGAGGCCGAAGTCGACGAATGCGGCGTCGATGCCGTTCATGACGTTCTCGACCTTGCCCTGGTAGATGTCACCAAGGTACGACTTGCGGTCGGGCCTCTCGATGTAGATCTCGGCGAGGCGGCTGTCCTCGACGAGCGCCACGCGAAGCTCCTCGCCGTCATCGGTGACGAGGATGATCTTGCGCTCGGGCCGCTCGGCGACCACGGCAGTGCGCCGCTGCCCGACTTCGATCGGCACGACAGTGCCGAGGCCGCTGCCCTCGTCCTGGCGGACGATGGCCTTGGGACGGCGGCGGTCGCGCGGCCGGCCCTTGGTCTTGGTCTCGCGGGTCGGCGCCTCGCCGATCTTCGTCTGGAGCGTGGCTTCGCCCCCCGCGTCCGGGGGCTGCGTCGCCTCGGCTTCGACCGCAGTTTCCGGAGCCGCCTCGCGCTTGCCGCGCGTGCGGCGGCCGCCACGCGTGCTCCGCCGGCGACGCTTGGCGCCATCCTCGCCGGGCTCCGCTTCGCCGGCCTCGACGGTAGCGGGCGCTTCGGCTGCATCCGCGGGGGCCGCGGCGGCGGACTTGGCCGTCCGTGCCGGCGCGGCCACTGCCTCCGGGGCCTCGGCCTGGGCGTCCCCGGCGGCGGGCTCACCGGCGGCCTCCTCGGCCTCGCGCGTCGCCTCTTCGTGCTCGATCTCGGAGCTCTTGCGACGACGGCGGCCGCCGCGGCCGCCGCGGCGACGGCGCTTGGCCGGCATCTCGTCGCCGTCGGCGTCCCGGCCGGGGGCCTCTACCGCCTTCACGTCGGTGGCCGCCGCGGCCGGTTCGGACGCGGCCGCCGGTGGAGCAGGCGCGGCCGTCTTCTCGGCCGCCGGAGCGGCGCTGGTTCCGGCCTCTGTGGCTGCAGTCGCCTGAGCGGTCGTCGACTTGGGTCTCCGCCGGCTACGGGTGCTGCGAGCAGGTGTGCCGGGTCCGTCTTCCGCCGTGGCGGCCTTCTCCGTGGTGACGGGGGCGGGCTCCGGCGCGCGGCGCGCGGGCGTCCCGCCGGCGCCTACAGGCACCAGCGGCGCCGTGGGCAGTTCGAACGTGGCCGCTGCAGATGTGTAGCCCTGACGCGGCGTGGAGCCCTGCGAGAGCTCCTCTGCCTGGGTCTGTCCGGTCTCGGGCGCCGCCGCCGGCCTCTTGTGCCGCCGCCCGCCGCGGTTGCCCCGCCGGCGGCGCGGTGCGCCTTCTCCGGCCGTGCTGGTCGGATCCGTCGACTCTGAAGCGCCGTTCTGGGCGCCCGGCGCCGTCGCCGGCTGGTCGCCGGGCGCGCCCTTCTTCGGTGTGCTCACGTGCTCAACTCCTTCCGCTGCCCCGCCTGAGGCGACGGCAGCCCATGATCCCAGGCGATGCCGAGGCGTTCGAGGCCCCGCATCACCGGCTCGACCTCCGCCCACTCGGCGATAAGGTCGATCAGTTCCTGTGGCCGGGCGGCTCCGTCACTGCGACGACGGATGGTGAAGCCCACGCGGGCTCCTCCCTCCACCGGCGTCGCGACGACGTCCCCGGCGTAGTCCTTCAGATCCAGACGGCGGGTGCCCTTGGGGGACACGCGCTCGCGGATCGCATGCTCTGCGTCACTGTAGCGTTCGACGGCCGCGGCGATCGCGCCTGCGTCCCCGTCGAGCACGCACGCGTACTCGGCCGCGCTCGCCTGCGGGCGCGGATGGCGCTCACCGGCGTCGACGATGTGCAGCGGTTCGACTCCGGGCGGGCTTGCCGCGCGCAGCGCCTTCAGCACGTCCGTGGTGGCCTCCACTCCCTCCGGCACTTCGATGACGGCCAGTTCGGAGGCGCCGGCGGCGCCCACCGGCAGGGGGAGCGGCAGCGAGATGCGCGGCTTGGGGCGCATGCCCTCCGACAGCGCGATGGGCACGCCGGCCCGCGCGAACGTTCTCTGCACGACGCGCGACGTGTCCAGATGCGAGAGGTAGCGGGCAGAGCCGCGGCGCGCGAAGGTGATCAGCCACCAGGTCATACCAGGAGCTCCATGCCTATCTCCCCGCCGCAGACGCCGCAGGCGGCGCAGGCGCCGTCACGGCAGTCCTCGGTGAGCTCGCCGGCGCGGCTGCGCTCGAGCTCGCCGGCGAAGAAGTCCTCGTCCAGGCGCGCGTCCACGGCGTCACGCCAGGTGGCGCTCGCCACCGTTGGCTCGCCCAGAGTGATGCCGGTCACCGCGGCTGCCTGCTCCCAGTGGCGCATGTCGAAGTGCTCGCTCCATCCGTCGAAGCGAGCGCCGCACCGCCAGGCCTCTTCGACCAGGCGGTCCGTGCCGGGTCCGCCGCGGGCCAGGGTGGCCTCGACGACGGAGGCCGCCACGTCGTGGAACGCCACGCGCACGCCGCGAGGCGCGGCCTCGCGCACGAGTTGCTGCCGCCGGCGCAGCGTGTCGGCCCCGGCGAACGGCTCCAGCTCGAACGGCGTGTGCGCCTTGGGCACGTAGGACGACACCGACACCGAGAGGCGAGCCCGGCCGCGGCCGATCTCCCTGGCGAGCCGGGCAGCGGTCGCGGCCATTCTGGCGATCCCGAGCACGTCCTCGTCGGTCTCCCCGGGGAGGCCGATCATGAAGTACAGCTTGAGGCCCGTGAACCCGCCCTTGAACGTGGCGCGCACCGCCTCGTCGAACTGCGCCTCGTCGACGCCCTTGTTGATGGCGTCGCGCAGAACCTGCGTGCCCGCCTCCGGCGCGAGCGTGAGCGAGCCACGCTGGTCGGCGGCGAAGCCGGCAAGGCTCTCCGCCGCCGAGTCGATACGCAGGGACGGCAGCGACACACGCAGGCCGGGACGCAGCTCGCGGATGCGCGTGAGCGCCTCCGCGACACCGCCGTAGTCGCACGAGCTCAGCGACAGGAGTGAGACCTCGTCGCAGCCCGTCTCGTCGAGCAGGCGGTCGGCGGCCGCGACGACCAGGTCCACGGGCCGCTCCCGCACAGGGCGGTACCACATGCCCGCCTGACAAAAGCGGCAGCCGGCCGTGCAGCCGCGCATGACCTCGATGACGACGCGGTCGTGCACGGCCTCGAGAACCGGGACCACCGGCCGCAGGACGGGGTCGCTCGTCGAGAACCCCATGGAGATCTGGCGTTCGGCCGGCTGCGTGCTGCGGCCGGGCATCCACATGCCGGGGATCGCCGCGAGCGCCCGCAGGCGCGCCTCGCGGCCGTCCTGCTGCATCGCAGCGACGATCGCCTCGAGGTGGTCCTCGACCTCTCCGACGAAGAACGCGTCGAAGAACGGCGCCAGCGGCCACGGGTTGGCGACCGCAGGCCCGCCGCCGAGGACGATGGGGTCTCCCCCATCCCGCTCGGCGGCGTGCAGCGGCACGCCGGCCAGGTCGAGCATCTCGAGGACGTTGGCGTAGCAGAGCTCGTGCGGCAGGGTGAAGCCCCACAGGTCGCACTCCGAGACCGGCGCGAACGTCTCGAGCGTCCAGAGCGGCACGTCCGCGACGCGCATGAGGTCGGCCATGTCCGGCCACGGGCAATACGCCCGCTCGGCCGAGGCCGGCGTGGCGTCGTTCAGCTGACTGTAGAGGATCTGCAGCGCGGGGTTGGAGACCCCGATCTCGTACACGTCCGGATAGGACAGCACGATGCGGGGACGAGCCCCGGGCTTGAGGCGGAGGTTGAACTCACCGCCCACGTAGCGCCCGGGGCGCGTGACGCGCGCCAGAAGCCTCGCTATCTCATCCGGAGGCCAATCTCCGGAGGGGCCCGGGGAGCCGGGAGGTGACTTTTTCAACTTGTCGATTGATCCTTTGCATCCGCGAGACCCGGAGCGGCGCTCCGGCCTCGAAGTACGCGATGGCGGCCTGGCCGAGCGCGATCGTGCCCGAGAACCCGACGGCGCCCTTGACGGCCCAGCCGAATCCCGGCACGAAATCGAGCGCCTGGCGCGCCAGCGTGCGGAGGACGAACGCTGTGCCCACGATAGAGAGGAGCTCGAGAGCGCGGTCGAGGCCGAGTTCCTCCCCGTACGCGTGGGCGATCTTGAGCACCATGCGGATCTGGTTGGCGGTCATCGCCGGCATGTCCGCGCCGGGGATGATGACCACCACGCCGATGACGCCGTTCTGGGCGGCATTGGTGAGCACGACATGGTCGCAGTACGTGCGACGCACCGACGGCAGCGTCGCGGCGAGCGCGGCAGCGCCGTCGCCGGCGGCGTCGATGAGGCGGTTCTCGAGCGTGGGCTTGCCGGCCGGGTCGGAGCCGAGGCCGTGAGCGACCTCGTCGCCGAAGAGGCCGGCCTCGCGCGCCCAGGCATCCTTGTCCGGGATGTCGGCGAGCCCGACGATCGCGGAGCCGGCACGCCGCGCGGCGGGCACCACCGGCCCGAACGAAGCGGCTGCAGAGCCGGCGGCGACCAGCACGACGATGTCCCAGCGCCCGGCGAGGTGGGGATCGGCCGGGAAGTCGGCCGGTGTGAGCGCGTCCACGAGGGCGGACACGCCGCCGGCCTCGTCCCTGGCCCCGGCGGAGAGCACGCCGACGACGCGCGCCAGATGGTCGCCGGACCCGACCACGCACAGGTGCGGCGCCGGAGAGGCGGAGCGAGCCTCCGTGACTGCTTTCAGGATCTTGGAGATGCTAAGGCTACTGGCCAAGCCGCCCCCTCGTTTCTGGAGTGATCGTCGCCCGCAAGTGGATCGCCTGCAGCAGGCCGACGAGAATCAGGAACGCGATCATCGCGGTGCCGCCGTAGCTGATGAACGGCAGCGGGATACCTGTCACCGGCATGATACCAATCGTCATCCCGATGTTCACGAACACCTGGAACAGGACCATCACGCCGATGCCGCCGGCGAGGATGCTCCCGTACATGTCGCGCGCCAGGACGGCGATCCTGAGCGCGCGCCAGATGAACAGAGCATAGAGCACCAGGAGCACGCTCGCTCCCAGGAAGCCGTTGCGTTCGCTGATCACGGCGAAGATGAAGTCCGTGTGGTGTTCCGGCAGGAAGTCGAGCGTGGTCTGCGTCGCCATGTTCCCGCGGCCGGTGAGCGCGCCCGACCCGACGGCGATCATGGACTGGATGACGTTGTACCCGGTGCCCTGCGCGTTCTTCCCTGGGTTGATGAAGACGAAGAGCCGGTCGATCTGATACTCCTGGATGAGATGTACCCCGGCCATGGGCAGCACCTTGAGCGCGACCACGAACGCCGTGAGGCCGGTCACCCCAAGGACCGCGAAGTGCGTCCACGGCGTGCCGTAGAAGTAGAGCATCGCCAGCGCGAGCACGACGATGACCATGGCGGACCCGAAGTCCGGCTCCCGGTAGATGAAGAACGCAGGCACGGCCGCCAGGGCGAGCACGATGACCGTGATGCGCTTGGATCCCAGGAGTTCCATGCGATCGGAGAGGAAGGCCGCGATGCTGAGCGCGAGCAGCAGAACCGCCGCCGCCGACGGCTGGAAGCGCGTGAACCCGAGGTCGATCCAGCGGGTCGCGCCGTTGACGTTCTCCCCGAGCGGCAGCACCGCGACGACGATGAACACGGCGACGGCGTACAGCAGCCACTGGAAGCGGCGGTAGATCTCGTAGTCCAGCACCGAGGCGACAAACGCAAAGAGGAGCCCGATCGCCACCGCGATCAACTGCTGGCGCACGTAGTAGAGCGGGGCGCCGTCGATGTCCCGGCGCGTCGCGAAGTAGACCATCGTGATGCCGTAGACGACGAGCCCGGCGGTCGCCAGGATCAGCAGGTAGTCCAGGTGCCGAAGGTACGCGCGCCAGTCGACCATACTAATCGCCCGAGACCGACCCGCTGAACTCGCCGCTGTCGAGATTGAAGAGCGCGTCGTAGATCATGCGGGTGGCCGGCGCCGCGGTGGACGCGCCGTGGCCGCCCTTCTCGATCATCACGACGACCACGTACTTCGGGTTGTCGGCCGGGGCGTAGCTCGCGTACCAGGCGTAGTCGACGTAGTGCTTGGAAGTGTCGTCCCAGACCTCGGCCGTACCGGTCTTGCCGGCGACGGCGACCTTGTAGTCGAAGAAGATGGGCGCCGAAGTCCCGGCCGGCGAATGGGCGGCGTCGTACAGGCCCCGCCGGACCACGTCGAGGTTGGTCTGCGACATGTCGACCTTGCGAGAAGTGGTCGGCTCCAGGTCACGAATCGTCTCCCCGGCGGCGTCGACCACCTTGAGCCCGAGGTGCGGGGTCACCACCGTGCCTCCGTTGGCGACGGCGGCATACGAAGTGGCGAGCTGAAGCGGCGTCGCCTCCAGGTCCCCCTGCCCGACGGACAGGAGGATCGAGTCGCCCGGCTTCCAGAGCTTGTCGATCTCGGTCTCGTAGTGCTGCTTCTTCCAGGCCGGGGTCGGGACCCTGCCCTCGGACTCACCGGGGATGTCGATCCCGGTCGTGTCCCCCATGCCCAGCCGACCGGCCCAATCCGAGAGCGCCGACCCCTGGCGGTTATAGAACGCGTTCCCCACGTTGTAGAAGTAGACGTCGCAGGACTGCGTGATGGCGCCGATGAGGTCGAGGTTCCCGTGGCCGTCGTGCGCCCAGCACTTGAACTCCTGCGGTGGATCCGCCAGGTCGTTCGGCGAGCTGTACGATCCGGGGCACCACTCGGTCGTCCCCGGCGTGATGACCCCCTCCTCCAGAGCGGCGATCGAGGTCACGGCTTTGAACGTCGAGCCGACCGCCTTGGCCTCCATGATGGGGCGGATCAGCATGGGGTTGTTCGCGCTCTTCCTCGTGAGCTTCTTGTAGTCCTTGGCGCTGATGCCGCCGACCCAGAGGTCGGGGTCGTAGGTCGGATAGCTCGCCATACCGAGGATGTCGCCGTTCTTGACGTCCATCACGACCGCCGCGCCGCCGTTGGCGGCGTACTGCCCGTCGCTGTGGGCGAGGCTGATGCCGGTCCGCAGCGCCTGCTCGGAGGCGGCCTGGACCTTGCTGTCGATGGTCGTGACCAGGGTGTCACCCGCATCCGGCATGCGACCGCCGACCGGGTCCGTCTGCTTGGGCCGGCCGTGGGCGTCGACCTCGATGCGGGCGACGCCGTCGCGTCCGCGCAGCCACTTGTCGTAGGTGTACTCCAGGCCGTCGTAGCCGACGACGTCGCCCGAGTCGTACCCCTTGAAGTGCTGCGTCTCGAGCTGGTCGGCCGAGATCTCTCCGAGGTGGCCCAGCACCTGCGCCGCCATGTCGCCCTGCGGATACGACCGCAGCGACTCATCCTGGATCTCGACCCCGGGGAACTGCAGCGTGCGCTCCTTGAGGTACGTCACCACCTTGCGGCTGACGTCGTGCTTGAGCACGATCAGGTCGAGGCCGGTGAGGTCCTTGTCCGCTACGAGCTGCCACGTGAAGAAGCTGCTCCAGGTGCCGTCCTCGTTCTGCTCCAGCGTGCTCGGATACAGGTAATCCTTGATGCGCTTGCGCAGCTCCCCGGGCCTCATGCGGAGGACCCGGGCAAGGCGCTCGAGCTCGTCGTCCAGCATCCCCTCGGGCACGTCCATCAGGCGGATCCCGGCGGCCTCGCCGGGGCGGTTGCCGACGATCACTTCGCCCTTGCGATCCACGATGTAACCCCGCTGCGCGACGACCTTGACCGACGAGAGCCGGTTGTCGTTGGCCTGGGCGACGAACTCCTGCCCGCTGAGGATCTGCAGAAACCAGAGACGGAAGAAGACGATGCCGAACATCACCGCCGCGATACCGACGATGACGGCGACGCGGAGGGCGATGGAGGGCAGCTGGATGATGGGCCTGTCGCGGCGGCCGGTCCGGATCGGCCGATCGCGGCGCGCTGGGTCACGTCCGAGCAGCGGCACGCAGATCACCTGCCCCTCTGAGCCACATGCGCACCAGCAGATACACCGGCGCGGCGAGCAGCGTGTTGAAGATGAGCGACGGGAAGAGCACCCGTCCGAGGAAGAAGCCCAGCGGCACCTCGCGGGCGAGGAGGAACTGGGCCATGGCGAAGAGCACGTTCGCGACCAGCGTCGCGACGAAGACGGTGAGCAGCGGCGCGAAGCCGGCCGGCAGGTCCGCCGTCTCGGCGTACCGGCCGGCGAAATAGCCGATGAGGACGAAGACGAACGCGCTCAAGCCGAACGGCTCCATCAACGCGATCGCCGTGAAGATCCCGGTCAGGAACCCGAAGACGGCGCCGGTCTCAGAGCCCTTGAGGAGCGCCACGCAGACGACCGCGATGAGGGCGAAGTCCGGGAAGGCGCCGAGCAGGCGCAGGTGCGGCGCCACCGCCGTCTGCAACAGCACGGCGACCAGCAGCACCACGGCGAGCCGCGCCACCTCCCCCGCGGACGGCCAGATGGGCTCCGACGTGGCCTTGGCGGGCCGGATGATGCTCATCGCGTGATCACCTGGACGATGTCGAGCTTGCGGAAGTCGACGAACGGCTTGATGGCGATGGACTGATACAGCTCCACCTCCTGCGTGCCGACACTCTCGACCACCCCGATGGGGATACCGCGGACGAACACGGAGCCGTTCCTGCCCGAGGTCACCACGTCCTGACCCACCTTCACCTTCTCGTTCTTGTCCACGTATTCGAGCGTGATGTCGCCGGTGACGCTGCCGCTGATGATGCCCTGGGCGTTGCCGGTGGCGTCGCCCGGCTCGATCATCGCGTCCACAAAGCTCTGCTGGTCAGTGACGAGCATCACCTGCGCCGCGTTCAGATTGACCTTGGTGACGCGGCCGACGAGACCCTGGCCGTTGACCACCGGGTCGTACACCTTCACGCCGTCGCCGCTCCCCACGTTGATGGTCGCCGTGGAGTACCAGGCGCTGGTCGAGCGCGCCACGACGCGCGCCGTCACCAGCGTCACGCCCTTGGGGAACACCTGGTCCTCCTGGAACTGGAGCATGGCGCGCAGTTGCTCGTTCTCGCTCTGGGTGGTGAGCTCTTGCGCGAGGCCGGCGCGGAGCTGCTGGACCTCCTTCTCGAGCGCCTTGTTCTCCGACTTGGCGCTGAAGAGGTCGCCGACCCAGTTCCAGGCGTCGCGGAACGGTTTGGTCACCGTCGCCGTGCCGCTCTGGAGCGGCGAGACCACGGTGAGCACGGCGCCCTGCACGCTGTGCGCGACGCCGCTCTCGGACTCGCGGAAGTACGCGGTGAGCAGCGCGACGGAAAGCAGCAGCAGGACTGCCACGACGATCCGTCGCCGGAGTACGCGCCGGCGATTCACAGATCAGCGAAGGGCAGGACTACCGGCCGCGCGGCCGGGAGTTGCGCTTGCTCTTGACCAGGACATCGAACTCCTCGAGGTACTTGCCCGAGCCCACGGCCACGCAGGTGAGCGGCGATTCGGCGAGATGGACCGGCATCTGCGTCTCGTCGCGGAGCCGCTCGGCAAGACCTTGCAGCAGCGACCCGCCGCCGGCCAGCATGATGCCGCGGTCCATGATGTCGCTGGCGAGCTCCGGCGGCGTCTTGTCGAGCGTCGCCTTGATGGCGTCGATGATCGCCTGCGTGGGCTCCTCCAGCGCCGTGCGGACCTCCTCCGAGGACAGCACGATCGTCTTGGGAAGGCCCGTGACCAGGTCGCGCCCGCGGATCTCGGCCTGCTCCTCCTGCGGGAGCGGGTAGGCCGAGCCGATCTCGAGCTTGATCTCCTCGGCCGTCTGGCTGCCGATGAGAAGCTTGTATTCCTTCTTGACGTAGCTGATGACGGCCTCGTCGAGCTCGTCGCCGCCGACGCGGATGGACTGGCTCACGACGATGCCGCCCAGCGAGATGACGGCGACCTCGGAGGTGCCGCCGCCGATGTCGACGATCATGCTGCCCGTCGGCTCGGCCACGGGCAGACCCGCGCCGATCGCGGCGGCCATGGGCTCTTCGATCAGCGTCGCCCAACGGGCGCCGGCGGAGTACGTGGCCTCCTCGACGGCGCGCTTCTCGACGCCGGTCACGCCGCTCGGCACGCAGATCACCACGCGAGGATGCGCCCAGCGGTTCTGCATGACCTTGCGGATGAAGTGCCGGAGCATCTGCTCGGTGACGTCGAAGTCGGCGATGACGCCGTCCTTGAGGGGCCGCACCGCACTGATCGTGGCGGGCGTGCGGCCCAGCATGCGCTTGGCTTCGGCCCCGACGGCGTGCACCTCGCCGGAGCGGTGATCGATGGCAACGACCGACGGCTCGCTGAGCACGATGCCGCGACCGCGGAGATAGACGAGCGTGTTGGCGGTGCCGAGGTCGACCGCCATGTCACGGGCGCCAAAGCCCGTTACGAATCCGAGGAAGCTGATGGCGAGCTCCTTTCGAAGCGAATCTCGAACGACGATTGTATACGGTGCCTCTGGGCATGGCCACCGGAGGGCAGGCCCGCCGATGGCGCCGGCGCGAGGCGGCGCAGAGCGGTGTTCGCCGCCCGCGGGACGTACCCTCGCGCGGGCGACCAAGAAGCTTGTGGAGCTCCCGTCAGAGCCAGGAGAAGGGCGAGACGCCGAAGCTCGCCAGGAGGCGCACGAGCTCGGCGACCGGCAGGCCCACGACGTTGAAGTAGTCGCCGTCGACGCGCTGGACCAGCGCCGAGCCAATGCCCTGGATGGCGTAGGCGCCGGCCCTGTCCCGCCACTCACCGGAGCCGATGTAGGCGGCGAGCTCGCCGTCGGTGAGGCTTCGGAACGTCACGCCGGTCACGGAGTGAGACGCCACCGCGATCTTCTTCGAGGTCACGTAGAGGCCGCTGTACACCTCATGGCGGCGGGCGGCGAGACGCCGCACGAAGGCCCTGGCTTCGGCCTCGTCACGCGCCTTGCCGAGGATCTCCCCGTCGCTGACCACCACGGTGTCCACGCCGAGCACCAGCTCGCCGGGCTGCAGCGGCTCGCGGGCGAGCACCTCCTCGGCCTTGCCGCGGGCGTTCTGCTGCACGGTGTGCGCCGGGTTGCCGTCGATGACGCCCTCTTCGTGATCGCTGACCACGATGCGGAACGGGACGCCGAGCTGCTCCAGCAGCATCTTGCGCTGCGGCGAGCGCGAGGCGAGGACGAGCCCCGCGAAGGCCACGTCCCCCGTGGCCGGCGCCACCCGTTCCCAGAAGTGCTGGGGGACTGGATCAGACAAGCTCGGCCTCGGCGAAGAAGAGCGAGATCTCGCGGGCGGCGCTCTCGGGACCGTCCGAGCCGTGCACGACGTTCTCCTCCTTGCTCAGCGAGAAGTCGCCGCGGATCGTGCCCGGGGCGGCCTGGGCGGAGTCGGTGACGCCCATCATGGCGCGAGCGACGGTGATCGCCTCGCGGCCCTCCCACACCATGGCCACGACGGGGCCGGAGGTGATGAACTCGGCAAGGCTCTCGAAGAACGGCTTGCCGATATGCTCGGCGTAGTGCCGCTCGGCGAGGGCGCGGTCGATGCGCAGCGCCTTCATGCCACGCAGCACGAAGCCGCGCCGCTCAAAGCGGGCGACGACCTCGCCGACGAGACCGCGAGCAACGCCGTTGGGCTTGACCATGATGAACGTGCGTTCCATGTCGATCCTCCGGAGAGATGAGCGAGTGAAGTTGCGAGGGCGGCGGCTCTGCGGGAGCGCCGCCCTGTCCGCGCCTGTGTCAGACCCGGTCGAAGACGGGCGGCATCGCGTGGACGTCAGCCTCGCAGAACGGGCACACCCTCCACTGCGGGTCGATGGGCTTGCGGCACGACGGGCAGGCGCTGCGCAGGCGCCTGCCACACGTGGGGCACACCAGGTAGTCCTCGTGCACCGGCGTCTTGCAGAAGGAGCAGCGCTCCTCTTCGCCGATCCGCGCCTCCATCATCGCGACCTCGAGCTGGTGCTCCTTGCGATCGGCAAGCGTCTCGGCCGGACGGACGATGGCGTAGACGATGAGCCCGACCGGCCCGAACACGATGCCGGTGAGCACTGCAACGGCCAGCACGATCTTGTCGTCGATTCGGCGCCTTGCATCCTTGAAGACCCAGTAGGCGCACGCGATCCAGAGCACCACCAGGAAGAAGAAGAACATGAGCGTGATGAAGTGCCAGGTCGGCGACTTGAAGAAATCGAGCACCGACTGGAACGGATTGCTGCTGTCGCTCGTCGTCGGGGTCGTGGTGGTCTTCGCCGCCGCAGCGATGATCCAGTGAGGCACCCTTCCTCCTCAGGAGAGCTCCGTCGAGGGCGCCTGCGGCGCCTCCACGCGATGGCGGCCGCTCGGGCAGGCAGGGACCATCAGCCCCCCGCCGGCGCCGCCGGCCGGCTGGCCTCGGCGGCCAGCGCCGCAATCATACCCGAGAATATCCTGCCGTGGACAGGCAGCAACCCGTACCAGTAGGCGAGCCCGGGCACCCCTCGCGGCGCGAAATAGGCGGTCTGCACGAGCAGCGTGCCGTCCTCGTGCGGGAGCGTCTCGAACTGCAGCCACGCCGCGCCCGGCACCTTCATCTCCGCGCGCAGGCGCAGCAGATGGCCGGGCTCCACGGCCTCGACCCGCCAGAAGTCGAGGGCGTCGCCGACGCGCAGGTCGTCGGGGTCGCGGCGGCCGCGGCGCAGCCCCACGCCGCCGACCAGCCGGTCGGCGGCGCCGCGGAGCTCCCAGGCCCAGTCCCAGGCGCGGTACCCGCGCCGGCCGCCGATGGTGCAGAGGACGGCGAACGTCTCGTCCGGCGTCGCCGCCACCAGCGCCTGCCGGCGCTCGATCAGCTTGCCCTCCTGGGTGGTCAGCACGCGCGGCTGCACGTCGCCGCCGCTGGTGACCAGCGCGTCGGACCAGCTCGTCTCGACGTCTCCCGTGTCGAGGCTCGCCACGGCGGCGCGGACGGCGGTCGAATAGCCCACCGGATGGATGGCCGGGAACAGGTCGTGCGCCGACTGGTCCCGGACCACGGTCTCGTTGCGCAGTCCCTCGATGAGCGGCCGCGCGATCTGCGACGGGATCGGCGTGACGAGGTGCACCCAGTACGACGAAAGCTTCGGCGTGAGCACCGGCACGGGTTGCAGGCGCCGCCGCAGGCCGCGCGCCTCGGCGTAACCGAGCATCATCTCGCCGTAGGTGAGCACGTCCGTGCCTCCAACCTCGACGACCAGACCGGCGCTCTCCGGCACGTCCAGCGCGGCGACGAGGTAGCGCAGGAGGTCGTCCACGGCGATCGGCTGGACGCGCGTGTACACCCACTGGGGACAGACCATGACGGGAAGACGCTCGGTGAGATAGCGGATCATCTCGAAGGAGATGCTGCCGGAGCCGACGACCACGGCGGCGCGGAACTCGGTGACGGGGACCCCGGCCTCGCGCAGCGCCTTGCCGGTGTCCTGCCGCGAGCGCAGGTGCTGGGAGAGGTCGGCGGCGGGATCGCCAAGGCCGCCGAGGTAGACGATGCGGGTGACGCCGGCCTCGGCCGCGGCGCGGCCGAAGGCCCTCGCCGCTTCAAGGTCGCGCTCGCGGTAGCCCTCTCCCTTGGCCATGGAGTGCACGAGATAGTAGGCGACGCCGACGCCGGCCAGGGACGCGCCGAGTGTCTCGGGACGCAGGACGTCGCCGGTGGTGATCTCCACGCGGCCGGCCCAGTCGCGACCCTCGAGCCGGAGCGGGTCGCGCACGAGGACGCGCACGCGCCGGCCGGCGTCGAGAAGCCGAGGGACCAGTCTGCCGCCGACGTAGCCGGTGGCTCCCGTCACAAGGATGAGTGGATCGTGTGCTGCCGGAGCGGTCAGGATCCCTCCCCGCCGGAGAAGACGCGCCTGGAAGAAGTGCCTGGAGCATACCCAGGCGGCGGCGCTCTCAGGCGAGCCGGCCGCCGATGAGGTAGCCGACGAAGAAGGCGACGGCGGCGACGGCGATCACGATGAGGAACGCCACCAGGAACCGCACCACGGGATGAGCCTTCTGCTGTGCCATTCACCTCTCCACGGATTTGGGCCAGTATATCCGAACGGGGAGCCCGGCAAGCGGGGCTCAGGCGCCGCCCGTGAGCACGTCGCGGAGGTCTTCGAGCAGGTAGAGCGAGCCGCCCACGAGGACGCTGCCATCTGTGCCCGCGAGCTCGCGGGCACGGGCAAGCGCAGCGTGCGGATCGGCGGCCACCTCCACCGTGGTCTCCCGTGAGCTGGTCGCCTCGGCCTCGCGAACGGCCGCCGCCAGTTCATCGGCCGTGAGACTGCGCGGCTCGCTCGCCTGCGTGCAGACCACCCGGTCGAGCAGCGGCAAGAAGCCGGCGATCATCGCCGGGTAGTCTTTGTCGCGCATGATCGCGAGCACGCCGACGCACGGACGCGGGACGTGGACCGCGGCGAGGCTCTGAGCAAGCGCGCGGACGCCGTCGGGATTGTGGGCGCCGTCCGCGAGCACGAGCGGCCGCTGCGCGACCACCTGCAGGCGCCCCGGCACGGCCGTGCCGGCGAGCGCCTGCCGAACGGCGGCCTCCTCGAGGCCGCCGAGGAGCAGGCGCGCGGCGGCGACCGCGAGCGCCGCGTTCTGGACCTGATACAAAGCCGGCGTCGGCACGCGCAGGCCGGCCCAGCGCTCGAGACGCCCGGCGGGCGCGAAAGTCACCGCAAAGTCCTCCGGCGAGCCGCTGACCGCGAGGTCGCCGGGCCACGCCGAGTCTCGCAGGAAGTGTGGTGTCGCGCCGGCGGCGGAGCAGGCCCGGCGCGCTTCGCCCTCGAGGCCATCCAGCTCCCCGAACACGGCATCGCCGCCCTTGATGACCGCCGCCTTCTCGGCGAAGATCAGCTCCCTCGTGCCGCCGAGCACTTCCGTGTGCTCCATGGCGATGTTGCTCAGAACGACCACCGGCGCCTTGACCACGTTGGTCGCGTCCAGGCGCCCGCCGAGACCGGCCTCGAGCGCGACGGCCTCGACACCACTCTCGGCGAAGGCGAGCAGCGCCGCGACGGTGAGCACCTCGAACTGCGTGGTCTCGCCGAGCTCGACCGGCAATCCGGCGACGTCGGCGCGCACGCGCTCCACTGCCGCCGCGAACACCGGCTCCCCGACTGGTCGGCCGTCCACGATCACGCGCTCCGTCCAGCCGGAGATATGCGGCGAGAGGTACGCGCCCGAGCGCAGTCCGTGGGCGCGCAGCAGCGCCTCGCAGTAGCGCGTCGTGGACGACTTGCCGTTGGTCCCCACGACGTGGACGACGCGGTAGGCGTCCTGCGGCCGGCCCAGACGCGCGAGCAGCTCGCTCACGCGCTCCAGCCCCGGCCGCATGCCGAATGCAGCGAGGGACTCGAGGTAGGCGACCCAGCCATGCGGCTCGGCAGGGCTCACGCGGGATTCCCGTGCGCGCCACGGGGCGGTGTCCCCCCGGTGCACCGCCCGATGCCCTGACTGCAGCGGCTGGTCACGCTCCCGCGCTCACCCGCCGCGCAGCTGAGCGAGTCTTGCCGAAAAGCCGTCGCGCTCGGCCACGTGGCCGGCGAGCTTCTGGCGCTCCTTGGCGATCACGGCCTCCGGAGCGCGGCCGACGAACTTCTCGTTGCCCAGCTTGGCCTCGCCACGCTGGACCTCGGCCTCGGCCTTGGCCAACTGCTGCTCCAGACGCAGGATCTCCTCCGCCTTGTCGACGGCGGCCGCGACCTCGAGGCGGCCGCCGGGCACGATCACCACGGTCGCGTCGGCCTCCGGCTCTCCCTCGAAGCCGATGGCAGTGCGGGCCATCGCCCGGAAGACGCCGGCGTAGTGCGCGTAGTGCTCCGCCGCGCCGGCGACGTCCTGGACGAACACCGCCGCCAGGACTTTCCCCGGAGGGATCTCCGCCTCGGCGCGGAACCGCCGCAGCGCGTCCACCGCCGCCTGCAGCTCGCCGATGGCCTTCTCGTCGTCCGGCGCCAGCTGCGCCTCGGCCCGCCGCGGATGTTCCTGCTTGAGCAGCGGCGCCGCGCCGTACTGCTCGGCGATCTCCTCGGTGACGAAGGGCATGAAGGGGTGCAGCAGGCGCACGATCTGGTCGAGCATCCAGCGGGCATGACCCGCCGCCTGCGCCTTCCTCGCCTCGTCTTCACCGTAGAGCGGGACCTTGACGAGCTCCAGGTACCAGTCGCAGAACTCGTTCCACACGAAGTGGTAGAGCGCGTCCACCGCGGCGGTGAAGTCGTAGACGCTCACCGCCTCCTCGACAGTCACGAGGCAGCGCTGGAACCGGCTCGTGATCCAGCGATCCACCTGGGCGGCCTCGCTGCGCTCGGCCGCATACCCCTCGCTGCCGAGCAGCACGAACCGGGCCGCGTTCCAGAGCTTGTTGGCGAATCCGCGCCCCATGACGATCTTCTCTCCGCTGAAACGCACGTCCTGGGTGCTGCTCATGAGCAGCAGGCCAAAGCGCGTGGCGTCGGCGCCGTGCGCGTCGATCATCTCGAGCGGGTCGATGCCCGTACCGAGACTCTTGCTCATGCGCCGGCCGTCGGAGGCCTGGATCACCGAATGAAGGTAGACGTCGTCGAAGGGGATGTCACCCATGAACTCGAGGCCCATCATGATCATGCGCGCGACCCACAGGAAGATGATGTCGCGCCCCGTGCTGAGCACGTTGGTCGGATAGAAGTAGGCGAGATCATCCGTCTGGTCGGGCCAGCCGAAGGTGGCGAACGGCCACAGGGCCGAGCTGAACCAGGTATCGAGGACGTCGGTCTCGCGGGTGAGCTCGGTGGAGCCGCACTCGCCGCAGGCCTGCGGCGCAGTCTCGGCGACCGTCATGTGGCCGTCCGGGCAGTACCACACCGGCAACTGGTGACCCCACCACAGCTGGCGGCTGATGCACCACGGCCGCAGGTTGTCCATCCAGTCGATGTAGACGCGGCCCCAGCGCTCCGGCGTGAACTTGACCTTGCCGTCGCGCACCACGTCCGTCGCGGGCTTCTTGAGCTCGTCCATGGCCATGAACCACTGCTCGCTGATGAGCGGCTCGATGGGCGTGCCGCACCGATCGCAGGTGGCGACGCTGTGCGGGTAGTCCTCGACCTTCACCAGCGCGCCGAGCGCGCGCAAGTCCGCGACCACGCGCTCGGCGGCCTCCTCGACCTCGAGCCCGGCGTACGGGCCGCCGGCCTCGGTGATGCGGCCGTCCTGGCCTATGGCCTGGACCGACTCGAGCCCGTGGGTGCGGCCGATGTCGAAGTCGGTGAGGTCGTGCGCCGGCGTGATCTTGAGGGCGCCGGTACCGAAGGCGGGGTCGACGCGCTCGTCGGCCACGATCTTGAGCTCGCGCCCCAGCAGCGGCAGGACGGCCGTCTTGCCGACGATCTCCCTGTACCGCTCGTCGTCGGGGTGGACGGCCACGGCCGTGTCGCCGAGCATCGTCTCCGGACGCGTCGTGGCGATGGTGACGCTGCCGCCGCCGGCCACGTCGTAGCGGATGTGGTTGAGCGTACCGGGCATGTCCCGGTACGCCACTTCGAGGTCGCTGATCGCCGTGCCACAGCGCGGGCACCAGTTCACGAGGTAGCTGTCCTTGTGGATGTAGCCCTTTTCGTAGAGGGCGACGAAGACCTTGGTCACGGCGCGGACGTAGCCCTCGTCGAAGGTGAAGCGCTCGCGCTCGAAGTCGCAGGCACAGCCGATGCGCTTGAGCTGCTCGATGATGGTGCTGCCGTACTGCCGGCGCCACTCCCACACGCGGCTCGTGAACTCCTCGCGCCCCAGGTCCTCCTTGGTGAGGCCCTCGGCGCGCAGCATCTTCTCGACCACGTTCTGGGTGGCGATGCCGGCGTGATCGGTGCCGACCAGCCAGCAGGCGTTCTCGCCCAGCATGCGGTGATACCGCGTGAGCACGTCCTGGATGGTGTCGTTGAGCGCGTGGCCCATGTGCAGCACACCCGTGATATTGGGCGGCGGGATCACGATGGAGTACGCCGGCCGCTCCGGGTCGGCCTCGGCGTGGAACAGGTGCTCGTCCAGCCAGTGCTTCATCCAGCGCGCCTCCACGGCGGCCGGCTCGAAGCGCGTGGTCTGCTGAAGGTAGTCGTTCATCAAGCCTCGTTGGTCGCGGGAGGCTCAAGTATACCGAACGGCGAAGGGCCGCCCCCTCGAAGAAGGGGCGGCCCTCGCACGCCTGACTGATGATGAAAGCGCCTCAGTCGTCCTCGGGCACTTCTCCCCCACTGGACTCGATGGCGCACACCTGACAGAAGTCGTCGGAGCCCCCGAGCAGCGAACCGCACTGCGAACAGTGCGGCTCGAGCTGGCCGGACCCCGCGTCCACGCCCGGTTCCTCGGTCGAGCCCGGCGTCTGATGGTCGTGCTCATGATCGTGAGTGTGATCGTGGTCGTGCATTTCGTCCCCCAGGTACCTGACGGTTACTTGTGACCCTTAGATGCCCGTTCTGTAAACACCCCAGCGCCGAACACGTGCGGCAGAGCCTCCGCGAAGTCCGCAACGTACACCAGTTCCAGCTTCGCCGTCAGGTCCGCCGGCAACTCCGCGATCGTCGCCCGGTTGGCCGCCGGCAGCACGACGGTACGGACCCCGGAGCGGCCCGCCGCCAGCAGTTTCTCCTTGAGGCCGCCGACCCGCAGGATCCTGCCTCCCAGCGTGATCTCGCCGGTCATGGCCACGCGCGGCTTGATCGGCGCTCCTGCGAGCGCGGACAGCATCGCGACGGCGAGTGCGAGCCCGGCGGATGGCCCGTCCTTGGGCACCGCCCCCTCCGGCACGTGCACGCGTACGTCCTGGTTCGCGAGATCGAGTCCTTCACCCGTCAGGAACGGCGACCGCCTGATGATCCGCCGCAGCGCCGCATCGCGTTCGACGTGCGACAACAGATAACCCCAGGCCGCCGACCCGGACTCCTGCATGATCTCGCCCAGCTGGCCGGTGAGCACGAGCTCGCCGCGGCCGCGGGCGATGGTCGCCTCGACGGTGAGGACCTCGCCGCCGTCGGAGGTGTAGGCGAGGCCGAGACTCTCCCCCACGCGACCCGCGCGGGGCAGCTCGGCCTCCAGCCAGAACGCCTCGCCGAGGTAGCCGCGCAGCTCGTCCGCATTCACGGCGACGGGAAGGCTCACGCCATCTTCGAGGTGCTTGCGCGCCACCTTGCGGTCGATGCGACGCAGCGCGCGCTCGAGCTCGCGCACGCCGGCCTCTCGCGTATAGCCCTGGACGATCGCCGGCAGGGCGCCGCGCGCGAAGCTCACGTCCCCGCGGCGCAGCCCCGTGTCGCGCGCCACCCGCGGCAACAGGTGCCGGCGGGCGATGGCGAGCTTCTCCGGCATCGTGTAGCCGCTCAGATGGAGGACCTCCAGACGGTCGTACAACGTGACCGGGATGGCGTCCACGTCGTTCGCGGTGGCGATGAAGAAGACCCTGCTGAGGTCGTACTCGGCCTCCAGGTAGTTGTCGCGGAAGGCGTGGTTGTGCGCCGGGTCGAGCACCTCCATGAGGGCTGCCGCGGGATTCCCGCGCCAGTCGCTGTCGAGCTTGTCGAGCTCGTCGAGGAGCATCACCGGGTTATCGACGCCGGCCTTCGCAAGGCCGTCGACGATGCGCCCGGGCATGGCGCCGATATAGGTGCGCCGATGCCCCCGGATCTCGGCCTCGTCGCGGACGCCGCCGAGCGCCACGCGCACGAAGGGACGCCCAAGCGCGTCGGCGATACTCTGCGCGACGCTGCTCTTGCCGGTGCCCGGCGGACCGGCCAGGCAGAGGATGGTGGCCGGCTGGTCGGCGGCGTCCGCCGCCGCGCCTCCGGCTGCGCGAGCGACGTCCGCCCGCATCCGGCAGACGGCAAGGTACTCCAGGATCCGGTCCTTCACGTCTCTCAGCCCGGAGTGCGTGCGTTCGAGATGCCTGGCCACTCTCGGCACGTCCACTTCGGCCGTCGCGAGCCTGCCCCAGGGAAGCTCGAGGACGGTGTCGAGGAAGCCGCGGATGACGCCGATCTCGGGGCTCATCGGAGGCGCCTGCCTGAGCTTGGTGAGTTCGCGGGTGACGAGCTTGCGCGCCGCCGGCGAGAGGTCGGCCTCCGCGGCGCGCCGCACGTAGCCGGCGACGTCCTCGTCGCCAGATTCGCCGGCCTCCTCGATCTCGTCACGGAGCACGCGCAGCTTCTCGTGGAGCAGGAGCTGGCGCTGCGCGCCCTCGATGCGCTGCTGGACCTTGAAGCCGATCTCCTGCTCGATGCCGAGTACCGCGTTCTCCTCGGCGAGGCTCTCGAGCAGGGCGAGGAGGCGCTCCTGCGTGTTGACGATCTCCAGCAGCGCCTGTTTCTCCCCCGCCTCGGTCTGCAGGTGGGCGGCGACGATGTCGGCCAGCTCGTCGGGATCGCCGGCCTGCTGCACCACGAACTGCGCCTCGTCGGCGAGCTGCGGATGCAACAGGACGTAGCGGACGAACTCGTCAGTGACCCGGCGCGCGAGGCTGCGCGCGCGCGCCGTCCCCGCGCCCACGCTCGCCACGGGCGTGCACTCGACGATGAAGTGAGGCTCGCTGGCGACCACGCGCGCGGCGCGCACGCGCTCGTCGCCCTCGACCAGCGCCTTGACGCTGCCGTCGGGCAGCTTGAAGAGCTGGAGCACCCGCGCGCGCACCCCGATGGACCGCAGATCCTCGAAGGAGGGGTCCTCGACGGCCGCCTCGCGCTGGGCGCACAGGATGAGCGGCGTCTGAGCGGTGTGGGCGGCTTCGATGGCCGAGATGGACTTGCCGCGCCCCACGAAGATCGGGGCGACCATCTTGGGGAACAGGACGAGCCCGCGAGTCGGCAAGAGGGGCAGGGCGGCCTCAGGCGCGCCCTGCCCCTCCTCGATCACCACGTTCTTTTCAGGCGGATTCGGCGTCACGCTCCGGCAGCGACTTGTCCGCCTCGGTGAGAAGCGTCGGGTCGATGCCCTTCTCGATGGTCTCTTTGGTGATGACGCACTTGCGAACGTCGGTGCGGCTCGGCAGGTCGAACATGACGCCGAGCAGAGACTCCTCGATGATGGAGCGCAGACCGCGGGCGCCGGTGCCACGCGCCAGCGCCTTGATGGCGATGGCGGTCAGTGCTTCCTCCGCGAACACGAGCTCGACGCCGTCCAGCTGGAAGAACTTCTGGTACTGGCGCGTGAGCGCGTTCTTGGGCTCCGTCAGGATGCGCATGAGGTCGTTCTCGTCCAGGTTGTGGACGGCGCTGACCACGGGGAGCCTGCCGATGAACTCGGGGATGAGGCCGAAATCGAGCAGATCCTCGGGGAGGGAGTGCGTGAAGATCGTCCCGGGATCCTTGTCGGCCTTGCTCACGACGTCGGCCATGAAACCCACGCCTTGCCGGCCCATGCGACGCTCGATGATCTTCTCGAGGCCGGAGAACGCGCCGCCGCAGATGAACAGCACGTTGGTGGTGTCGATCGTGAGGAACTCCTGGTGCGGATGCTTGCGGCCGCCCTGCGGCGGCACGCTGGCGACCGTGCCCTCGAGGATCTTCAGCAGCGCCTGCTGCACACCCTCGCCGGAGACGTCGCGCGTGATCGACGGGTTGTCCGCCTTGCGCGCGACCTTGTCGATCTCGTCGATGTAGATGATGCCGGTCTCGGCCCGCTTGACGTCGAAGTCGGCGGCCTGGATCAGCTTGAGGAGGATGTTCTCGACGTCCTCGCCGACGTAGCCCGCCTCCGTGAGCGCCGTCGCGTCGGCGATGGCGAACGGGACGTTGAGGATCCGCGCCAGCGTCTGGGCGAGCAGGGTCTTGCCGCAGCCCGTAGGGCCGAGCAGCAGGATGTTGCTCTTGGCCAGTTCGACGTCGGACTCGCCGCTGCTCACAGCCTGGACGCGCTTGTAGTGGTTGTACACGGCCACGGCCAGCGAACGCTTGGCCTCGTCCTGGCCGACGACGTAGTCGTTCAGGATGCCGTAGATGTCGCGCGGCTTCGGCAACTGCTCGAGGTCGAGCGTCGCAGGAGCCGTGAGCTCCTCGTCGATGATCTCGTTGCACAGGTCGATGCACTCGTCGCAGATGTACACGCCCGGGCCGGCGATGAGCTTTTTCACCTGCCGCTGCGATTTGCCGCAGAAGCTGCAGAGCAGCTGGTCGTTGCCCTCGGTCGTTCCCGCCACCGTGCTCCTCCTAGCGCGAAGCCGCCGTTGTCACCCACATCACCTGTGGGAGATGACGTCGTCGATGATTCCGTAGTCCTTCGCTTCGGCCGCACTCATGAAGTAGTCGCGCTCCGTGTCGGAGCGGACCTTGTCGATCTCCTGACCGGTGTGGTCGGCGATGATCTCGTCCAGGCGCTTGCGGAGGTTGAGGACTTCCCTTGCGTGGATCTCGATGTCGGTGGCCTGGCCCTCGTACCCGCCGGCCACCTGATGGATGAGGACGCGTGCGTTGGGCAGCGCGAAGCGCTTGCCCTTGGCCCCACCGGCGAGGAGCAGCGCGCCCATGCTCATGGCGCTGCCCACGCAGATGGTGCTGACGTCCGGCTTGATGAACTGCATGGTGTCGTAGATCGCCAGCCCGGCGTAGACGCTGCCGCCCGGGCTGTTGATGTACAGGCTGATGTCCTTGTCGGGGTCGTCGCTCTCGAGATGGATCAGCTGCGCCACGATGAGGTTGGCGATCTCATCGACCACCGGCGTGCCCAGAAAGATGACACGCTCGTTGAGCAGCCGCGAGAAGATGTCGAAGGACCGCTCACCGCGGCTGGTCTGCTCGATCACGAACGGAACAAGTGGAGTCACGTACTCACCCTCTTCTCTTGCGTTTCTCTCTCAGTGTGGTTTCCCCGCAGCGAAACCCTCAGTCTGCTTCAGGGTCCACGGCATCCGCGGACTCTTCGGCTGCGGCGATCTCCGCCTCCGTCATCGGCACCGCGACTGAAGCGTCGGCGACGAAGTCGGCAGCCTTGGCCACTAGCATTTCGTCGCGCAGAGCTTCACGCCTGCCCGATTTCTCGAGATCGGCGAGGAGCTGCAGATGGTCGCGACCGAGCGCCTCGGCGTCGTGCTTGACCACTTCGGCGATGTCGTCGTCGGTGACCTCGAGGCCCTCGGCCTCCGCGATCTTCTCGAGCACCAGCTGCCGTTTGATGATGAACTCGGCCTGCGGGCGCATCTCCTCTTCGATGTCCTCCTCGGTCTTCTCGAGCACGCCGAGGTAGACGTCCATGGTGAGGCCCTGCTCGCCGACGCGCTCCTCGAGCTGATGGAACAGCCGGTGAGCTTCGCGGTCGACCATGGTGGACGGGACCGCGAGGGTCGCGTGTTCGACGGCCTTCTCGACGGCGGCTGCGCGGTACTCCCGCTGCGCGCCCGCATCTGCGGCCGCCTGCAGGCGCTCACGCACGTCGCCGCGGAGCTCGTCAATGGTCTCGAACTCGCTCACGTCCGCCGCAAAAGCGTCGTCAAGCTCGGGGACGATCTTCTCCTTGATCTCCTTCACGGTGACGACGAAGCTCGCCGTCTTCCCGGCGAGATCCTCGGCATGGTAGTCGTCCGGGAAGGTGATGTCGAAGGCCTTCTCCTCGCCGGCCTTGGCGCCGACAAGCTCTTCTTCGAAGCCGGGGATGAGATTGCCGCGGCCGATCTCGTACATCTGGTCCTTGCCCTGGGCGCCCTCTATCGGCTCGCCGTCACGGCTGCCCTCGAGGTCCATGAGCACGAAGTCGCCGGTCTGCACGGCGCGGTCCTCGACGGGCTGCAGGCTGGCGAGCCGCTCCTGCAGCATCGCCAGCTGCGCCGAGATCTGCTCGTCGGTGATCTCGACCTCGCGCTTGGGGACTTCAAGGCCCTTGTATTCGCCCAGCACGGGGACCGGCATCGTCTGGACCTTGAGCGTGAACGAGTAGTCCTGGCTCTCGTCGAGCGGTCCGACCTGCAGGTCGGACGTACCGACCGCGTCGTCGTAGAGTCCGGCGTCCTTGAGGGCCTCATCGCCCCACTCCGGGATGGCGTCTTCGAGAGCCTCGCTGCGGATGAAGTCCGCGCCGACGTTCTGGATCACGAGATTCATCGGCACACGGCCCTTGCGGAAGCCGGGGAGCACCATCTCTTCGCGGATCTTGGCGACCGTTCGGTCGTACGCCTTCTTCACGGCCTCAGCAGGGACCTCGACGCTGAGTTCGACCTCGTTCTCGCCTGTAGGGCTGACCTTCGTCTTCACTGTGGATTCTCCGTCTGTCGCTGGGACGGTCCGCAGTCGCCGCCTTGGCACTACGGACCGCCGTGTGGTCGTTGCGGGGGTCGAGGCTGAGCTGTTGGTGCGGGTGAGAGGACTTGAACCTCCACGAGCAGAGCTCACCAGATCCTAAGTCTAGCGCGTCTACCAGTTCCGCCACACCCGCACGGTCGTTAACGTGGACGGCCGGCGCTCGCGCCGGCCGGTGCATCGCAGTGATGGGGTGAAGGACGGGATTCGAACCCGCGACCGCCGGGACCACAACCCGGAGCTCTGCCAGCTGAGCTACCTTCACCACCGGTCACCGAGCCGTAGGGACGCCAGACTGACTGAGGCGCCGACGACACGGTCGACGCAGAAGGATACCACGGGCGCGGGCGGCCGTCACACGAGGCGCGCCCCGCTGCGGGCGAGTCAGCCCCGCGGCGCCACGTAGGCGTTGCGGACGTCCTGCAGGAGGGCCCCGTCGCTGACCTCGAGGATGCGGTCGGTCTGCTGGGCGACGCTGCGGTCATGGGTGACGATGACGAACGCGGTGCCGAGCTCCGCGTTGATCTCGCGGAAGAGCTTGTAGACGGCTTTCGTGTTCTCGGTGTCCAGATTGCCGGTCGGCTCGTCGGCGAGGACGAGCGCCGGACGGTTCATGAGCGCGCGGGCGATGGCAACGCGCTGCTTCTGTCCACCGGACAGGTCGTTCGCGTTCTTCTTCTCGAGGCCCTCGAGGCCGAGCAGGGCGAGGTTCTCCTCGGCGCGCGGGACGAGCTCCGAAGGAGCCACTCCCGCGATCCGCCCCGGCATCAGCACGTTCTCGAGCACGCTGAATTCCGGCAGCAGGTAGTGGAACTGGAACACGAAGCCGATGAAGTCGTTGCGCAGGGCCGCGCGCTGCTTGCGGCTCGCGGCCGTCGCGTCGTGGCCGTTCAGCACGATGCGCCCGGTGGTCGGCGTGTCGAGCAGGCCGATCAGGTTCAGCAGTGTCGACTTGCCCGAGCCCGACTGGCCGATGACCGAGGCGAACTCCCCCGCTCCGATCTCGAACGAGACCTCGCGAAGGGCCACCGTCTTCACCACGGTCCCATAGGTCTTGCCGATCTCCTCGGCGTGCACCAGCGTCTCAGCCACCCTGGATCACCTCGATCGGGTCGAGCTTCTTCGTGCGTCGCGACGGGATGAGCGAGGAGAGCACGGCGACAAGCACGCCGACGACGAACGAGATGGCGACGAAGCCCACCTGCGGCGTGATCGGGAACAGCGAGTCCGAGTTGCGGCCCAGGAAGGTGAACAGAGCGATGAGGCCGAGGCCGGCGGCGACGCCGACTGCCGCGCCACTCACGCCGAGGATCAGCGCCTGCCAGAAGAAGATACGCCCGGACTGGCGATCTCTCATGCCCATAGCCTTCAGGATCCCGATCTGGCGGGTCTTCTGGACCGCGGAGATGGCGAGCGTCGAGGCGATGCCCAGGGCGACGGCGACCAGCACGAAGAACTGGATCATGTAGCTGGACGAGCTCTGGCTCTGCAAGGCGGAAAGCAGATCGGCGTTCTCCGCCTGCCACTCTGTGACCTGCAGGCCGTTCAGCGCCGGTTCTGCCCTCAGGTCGGACGCCACCTGCTCGGACGAGAAGACATCCTGCACCTGCGCGTCGACGGCGGTGTACTGGTCCGAAGAAAGACCGAGCACGGTCGCGGCGTCGTCGCCGCTCACGAACGCGGTCACGCTGTTGGCCGCGGCGGAACCGAAGTCGAAGACGCCGGAGACGACCAGCTTCGCCGGCTTGCCGGAGGGCAGCACGAACGTCGCCTCGTCGCCCGGCTTGAGCCCGAACGTGTCGGCGAAGTCCTTGCCGACGATCACCTCCCCGGCCGCCAGAGAGGCCTTGCCCGCGACGAGCCGGCCGGAGATGTCGTAGATCGTGTCGAGCTGGTCGAGCGCGCCGCCGGTGAACTGGAGCGGCGCGCTCTCCGCGCCCGAGCGGAAGATGGCCGAGTACGCGCGCGTCGGAACGACGGTGGTGATCTGGCTCTGCGCCTCCATCGCCTGCTTCAGCTGCGGCGTGAAGGCGACCGGCTGCCCGTCCTGCTTCGCCTGCACGACGACCTGGGGACTGTTGCCGATCGTCTGGTCGACCAGGCTGGTCTGCAGACTGGTGATCAGCGACCCGAGGAAGACCTGCACGCCGATGCCGACGGCGATGCCGGCGGCGATGAGAATGGACTGCACCGGGCTCTTGCGCAGGAACCGGGTCGCGATGCGGAAGCTGAGCACAGCTCAGGCCTCCCCGCCGGCGTCGTCCGGCGTCTCGCCCTCTGCATCCCCGGCGCCCGTCGTGGCGCCATCGCCAAGCAGAGCGTCAAGGTTGACGATCTCCTGCGGCAGCCAACCGGTGGCGGCGCCGATGAAGGCCGGGCCGCCCACCCAGATGTCCAGGCCAGGCAATTCCTTCTTGAGGGCGTCCACGGCGTGGCGCACGGCGAGGCGGTGATAGTGCGTCGACGAGCTCATGACCACCGCGTCGACACCCAAACGTCGCGCCGCGTCCGCGATCTCGGCGACCGGCGTGTCAGGGCCGAGGAAGTACGTGGCCCAGCCTGCCATGTCGAAGCGGTCGGCAACCATCCTGAGACCGAGGTCGTGCCCCTCTTCGGGCGGGCACGCCAGGAGGACACCGCGACCCGACGCCTCGACGGTGGCCTTCGCCTTGAGCACGCCCGGATAGAGGATCTCCACGATCGTCCGCACCGTCGCGCTCGCGAGGTGCTCCTCCCAGATGGCCGTAGTGCCGCTCTGCCACGCGACTCCGGTGTCGGCGAGGATGCGCGTGAGTACGTCACGATAGAGGATGGGAATGGTCACGCCGCCGGACGTGACGGCCTCGACGGCGGTGCGTACGGCAGTCGGCTTGTCGTGCTCCGCAAGCGCGGCCGCGACCTCACGGTAGACCGAGTCCACTGCCGGGTCTGGAGGATGCATATCGAAGCTGTCGGTCGGCTCATTCATCGGCGACCCTTCTACCCATCGAGCGGACCGGCGTAACGGGGGCACTCTCCGAGCGTGCCCGTCCTGCCGTCCTGCCGGAAGGGGGCAAAAGATCGACGGAGTGCGAACGCCTCCGCCTACCCGAAGCACGACAAGGTCCTGGCGCGCCCGGCAGGATTCGAACCTGCGATTCCACTGGGCCTGTCCGGGATGGCTAGCGCGAAACGGCGCGCGTCGTCATTCCTGCTGCAAATCGGCGCTTTCTCCTCCGGCGCGCTCCGACACGGCAGACACCCTAGGACCGGTCTGGATGAAGCAATTGCGTACAGATTGCGTACACTCTCCGGCCGGGCGCGGCCGCCTCCGGCCTGGCGTGAGGCCTTGCTGTTACTCACGATGACCGAAGGGAGAACGATGACCACCAAGTACGCGCGTGCCTATCTGAGCTTCCTCATTGACCCCAACCCCGACCCCGACCGCGACCGGATCGAGCTGCGCACCGGGACGGTCGACACGGGAAGGCCGCGAGAGTTCCGGTTCGTCCAGCTGTCGCTGACCTGCCCCGGGAAGTCCATCCAGGAGCTGCACACCTTGTTGCACCGTGAGCCGGCCGCCTACACCCGGCCGCGGACGTTGCAGCGGCGCCGGCAGGTGGCCGAAAGCGTGCGGATCCTTGCCGAGCGGCTCGGCTGGCAGCTCACGGACGCAGAGCGCGGTCTCGTGGAGCGCATGGAGGCCGACCGCACCCGCGAGCGCCTGCAGCTGCGCCCTCTCATCTGGCATGACCAGTACCCGACGCTCGCGGAGTGGATGGACGCGCTGCACGCCGAGTACAGGGCCATCGTGGATCCGGGCATCGTGCTGCATGGCCGGCGCATCGTGAACGCCCGCGGCACGGCCACTGACGGCCGGGACGAGACATTCTGGCACCTCATCACCGTAGACCAGCGCGGCGCGCGGGTGCTCAGCCTCTACAGGGCCGCGATGCTGGGCCGTGTGCGGCAGGTGCTCGAGTGGGCGCGCGACGCGGATCCGCGCGCGGTCGCCTGGCGAGAGGACGCCACGGGCGGCGCCTCTCACGTCGTCGTCGCGCCGGCGGACGGCACACTGCGCGTCGTGCTCAGGCAGCGCCGTAGC
>CAIYOD010000002.1 GCA_903927755.1 uncultured Thermoleophilia bacterium | reverse complement strand
CTCGACTGTCAGACACCGCTCTCGACGGGGATCTTGCCCTGTTTGATCGCCTTGAGAAGTGCGGCGTAGTCCTTCTCGGCCTGGTTTGCGTAGGCTTGGGCGAAATCGGCGATCGCCTCGTCGAAGCGTCCGCTGACCCCGAGATACGACGCGATGGCGACGCGGCGGCCCGAGCGCGCGTGACCGCGGGCCAAGGTCCAGCCGCACAGGGTGGCGAGGATCTCCATACCCGGCGGCCTGAGGAGCGCGGTGTCGAGCGAGCCCTTCATATCCCGAAGCTGGCGCCAGTAGAACTGACGCCCCTCGGGCTTGCCCGTCATCCAGCCGAGGAAGATGTCGCTGGCCGCCTGCATAAGGCGCTGACCCGCGACGACGCGGTGGCCGGCATGCGTGAAGCGGCTCCTGCCGAGGTAGGGTTCCAGCACGGACGGGCCGGCCTCCTTGACCTGCAGGAAGAGCGGGTCGTCGAGGTCGCGACCGAGCAGCAGACCGATGAAGCAGCGCGTGCCGACGCTGCCCACGCCGACGACTTTGCGCGCGACGTCGACGATGTCGAAGCGGTCGAGAAGCGTGCGCCGGTCGTCCGCCAGCGTGCGCTTGTACTGGTCGAAGAGGCCTTGAATGAGCGCGGCGTCCTGGAGCCCCTCCATGTGCATCACGAGCGGCGGTTGATCGACGATGCGCCGCACCCCGTCGACGACCTCGGTCAGTTTGCCGGCCGCCTGGAGGCTATCCCGGCCGCGCGTTTTGGCGAGGTTCTTCTCAGTCCACTTGATCCCGGCCTTGTCGACGCTCCCGGATGTCGCCTTGGCGGCACGGCTCGCACGTGCCATCTCCAGCAGGTCGTCGGCGACGACGCGCGAGTACCACACGTCGAGCTCGTGCATCTCGGCGTACGCCGTCATGTGCTCACGATAGGAGCGCACGGCCGCCAGCGCCGTCTCGCGAGCCACGTCCTCGTCGAAGCCGTTCTCCCGGCTCGCCAGGACGAAGCTGGCGGCGAGCCGCTTGAGGTCCCACTCGAACGGGCCCGGCAGCGTCTCGTCGAAATCGTTCACGTCGAAGAGCAGCTCGCGCTCGGGTGAGCCGTAGAGCCCGAAGTTCGCGACGTGGGCGTCGCCGCAGAGCTGGACGTCCAGGCCGGTCCTCGTCATGGGCGCCAGATCGGCGGCCATAAGCACCGCCGAGCCGCGGTAGAAGGTGAACGGCGAGGCAGACATGCGCCCCCAGCGGATGGGGACCAGGTCGGCCACGCGGTTCTCGTCCTGCGCCCTGAGGAGGGCGAGCGGATCGGGCCGGTCGGACGCCGGCTTCCAGGCCCCGTGGGACGTGCGGGGGGCCGACTTGCGGGCCTCTCTTCCCGCGGCCTGTCGTTCGGCCACGCTGTGGTGCGCCCACTTCTGGTCGGTCATGTCGGGACTCCTTGTGATGGAGAGTGAGGTTCTGGCGTTACTCCCGCGCCAGCATCGCCTGGGCCTGGCGCTCCAGGTCGAGGTACGGCTCGCCGCTGACGTCCACCGCGACGCGCTTGATCGTGCCGCCGGTGAACCGGTGCGGCGACTCGCCCGGGTAGTCGTCGGTGACGGCATCACCGCTGTCGCGCCCGACGCACAGACCCTCGCCGGCCAGCGAGAAGAAGCCCGGCTGAGTCTTGATGCGACCGTCGCCCACCTTCATCTCACCGTAGTACAGCGACAGGATTCCGGTCGCGACGCCCGGTGGGTCCTCGCCGTCCTTGTCGAACGACGCCGACAGGATCAGATTCTCACCGGTCGGCACGTCTTCCGTGGCGTCGATCCTCTGCTCGAAGATGCCGACAAAGCTGTTCACGTAGTGGAGGCGGTTCTCCTTGATGTAGAGGGCGTGCCCGCCGAAGCGCGCTCCATGCGCGAACAGCACACCCTCCGCGCCGGGCGCCGGGATGTCGACCAGGGCGCCGATGGCGAAGGAGCGGTTGCGGATGTTGACGGCCTGCTGCTCCGGCACATCGGCGGTGCCGGGGAAGTACGCGTAGCGATCCCGCGGCGGCGCGAGCACGGGCCGCGGCGTCAGGATGATCTCGAGTGGTGAGCGGTCGTCGAGCGGGAACGCACCGTTTCTGCCGGCCTCCGCGAACCACAGGTTCTGGAGCTCTCTGAGCTTGGCCCAGTTCTCCTTGGCCAGGTCGTGCAGCTCCGACCGATCGACGTCGACGTGGTACAGTTCCCAGTCGTCGTCGTTGAAGTTGCTCCACCCGGCGATGGTCGGGTGGGTGGTGACCGCCTTCCAACCCTCGTGCCAGATGCCGCGGGAGCCGAGCATCGAGTAGAACTGGGTCGTGCGCGCACCTGCGGCGGCGCCGTCGTCGAATGCGTAGCGCATGCTGACGCCGTCGAAGGCGCTCTGCACGTGTCCCTTGATGGTCGCCGGGCTCTCGATGCCGAGGCAGTCGAGCACCGTGGGGACGATGTCGATCGCGTGGTGGTACTGCTCCCTGATCTCGCCCCTCGCCTTCATGCCCGCCGGCCACGAGATGATGCACGGGTCGGTGGTGCCGCCGTTGAACTCGTAGCGCTTCCACATCTTGAACGGCGTGTTGAAGGCCATGGCCCAGCCGTTGGTGTAGTGGTTGTACGTCTTGGGACCGCCGAGCTCGTCGAGCATCTTGAGGTTGGTCTCGAGGTCGTCGGGGATGCCGTTGAAGAACAGGTTCTCGTTGACCGACCCGTCCGGACCGCCTTCGCCGCTGGCGCCGTTGTCGGAGACCAGGATCACGAGCGTGTTCTCACGCAGCCCCGCCCACTCGAGGTAGTCGAGCAGTACCCCGATGTAGTGGTCCGTGTGGGCGAGGAAGCCGGCGTAGACCTCGGCCATGCGCGAGAAGAGCTTCTTCTCCCCGTCGGACAGAGTGTCCCACGGCTTGGTCATGTCGAGCGCGGGGAACGGCTTGTCGTCGGGTCCCGTGCGCGTCTCGGTCGTGCCGATGGGGTTGATCGGCGGGAGCTCGGTGTTGGCCGGTACGAGGCCCATCTGCTTCTGGCGCGCCAGGGTCTGCTCGCGCATCTCCTCGTAGCCCATGTCGAACTGGCCCTTGAACTTGTCGATCCACTCCCTGGGCGCCTGGTGCGGCGCGTGGCAGGCGCCGGGCGCGTAGTAGAGGAAGAACGGCTTGTCCGGGGCGATGGCCTGGGCGTCCTTGATGAACTCGAGCGCCTTGCCCGTGATGTCGTCGGTGAAGTGGTAGCCCTCTTCCGGAGTCTTGGGTTGCTCCACCGGGTGATTGTCGTAGACCAGCTCGGGATACCACTGGTTGGTCTCGGCGCCGAGAAAGCCGTACCAGCGCTCGAAGCCACGGCCCGTCGGCCAGTTGCGGCGCGGGGCCGCGAGGTTCATCTCGTCGGTGGGGCAGAGGTGCCACTTGCCGACCATGTAGGTGTTCCAGCCCAGCTCGCCGAGGATCTCGGAGAGCATGCCGTTCTCGGGTGGGATGGTGCCGCTGGCGTTGGGGAAGCCGATGGCCGCCTCGGTGATACACGCCATCGAGTTACGCGTGTGGTTGCGGCCGGTGAGCAGGCACGAGCGCGTCGGCGAGCACAGCGCCGTGGTATGCCACTGCGTGTAGCGCACGCCGGCGGCGGCGATCTTGTCGATGTTGGGCGTCGGGATGGGGCCGCCGTAGCAGCTCATCGCGGAGAAGCCGACGTCGTCGAGCACGACGTACACGACGTTGGGCGCCCCGTCCGGAGCCTTCGGCGGCTCGAACGGCGCCCAGTCCGGCGTCGAATCCCGGATGTCGACGTTGATGACGCCCTTGAATGGTTCGGTCATGTCGCATCACTCCTTGCTCAGTTGAAGCGTGTGTGCCAGTCGCGGGATGGAATCGAGAGGAACGACCGAGATTCTGTCGGCAAGCGCGTATTCCTGAGTCCCCGGGTAGACGACCCAGAGGTGTTCCAGCGAGAGATCCTCAATGGCGATGTGCATGGAGCGGCTCGTGCCGGGCGCGTCGCCGTACTTGAGCTCAAAGCCGTACCGTTTGCCGGCGACGCGTACGAGTAGGTCCAGCTCCGCGCCGCCATGCGTCGCCCAGAAGTACGCATCGCGGGTCTTGAGCGCGCCGACGACCTGCTCCAGCGCAAAGCCCTCCCACGATGTTCCTAGTTTTGGATGGGATTGAACGTCCGCCAGCCTCGTCAGTTGAAGGAGCGCATGGAGGATCCCGCTGTCGCGAATGTAGGTCTTTGGCGCTTTGACCTGGCGCTTGCGCACGTTCTCGAACCACGGCGGGAGGATTCGAACCATGTAGGCGCCGCAGAGGATATCGAGGTAGCGGCGCGCCGTCGTTTCGGAGGTGCCGATCGAGCGGGCGAATTGCGCCGCGTTCCAGACCTGCCCGTGAGAGTGAGCGACCATCGTCCAGAAGCGCCTCAAGGTCTCTGCCGGGATCGTGATGCCGAACTGCGGGATGTCGCGTTCGAGAAAGGTGCACACGAAGTTCTGGCGCCATGCATGGCTGGCAGGGTCATCCGCCGCGAGAAAGGACCGCGGAAGGCCGCCGCGCAGCCACAGTCGGGCGCGCGCGGATGCGCCGACCTCCGTAAGATCGAAGCCGGACAGGTCGATGAATCCGAGGCGCCCGGCGAGTGATTCGGAGACGCCCTTGACCAGATGCGGCGAGGCCGAACCGAGGAGCAGGAATCGAGCCGCGTTCCGGGGCCTGTCCACCAGGACCCGCAGCAACTCGAACAGGTCTGGTCGCCGCTGCACCTCGTCGATGATCACGAGCCCGGAGAGCTCTTGCAGCACGCTCAAGGGCGCGGACAAGCGGCGGACGTCAACGGGATTCTCGAGGTCGAAGTAGGTGGATGGCTGACGCTCCGCGATCATCTTCGCCATGGTCGTCTTGCCACACTGACGAGGACCCAGCAGGGCGGCGACCGGATGGATGGCGAGCGCGCGCTCGATCTCGGCGATCCCATTTGGCCGCGGTATCATAGGTTCAGCCTATCCTTGTGAATCCTCATGTCAAGTAATGATTTTCACGAAAATATGCTCGTCGATAGACGACTCTCGGGCGCGGTCAGATCCCGGTCTCGAGCGGGATCTTTCCCCTCTTGATCGTCTTCAGCCACCCCCAGATACTGGGGGACCTCCGCGCTCGTCAAGGTTGAGCGGCAGTGAGGTGCGTCAGCAGATGGCCCCACGTGCGCGAGCCGCAAGAGCCGCGAAGACGTCGGCCCGCAGAGCCTCGTCCGGCGCCGCCGCGCCGCGAACGACCACCTCAAGGCCCGCGGCCTCCACGACCCGGCGCATGAGGGCGACCGTCCCGCGGTATGACCGGCTCCGGCCGCCACCCTCGGCCGCGAGCAGGCCGGACGTCTGGAGTTGCTTCAGATCCTGTGAGGCCGTGACCTGGGGCACGTCGGCGAGGCCCCGGTAGTAGCGATTCGTCACCTCGCGCCCGAAGAACGCCTCCCAGAGCGCATTCGTCACCCGCGGCTTGGCGCCGAGGTCGTGGACCGCGATGTCCTCGAGCACCGTCCAGAGGATCTGCTCGGCTCCGTGCCTGAGGGACAGCGCTTCCGCCTGGCGCTTCTGGGCCGACACGTGCGCGGCGACGAACGGCGTCACGTCCGCGGTCTCGTCCCACTGAGGACCGAGGCAGGCGAATGCCTCGTAGTACTCGTCTGAGTGCCCCCCCCACCACTCCTCGAGACTGGTGAACTGCGGATGCCTGAGACCGCCGCGGTACATGACCAGAGAGGCGACGATCCGGGCCGTCCTTCCGTTGCCGTCCGCGAAGGGGTGGATGGCCGCGATCGTCACATGTGCGAGCGCCGCCCTGACCAGCACGGGTGGGTCGGAGGAAGCCTGGGCGAGCCAGGCCGCCAGATCATCGAGGAGATGTGGCACGTCTCCGGTCGGCGGGGGCAGGTAGATCTGCGCGCCCGTGCGACCGTCCTGCAGCCGGTTCTGCCGCTCGCGCAGGAGCCCGGCTCGCGCCGCCCAGGACTGCGCCATCACCCGTTCGTGAATGCTTCGGAGGATCTCGGCGGTCCAGGTGAAGTGAGGACCGTCGGCCCGGCGCAGGACCAGACGCATCGCGTCGCGATAGCCTTCGACGAGGCTGGCGTTCGCTTCGCTCACGCGCGCCGGCCGATCACCCGCCAGGATGCGACGCACGTCGGCGACGGTGACGGGCACGCCCTCGAGCGCCACAGAGGCACCGATCGCCTCGGCCTCCAGCTCCTGTCGCACGTGGCCCGACCAGGTCCTGGGCAAGATGGCGAGCACGTCGAAGCGCTTGGCGAGATCGTCGAACCTGGCCAAGTCGGCGGCGATGGTGGGCGTGAGGGTGTACCGGAACATGAGCCATTCTTATAATCGTATGTAAGATTAGCAAGGGCACCGGGCGCGGCCTCGTCGGCCGTGCACGCCGCCCGCTCGATGTCCGGCGCTGGTTGCTCTCTACGCCGGCTCGGACTCGGCTGCGGGCTCCGAGCCGGGCTGCTTGTTGGGAATGCGCCCCGTGAAGAACAGCG
>CAIYOD010000001.1 GCA_903927755.1 uncultured Thermoleophilia bacterium | reverse complement strand
CGTCCGCCGCCGCGTCGCCGTCGGAGTCGGCGCTCGCCGACGCGCCTGACACGCCGCCCGCGAGCAGCGCGGCCCACAGCCGCTCGCCGCGAAGCCGGTCGCGGCAGCCGAGGTCGCATGCGGTAGCGCACAGGTCGGCCTCGGGTCCCGCCAGGCGGTGCAGGCTCCGCACCTGCACCTGGGCGCTGACCGCGCCGTTGTACTCGTTCTTGCTGAGCGCCAGGGCCACGTCGTGACGGCCGGGCTCGGTGAGGCCGGCGAGATCGTCGAAGTTGAAGTGGATGGCCTGACACGAGGCGCCGTCGCAGCGCACGCGGTACTGCGCGTGCCGTTTGTCGCGCGTCAGCCGCGGGCCGACGACCTCCGCGCCGTGTAGCAAGAGCGTCACCTGGCGGTTGCCGAACCCGTGCGGCGCCAGGAGTTCGAGCTCGTCGGCGAGCCCGAGCGTGAGCTCGTCGCCGCCGACGACGGCGTCGACGTGGCGCACCCGCTCCAGATCCTCGGCGCTGAGCATCGCCGCCGCCTCGGCGACGAAGGCTTCGCGAAACGCGGGGATGGCGTCGCGCCGCAGCCGCAGGCCGCAGGCGGCGCGGTGTCCGCCGAAGGTCAGCAGGTGGCCCGAGGTGCGCTCGACGGCGCCGAGCAGGTCGAACGCCGGGATGCTCCGCCCTGATCCCTTCGCCTCGTCGTCTCCCTCGCTGAGCAGGATGGCCGGACGGTGGAAGCGCTCGGCCACGCGCGAGGCGACGATGCCGACGACGCCCTCGTGCCACTCGGGGGACGAGAGGACGAGCGCGGCCGGCGGCGGGTCCGGCACCATGGCCACCGCCGTCTCGAGCATCGCGGCCTCGATGGTCTGCCGCTCGCGGTTGAGCTCGTTCAGCCGGAGCGCGAGCGGGAGCGCCGCATCACGGTCGGCGCTGCCCAGCAGTTCCAGCGCGATGGAAGCGTCTTCGAGGCGACCCGCCGCGTTAAGCCGTGGGCCCAGACGGAAGCCCACCGCGCCGGCGTCGGCAGTCCCCGGTCGGCCGCCGGCGACCTCGAGCAGCGCCGCCAGCCCCGGCCGCGGCGCGCTGCGCAGCCGGCCGAGGCCGATCGTCGTGAGCACGCGGTTCTCCTCCACGAGGGGGACCACGTCCGCGATGGTGCCCACGGCGACGAGGTCCGTGTACGGCCGGAGCGCCAGCGGCAGATCGACGAGCTCGTCGCCTGGACCCTCGAGGAGCGCGTGCGCCAGCTTGAAGGCCACGCCGACCCCGGCGAGGTGACGACACGGATACGACCCGAGCTTGGGCGTGACGACGGTGCAGCCGGGCAGGTCGCCCTCGAGCTCGTGGTGGTCGGTGACGATGACGTCCATGCCGAGCGCCTGCGCCTGCGCGACCTCGTCCCGGGCGTTGATGCCGCAGTCGACGGTGATCAGCAGCTTGACCCCCGCGGCGGCGAGCTCTTTCACGGCCGCGGCCGAGACGCCATAGCCGTCGCTGAAGCGGTTGGGGAGCCGCCAGCGCACGTCGGCGCCGAGATCTCCCAGGACGCCGACGAGCAGGAACGTCGCGGTGATGCCGTCGGCGTCGTAGTCGCCGTGGACGGCGATGGGCTCACCGCGTTGCAGCGCCTGGTCGACGCGCTTTCGCGCCTCGGCCATCCCCGCCATGAGGTATGGGTCGTGGACGCGGAAATCGGGGTTGAGGAAGGCGCGGGCGGCGGCGGGCTCACCGAGCCCCCGCCGCACGAGGACCTGGGCGAGGACTTCGCTCACGCCGAGCTCCCCGGCAAGCCGCCGGACGTCCGCGAACGGCGCCGGCGCGATACGCCAAGAGCCGGGATCCTTCACGAGTGCATCACGGGCGCGAGTGTACCGCCCGGGGGCGACGGATGACGCCGGATCGCGCTCAGGAGGAGGACTGGTCGGGCCGGCCGGCGTCGTCCGCCGGCCCAGCCTCAGCGCTCTCGCCGGCGTCCGGCGCCGCCGGAGCCTCCTCGTCCGGCGCTGCGCCGGCCATGGTGATCGCGGTCTGCTCGCCGGCCGGCTCCGAGGCCGATCCCTCTGCAACCTGGTCTGCGTCTCCGACGGCTGTCTCGGCCTCGCCGGGCTCTGCGACAGTGACGGCCTCCTCGGCGGATGCCACCTCGTCGCCGACGACCGTCCCCGCTTCCGCGACGACGATGGTGGCTTCATCGGTCTCAACCACGGTCGCCGCCTCGCGAGCGGCCACGACGGTCGCGGAGACGACCTCGGGGGTGTTCGCCGGAGCGGCGGCCTCGGCGGCGGGCGCAGGCCGCACAGCCAGCGCCTCGGCCTCGCGCAGGCGCTCATACGTAGACTGCAGCTCGGCCTCGAGCTTTCGCCTCGAGCCGGTCATCGCCATCTGCGCGAACCAGGCCGCCGCAAGGCCGACCACGAACACGAGCGCCGCGAGGACGGCCGACACCCACAGGAGCGAGACCGAGGTGACGGTGCCGGCGACGTAGTCGACGTCGAACGCCGTCCCGTTGTTGAGCGCGCCCACAGCAAGGATGAGCACGGCGACGACGGCGAGAAGGATGAGAGCGTTCCGCACGGGGGACCTCCGGTAGTCTCTGTCGTCGCGGAGTATAGCAACCGTCCCGGCCGGCGACACGGCGGGCGTCAGGGTCGCGTCACCGATGCCTTGGCGCGAGTGGCGTCCAGCCAGGACTCAAGCGCGGCGAAGCGTTTCCGTCTGGTCAACTCCTGCGTGATCTGCTGCCTCACCTCGGAGAACGGCGAAACGCCTCCCGAAGTGCGCTCGGCGGTCTTGAGGAGGTACCAGCCGCCCGGCCCCTGGACCGGCTTGGTCACTTGTCCGTCTCGCGTCGCCTCGACCGCCTTGCGAAGCGGGGTCGGCAGCGACGACAGCGACACCACACCCATGTCCCCGCCCGCGGCCTTGGCCTCGGGGTCGGTCGAGAACTGCCGTGCGACCTCGTCCCATGGACGACCCTCTCGCAGACGCCCGAGCGCGCTCTCCGCGATGCGCTCCGCTGCGACCTGGATGCTCCAGAGGTGCGCGGAGGCCGTCTGACGGAACGCGGTCCGATGTGCGTCGTAGTACTCCCTGGCCGCGGCGCCAGAGACCGTCACATCTTCGTACCTGACTTCCTGAAGAGCCTCCCGCAGCACGCCGTCCGTCAGGCCGCTGCGCAACTGCGCGTCGGTCATCGGCACGCGCTCCAGCGCCGACACCAACCCCTGCTCGCCGCCGAGCTGATCGACCATGGCCGAGCGACGCGACTCGACTGCCTTCGGATCCGCGACGACGCTCAGACGCTCCGCCTCCCGGCGGACGAGCTCCCGGCGCACGACCTCCTTCTCGGCGAGCGCCTCCGTGTCCGCCGTCCCGCCGAGGCGGAACTCGGCTCGCACCGCGTCCACGGCGCTGCGCCGGACGGGGCGACCGTCGACGAGGAGCACGACCGGGTCCGACGATGAGGACGGTGAGGCTGTCGCGCCGCCGCCGGGATCGCCGCCAGCGTCGCCGCAAGCGGCGAGCACGGCGGCGCCCAGCGCCGCGGCGAGCGCCAGGACGACGAAGAAGAGTGGAGTGCGAGACCGGCTCATGCTCTCAGGAGTGACGCGAGCGCGCCGAGGCGCGTTCAGGCCTTGGGCTCAGGCAGCGCGTCGGTGTACGGCTTGTCCGAGACAACGCGCTTGCCGTCGCCGAACCGCGCCGGGAAGTAACAGGCGACCTCGTGGCGTTCTCCAGCGTCGCCCATCACCGTCAGCCGTGGCATCGCCGTGGTGCAGATCTCCTGCGCCCGCGGGCACCGCGGATGGAACACGCAGCCACTTGGCGGGTTGGCAGGGCTGGGTACGTCACCCTCGAGCACGATGCGCCGGCGCGCCCGCTCCGTGTGCGGGTCCGGGATCGGCACCGCCGAGAGCAGAGCTTCGGTGTACGGGTGCTGCGGCATGGTGTAGAGGACCGCGCTGTCGCTGATCTCGACGATCTTGCCGAGGTACATCACTGCCACGCGGTCGGAGATGTGCTTCACCACCGAAAGGTCGTGGGAGACGAACAGATACGTGAGTCCGAACTCGTCCTGGAGATCCTCGAGCAGGTTGAGCACCTGGGCACGAATGGAGACGTCGAGCGCGCTCACGGGCTCGTCGAGCACGATGAGCTTGGGGTTGAGCGACAGGGCGCGGGCGATGCCGATGCGCTGGCGCTGTCCGCCCGAGAACTCGTGCGGGTAGCGCTCGGCGTGCTCGGAGTTGAGACCCACGGTCTCGAGCAGGTCGGCCACCCGCTTCTTCCGCTCGGCCTCGGTGCCGATGCCGTGGATCTTGAGCGCCTCGCCGACGATGTCGCGGATGCGCATGCGCGGGTTCAGCGAAGCGTACGGATCCTGGAAGACGATCTGCATGTCCTTGCGCAGCGTGTTCATGTCGCTGCGGGAGGCCTTCATCACGTCGATGCCCTCGAAGGTGACCTCGCCGCCGGTCGCCTCGGTGAGGCGCAGCACGGTGCGACCGACGGTGGACTTGCCGCCGCCGCTCTCACCGACCAGGCCCATCGTCTCGCCCTTCTCGACGTTGAAGCTCACGCCGTCGACGGCGTAGACGTGACCGGTGGTGCGCTTGAACACGCCGGTGCGGATCGGAAAGTGCTTCTTGAGATCCCTGACTTCGAGAAGGCTCACGCCGCCGGCTCCTTGAAGTGCGGGAGGCCGGCGCGAATGGCGACGCGCTCCTCCACCGGGATCCAGCAGTGCACGCCGTGGTCCGGGCCGACGGCCTCGTGCGCGGGCCACTTGTCCCGGCACTCCTCGCGACGATACGGGCAGCGAGCCGTGAACGGGCAGCCGGCGGGCAGGGTGATGAGGTTCGGCGGCTGGCCCAGAATGGGTGTGAGGCGCGTCTTCTCGGACTCGTCGAGCCGCGGCAGCGACGCCAGCAGGCCCCATGTGTACGGGTGATGGGCGTTGTAGAAGATCTCGTCCACGGGCCCATATTCGACCGTCCGGCCGCCGTACATGACCATGACCTTGTCGGAGATCTCGGCGATGACGCCGAGGTCGTGCGTGATGAGGATCACGCCCGAATCGAACTGCGCCTGCATCTCGCGCACGACGTCGATGATCTGCGCCTGGATGGTCACGTCGAGCGCCGTCGTGGGCTCGTCGGCGATCAGGACGTCGGGATTGCAGCTGATCGCCATGGCGATCATCGCGCGCTGCCGCATGCCGCCGGAGAACTCGAACGGGTACTGGTCGACGCGCTTGTCGGCGTCGGGGATGCCCACGCGGGCCAGCAGTTTCGCGGCCATCTGCCACGCCTCCCGCTTGCCCTTGTCCTGATGGAGCGTGATCGCCTCGGCGATCTGCTTGCCGACCTTCATGACCGGGTTCAGGCTCGTCATCGGATCCTGGAAGATCATGGCGATGTCGTTGCCGCGCACGCCGCGCATCTCGTCGTCGCTGATGGTCCGCAGGTCGCGGTCGCCAAGCATCAGCGACCCCTCGACCACCTTGCCCGGCGGATCGGGGATGAGGCGCATCAGCGACATCGCCGCGACGGTCTTGCCCGAGCCGGACTCGCCGACGATGCCGATGGTCTCGCCGCGGTCGAGCGTGAAGCTCACACCGTTGACGGCCTTGACCACGCCGGCGTGGGTGAAGAAGTGCGTCGAGAGGTCCTTGATGGTGAGAAGGCGTTCGCCCATGCCTATTCCTTGAGCTTGGGGTCGGTGGCGTCACGCAGGCCGTTGCCGAACGAGATGAACCCGAAGACGGTGGTGACGAGTGCGAGGCTGGGGAACAGCAGCCACCACCAATTGCCCGCGGCCAGGTAGTCCACGGAGTCGGAGATCATGAGGCCCCACGACGAGTTCGGGGGCTGGATGCCGATGCCCAGGTAGCTCAGCGCGGCCTCGGTGGCGATGGCGCCGCCGATGGCCATGGCCACGGCGACATAGACCGGCGCCATGCTGTTGGGCAGCACGTGGCGGAAGATGATGCGCAGATCGCCGGCGCCCTGGGCGCGAGCCGCCTCGACGAACTCCATCGACTTGACGCTCAGGATCTGGCCGCGCACGACGCGGGCGAAGGTCGCCCAGCCCAGCACTCCGATGGCGATGAAGACGTTCTGAAAGCCCTGTCCGAGCACGCTCATGATCAGCAGCACGAACAGGATGTAGGGGAAGGCGAAGAAGATGTCGGCGGCGCGCATGATGACCGAGTCGACGGCGCCGCCGTAGTAGCCGGACACCGGCCCCAGCAGAAGGCCCAGCGTGAGTGCGATGGCGACGGCGATGATACCCACCAGCATGGCGACCCGGGTGGCCACGAGCGTGCGCGAGAACACATCTCGGCCGAGGTAGTCGGTGCCGAACGGGTGCGACCAGGATGGCGGCGACCCGAGGCCCGACGGCGAGAGGTCGTAATTGGTCTCGTTGGGGTCGTAGGGCGCGAGGTAGCCGGGGGCGTCGGCGGCCTCCGCCTGCGCGCTGGCGCGCACGTGCCAGTGCATCTGGTAGAAGACGGTCTCGACAGTGCCGACGCTGATGAAGACGATGATGATGCCGAGGCCGACGAGCGCCAGGTGATTGCGCTTGAGTCGCCGCCAGGTGTCGGCCCACAGGCCGAGCGGCTTGGTCTGCTCCTCGATGACCTCGTCGACGACCTCGGCGGTGCGCCGGCCGTCCACGCCGTCGGCCTCGGTGACCCACGCCGACCCGTAGACCTCGCGTTCTTCCGGGGGCTGCTGATCCCAGTCGGGCATATCAGTCTTCCAGCCGGACGCGCGGGTCGACCCAGGCGTAGCCGAGGTCGACGAGCAGGTTGGCGAACACGAAGAAGAACGTCGCGAAGAGCACGCCGCCGGCGATGACCGCGACGTCGCGCTGGTTGATGCCCTGGTAGATGAGCAGGCCGATGCCCGGCCGGTTGAACACGGTCTCGGTGATGATGGCGCCACCGATGAGCGCGCCGAGGTCGATGCCGGCGATGGTCATGACGGGGATGACGGCGTTCTTGAAGCCGTGACCCCAGATGACCTTGCGCTCGGTGAGGCCCTTGGCCCGGGCGGTGCGGATGAAGTCCGAGCGGCTGACCTCGAGCATCGAGGCGCGCTGCATGTAGGAGATGTAGGCGATCTCGATCACGCCGAGCGTCAGGGCCGGCAGGATGAGCGTCTGCCAACTCTCCCACGTGGACGGGATGATGCCGAGCACCGTGGGCCCGACGCCGCCGATGGGTAACCAGTCGAGCTTGAGCCCGAAGATGTACATGGCGAAGTAGCCGAGCACGAACACCGGGATGCCCCATAAGATGAGGGCCGCGGTCGTGAGCGTGGTGTCCCAGAACGAATACTGCCGCAGCGCGGAGAACACGCCGAGGGGGATGCCGAGCAGCTCGATGAGCACGGCGGCCACGGCGAGCTGGATCGTGACCGGCGCCGCCTCGCGGATCATCTCCGCGACCGGCCGCGCCGTGTAGAGAGACTCGCCGAGATCGCCGTGCACCAGCCGCTCGACGTACCTGATGTACTGGACGTAGAAGGGCCGGTCGAGGCCGCGCTCGTGGCGCACGAAGGCGATCTTCTCGGGTGTGGCGTTCTTGCCGGCCAGCGCCACCGCTGGATCTCCGGGAACGAGTTTGAGCATGCCGAACGTGATCAGCGTGACGCCGAACAGCACGATGACGAGCTGAAGCAGGCGCCGGATGATGTACGCGATCAAGAGACTGCTCTCACGTGGTGGGAACCCCTTGCGTCCACTCCGGGACGTGTCCATCTTCAGGACACGAGACGGTCCGCAGCCTGGGCTGCGGACCGTCTCGTGTGTATCGCTGCGTGAAGTCTACTCAGGCGCCCGTCGCCGGGCAACCGCCTGCGAAACTACTTCACCCAGAGGTCCCACATATTGATCTGACCGAACGCGTTGTACGTGAAGCCGGCGACCCTGTTGTTCGTCGCGCGGGCGTCCCGGTACGTGTACACGGGGACACACGGAGCGTCGGTGAGGATCAGCTTCTCGGCCTGGTTGTAGAGGCCGTTGCGCTCGGTCTCGTCGACCGTGGCGCGCGCCTGCTCGAAGAGCTTGTCGACCTCGGGGTTGCTGTAGAAGCTGTAGCTTCCGTACTTGCCGCCCGAGGTGGTGAACAGGTAGATGAAGTTGTCGATCGACGGGTAGTCGGCGATCCAGCCCATGCGGACCAGGCCGTCGAACTTGTTCTCGCCCGCCTGCGTCCAGTAGCTGTTGGTCTCGACGCCGCTCAGCTTGAACTTCAGCGACGGCATGGCCTTGGTCCAGCCGTCGACGAGCGCCTGCGCGATCTTGTCGTGGCCGGAGCCGGAGTTGAACCAGTAGGGGATCTCCGACGGGAGCGTGCCGGTGAACTCATCGAGCTTCGGCTGCGCCTTGGCGGGATCGTACGGGTACGGGTTGGTTCCCGCGACGTAGCCGGGGATGGTGACCGGCACGATCGAGTCGGACGGGATCGAGATGCCCTCGTTGACGATGTTGCTGACGACCTCGCGATCGGCCGCGATGTTGAGAGCGGCGCGGATCGGCAGGTTCTCGTCGCCACCGAGCGTCGGCTTGTTCATCGCCACGCTGATGAAGTAGACGGACGTGCTCGGGTAGGCCTTGACCGTCCAGGTACCGTCCTGCGTCTTCGGGTCGTTCTGGGCGGCCTTGAAGTTGCCGGTCGGGAGCGAGGAGTAGTCGAGCGTACCCTTCTGGAAAGCCAGCCACTCCGTGCTCACGTCCGTGTAGATCGGCATGCTGATGCTGTCGACGTAGCCGGCGGTGGCCGAGTTGCCCGAGTCGCCGGTGTTCCAGTAGTCGGGGTTCTTGACCAGGGTGATGGACTGGTTGTGCTTCCAGGTGTCCACCATGTACGGGCCGGTGCCGACCGGCTTGTCGAAGAACGCCTTGCGGCCGATCTCCTTGGCGTAGTCGACCGGGAAGACCTGGGTGATGGGGTGCACCAGCGTCGCCGGGAAGTCGGCGAACGGGTACTGCAGCGTCACTTCGAACGTGTACTTGTCGATCACCTTGAGGCCGCTGAGCTGGGGGCCTTCGGAGTAGCCGGTGTCGGCATCGATGCCCTTGATGGGGGCGATGATGTACGTGGTCGCCGACTTGTTCTTGGGGTCGGCGTTGTAGTTCCAGGAGTCAACGAAGTCCTGCGCCGTCACTTCGCGGCTCACCGGCGCCTGGAACATGACGCCCTGCTTGATGGTGAACGTGAAGACGGTCGCGTCCGCATTGACCTCGGTCTTCTCGGCGAGGTCGGGCACGGCCTTGGTCGTCGTGCCGTCAGACTGGATCTGCAGGCAGTAGAGAGACTGGAAGATCTGATGGTTGACGTGCCAGCCCTCGGACTCCTGCGTATTGAGCGGCTCGATGCTGATGGGCTCGGCGCCGAGCGGGAAGTTGTAGACGCCGCCGGCCTTCGGCTCGCCGCCGGCCGTCGGGCTGGCGTCTGTGGACGCGTCGTCGCTGCCGCACGCGCCAAGCAGCATGGCGGCAACGATGAGAACCGCGGCCACGATCAGCAAGCCGCGCCAACTCCTCATGGGTTTCTTCACGGTGACCTCCTTGATGACTGACAGAGTCAGACTCCCCCCGGAGTCTCTTGCGACCGCCACGCCCCTCGTGGAACGGCGGTCAGGATTACCCTTGTGACGCACCTCCCCCTGCCTTGCGGGCACTGTGCCCTTCCCAGCGCCCACTTGTCAACTTTACTCCACTATGCAATCGGCTGCAGACGCAGCCGCCTACTCTACCCAGACCGCGCGCATGTCGGTGGTGCCCATGGGGTCGACGGTGAACCCGTGCACCCGGCCCGCGGCGACGCGGAAATACCTGTAGAAGTACAGGGGCGCCGCCGGCATGTCGGTGAGAATGAGCTTCTCCGCCTGGGCGTAGAGGTTGTGCCGCTGCTGCGCATCCGTCGTGGCGCGCGCCTTCTGGAGCAGGTCGTCCACGCCCTGGTTCGAGTAGAAGGTGTAGCTGCCCGTCGGCGACTGGTCCGACTGGAAGAGCGGATACAGGAACGCATCCATCGCAGGGTAGTCCGCGATCCAGGCGACACGGAAGAGCTGGCTGCCGCTGCCGTTGTCGCCGCGCGACAGCTTGTCGAGGAAGGTCCCCCACTCGTAGTCGCTCTCCTCGACGGTGAGGCCGGCCCCGCTCCACCCGGTGACGAGCACCTCGGCGATCCGCCGGTGGTCCTCGCTCGTGTCGTACCAGTAGTTGAGTGTGGGGACGCCGCCCGGAGTGGCGACCAGGGACGTCGCGTTCTCGAGGTCGTAGGGATAGGGGTTCTGGGCGGCCTTGTAGCCGGGGATGCCGGCGGGCACGTAGCCTCCCGCCACCTCGGCCACACCCGGGCTGACGTCGTCGACCACGGCCTGCGCGTCGGCCGACTGGCTGATCGCCTTGCGCAGCTCGAGGCTCGGACCCAGCGTCGGATCGGTCATGTTCATGCCGACGAAGTAGAGGGCGGCCGCGGGCCACGAGCGCGCCGTCCACGCGCCATTTTTGACTTCGCCGCCATCCGTGATCGCCTGCACCTGGTCCGAGGGGGCCTGCGAGCAGTCGAGCTCGCCGGCCTGGAAGTCGGCCCACATGGTCTCGACGTCGTCGTAGATGGGCAGGTCGACCTCGTCGACGTAGACGGGACGTTCGGCGTCCCAGAACGTCGAGTTCCTGGCGAGCGTGATGTCACGTCCTCGCTTCCATGACTGGACCGCGTAGGGGCCCGTGCCCACGGGCTTCTTCGCGAACGCCTTGGCCCCGACCTGGTCGATGTACTCGACGGGCGTGACCGCGGCGACCGGATGACCCAGCGTCGCGGGGAAGTCCGCGAACGGATAGCGAAGGGTGACCTGAAGCGTCTGGTCGTCGATGGCCACGACGCCGCTGAGGCCCTGAGCCGGATCGGTCTGGTAGCCGCGGTCGTCGCAGCCCTCGACGGGCGCGAGGATGTAGGCGACATATGACTGGTTCTGCGGGTCGGTGACCCTGGTCCACGAATCGACGAAGTCCTGAGCGGTCACGGGACGGGCGACCGGTGACTGGAACGTCACTCCGGTCTTGAGATGGAAGATCCACGTCTGGGCATCGGCGGACTCCCACTTCTCCGCGATGTCCGGCTCCGTGGCCAGCACGCCGTCGTCGTTGAGGACCCACTTGGTGAGCCCCTGGAACACCTGATGCGCGACCTGCAGGCCGGAGGCGTCCTGCGCGTTAAGCGGCTCGATGGAGAGTGGCTCTCCGGGGAGCGGGAACGTGAACGTGCCGCCTGGCTTGGGCGTGCCCTCGTCGCTCGTCGCGCCCCCGTTCGAAGACCCTGATCCGCAGGCGGCAAGCGCGGCCGCCCCGACGACGAGGAGGGCGGCCAGCGCCAGAAGGACGGCGAGCCTGAGCGGACGCAGCGACATCAACGGATGAAGGCGGGCACACCCCCGCCCGCGGCCCGGGTCGTCCGGCTGCGCGGGCGGCGGCATGCCGCCCGCACCTGCGTCGCCGGACGGGAAGCGCTTCGCGCGGTCGGCGTCAGCCCAGCCTCCAGATGAGGACGAACGTGTTCAGGAAGAACAGCACTCCCACGATGATGGTGTAGCGGGTGAGATTGCGTTCCATGACGCTCGCCGACGAGGCGAACGAGAAGCCGGTGACGCTGGCCATGCCGGCGTCCTTGCCGGAGTGCAGCAGGATGAGCACGATCACGAGGATCGCGAGGATGAGCTGGATGGCGACGAGGATGGCGTTGAGCAAGTCTCTTCTCCCCTTGGAGGCGCGCGTGGACGCGTGCGAGCATATCACTGTCGTGCGCCTCTGCGACGCGCCCGACGACGAGTGGCCTACGGTGTCCATTCTTGCACCCGTGGAGGGCGCCGCCAAACGCCGTTGCGGTCGACAGTCGCGCGCCCGGCCTCGGGCGCGCCGATTCAGGTCGCCGGTTCGAGCAGATCCAGCCCGGTCATCTGAGGCGGCTGCTCGACGCCGAGCAGGGCCAGGACCGTCGGCGCGAGGTCGCAGAGCCGGCCTCCCTCGCGCACCCGCGCGCCGCGCACCGTCGCCACGAACGGTACCCGATTGGTGCTGTGCGCGGTGTTGGGGCTGCCGTCCGGCTCCATCATGTGGTCGGAGTTGCCGTGGTCGGCGGTGACCAGGCAGACGCCGCCGCGCGACAGCGCGGCGGCGACGACCCTGCCGAGACAGGCGTCGACCGTCTCCACCGCCCTGACGGCCGCCGGGATGATGCCCGTGTGGCCGACCATGTCGGCGTTCGCGTAGTTCACGACGATGAAGTCGAAGGTGTCCGCTTCGATCCTGGCCACGAGCTCGTCGGTGACGCCGACGGCGCTCATCTCCGGCTTGTGGTCGTAGGTCGGCACATCGCGGGGGCTGGGCACGAGCACCCGCTCTTCCCCCTCGACCTCCTTCTCCACGCCGCCGTTGAAGAAGAACGTCACGTGCGCGTACTTCTCCGTCTCGGCGATGTGCAGCTGCCGCAGCCCGTGCTCGGCGAGGACGTCGGCCAGCACGTGCTCCGGATGGTCCGGCGGGAAGGCGACCGGGAGAGGGAACTCCTTCTTGTACTGCGTCATCGTGACGAAGTCGGCGGACGGCGGCCGCGGGCCCCGGTCGAACTCGGCGAAGCCGCGCTCGGTGAAGGCGCGCGTGAGCTCACGTGCGCGATCGGGGCGGAAGTTGAAGAACAGGCAGACGTCGCCGTCACGCACCCGTGAGTCGTACTCTGGGGCGACGATCGTGGGCCGCACGAACTCGTCGTTCTCGCCGCGGGCGTAGGCGGCGTCGACGGCCGCCTGGGCGTCGGCGGCGAAGAATCCTTCGCCGGAGGCGAGGGCGTCGTAGGCCTGCTTGACGCGATCCCAGCGGGTGTCGCGGTCCATGGCGTAGTAGCGGCCGCTGACGACGCCGTAGCGGCCCACGCCCAGCCGGTCCATCGCCGCCTGGATGGTGGCGAGGTACCCCTTGGCGCTCCTCGGCGGCGTGTCGCGGCCGTCCAGAAACGCGTGCACCACGACGTCGTGGACCTTCTCGCGGGAGGCGAGCTCGAGGCACGCCTCGAGGTGGTCCATGTCGGCGTGCACGCCGCCGCCCGAGACCAGGCCCATCAGGTGCAGCCGGCTGCCTCGGCCCGAAGCCTTGGCGCACGCCTGACGAAGGACGCGGTTCTCGAAGAAGCTGCCGTCCTCGATGGCGAGGTTGATCCGCGTGAGGTCCTGATACACCACGCGCCCGGCGCCGATGTTGAGGTGGCCGACCTCGGAGTTGCCCATCTGGCCCGGCGGCAATCCCACAGCCGGGCCGGACGCTTCAAGGACGCCGTGCGGATAGTCCGCCAGCAAACGGTCGAAGACCGGCGTGTCGGCCAGGCTCACGGCGTTGTCCGGGCCCGGCGGGGCGACGCCCCAGCCGTCCAGCACGATCAGGACGACCGGGCGATACGTCGCCCCGTCCGATCCCGGATGCGTCACGCGGGCTCCGCGAACTTGACGATGCGGCTGAACCCCTGCGGGTCGAGGCTGGCGCCGCCGACGAGCACGCCGTCGATGTCCGGCTGCGCCATGAGCACGTCGATGTTGTCAGGCTTCACGCTGCCGCCGTAGAGGATGCGCACGCCGTCAGCGGCGTCGCCGAAGCGCTCGCGCACCTTGCGACGGCAGAACGCCACCGTCTCCTGCGCCTGCTCGGGCGTGGCCGTGACGCCGGTGCCGATGGCCCAGATGGGCTCGTAGGCGACGGCCACCGTGGCGAGCTCGGCGGGGCTGATCTCGGCGAGGCCGGCGTCGAGCTGACCGCCGACCTTGCTCTCGGTGTTGCCGCCCTCGCGCTCCTCGAGCGTCTCGCCGCAACAGAGGATCGGCTGCAGGCCGGCGTCGAGCGCCGCGCGCACCTTCCTGGCGAGCTCGGCGTCGTTCTCGTTGTAGTACTGCCGGCGTTCGGAGTGTCCGAGGATCACGTAGGGGACGCCGATCTCGGCCAGCATGCCCGGCGCCGTCTCGCCGGTGAAGGCGCCCTCGGCGGCGTGGTGCATGGTCTGGGCGCCGATCTTGATGTCCGTGTCGACCACACACGACAAGGCGGCATGCAGGCAGACGTCGGGCGGGCAGATGAGCACGTCCCGGCCCTCGACCCCGGCCACCAGCGGGCGGAAGGCGGTGAAGAACTCCTTGGTCTGGGTCGGTGTCTTGTACATCTTCCAGTTGCCCGCCATGAGCGGACGGCGTCCCGCCGTCGTCGCGGTCGTCTGCGGATCCATGAGCGCCTCCACGCCGGGCAATGCCCGGCCCTCCAGGAATTCCATAGAGGCGCCTCCACCCGTGGATACGTGCGTCAGGCGGCCCTCCAGGCCAAAACTGCGGACGGCCGACACGGTGTCGCCGCCGCCGGCGACGGTGACGGCGACCCCGGCGGCGATGGCCTCGCCGACGGCGCGCGTCCCGGCCGCGAACTCCGCGATCTCGAACAGGCCCATCGGCCCGTTCCAGTAGATCGTCCCCGCGCCGCTCAGCTGGTGCACGAACTCCGCCGTCGTGTGGGGGCCGATGTCGAGCGCCATCTCGTCGGCGGCGATGCCGTCGGCGGGCGCGACGCGCGAGGGCGCGCCGGCGAGAGCCTCGCGCGCCACCACCACGTCCGTCGGGATGACGAGGGCGCCGCGCGCGGCGCCGGACTCGGCGAGGATCTCGCGCGCGACCGAGACCTCTTCCCCGGCGCCCTTGGACGCGCCGACCTCGTAGCCCTTGGCGGCGAGGAACGCGTTGGCCATGGCGCCGCCGATGAGCACCGTGTCGGCGATGGTGAGCATGTGCCGGATGAGGCTGATCTTGTCCGTGACCTTGAGGCCGCCGAGGACCACGACGAACGGCCGCGCCGGATCGCGGAGCAGACGGCCGAGGACCTCGAGCTCCTTGGTCATGAGCAGGCCGGCCACCGAGGGGAGGTAGTGCGTGACCCCCTCGGTGGAGGCGTGCGCACGGTGCGCCGTGCCGAAGGCGTCGTTCACGTAGACGTCGCCCAGCGCCGCCAGTTGCTGGGCGAACCCGACGTCGTTGCCGGTCTCCTCCGCGTGGAAGCGGAGGTTCTCGAGCAGCAGGACGTCGCCGGGCCGGAGCGCGGCCGCCGCCTGCGCGGCCGCCTGGCCGACGCAGTCGTCCACGGTCGCGACGGGGCGGCCGAGCAGCTCGGAGAGGCGCGCCGCCACGGGCGCCATGCGCAGCCCGTCGACCACCTGCCCCTTGGGCCGGCCGAGGTGGGACATCAGCACGACCGCGCAGCCCTGGTCTTGCAGGTAGGCGATCGTGGGCAGGGCGGCGCGGATGCGCGTGTCGTCGACGACGCGGCCGTCTTCGAGCGGCACGTTGAAGTCGACGCGGACGAGCGCGCGCTTGCCCGCGAGTGGATAGTCGGTGAGCGAGCGCTTCATGGCGATGTCAGCCTCCCGGGCCTTGTCCTTCAGTGTCAGAGCACCATCTGCACGAGGTCGACGAGGCGGCACGAGTAGCCCCACTCGTTGTCGTACCAGCTGATCACCTTGACCAGCTTGCCCTTGGCCATGGTCAGCGCCGGATCGAAGATCGAGGAGTGGCTGTTGCCGACGATGTCGATGGACACGATGGGGTCCTCCTGATACTCCAGGATGCCCTTCATGGGACCGCTCTCGGCGGCGGCCTTCATGGCGGCGTTGACCTCTTCGGCGGTGACCTCGGTCTGCAGTTCGGCGACGAGGTCGGTGGCCGAGCCGTCCGGCGTCGGCACGCGCAGCGCGAAGCCGTCGAGCTTGCCTTCGAGCTCGGGGATCACCAGGGCGACGGCGCGGGCGGCGCCGGTCGTCGTCGGGATGATGCTGAGCGCGGCGGCGCGGGCCCGGCGCAGGTCTTTGTGCGGGAAGTCAAGCACCTTCTGGTCGCCCGTATAGGCGTGGATGGTGGTCATGAAGCCCTTCTCCACGCCGAAGTTGTCGACGAGCACCTTGGCCATCGGCGCGAGGCAGTTGGTCGTGCAACTCGCGTTGCTGATGACGTCGTGGGCGGCCTTGTCGTAGGTCTCGTCGTTGACGCCGATGACGATGGTCGCGTCGGCGCCCTTGGCCGGCGCGGAGATGATCACCTTGCTGGCGCCGGCCTCGAGGTGCAGGGCCGCCTTGGCGCGCTCGGTGAAGCGGCCCGTCGACTCGATCACAACGTCGGCGCCGAGGTCGCGCCACGGCAGCTTGGCTGGGTCGGCCTCGGCGGTGACGCGGACGCGCGCGCCGTCGATGACCAGTGCGTCCTCTTCGACCTCCACGCTGCCCGGGTACAGGCCGTGCACGGAGTCGTACTTGAGCAGGTGACCGAGGGTCTTGGAGTCCGTGAGGTCGTTGATGCCGACGAACTCGACGTCTGCGCCGCTGCGCTTCGCGGCACGGATGACGAGGCGTCCGATGCGGCCGAAGCCGTTGATGCCTACGCGCACAGTCATGTGGTCCTCCCAATCGTTTTGAAGGGACAGCTTACCAGAGGGATGCGTCCGATAAAGGGTTGAATTGTTCACTTTTGCGCGACTCATCCGAGGCGCAGCCCGCGGGTGCTGCTGCGGCCGCCGGAGGCCGGCCCTCAGCGGGCGGGCGGGAGCGGCGGCTGCGCCGTCGTGGGGATGCGCCCGAAGAAGATGTTGCCCGTCCGGCCGTCGATGGACACCCAGTCGCCGACGGCGAGCTGCCGTCCCGCCAGTCGCACCATGCCCATCTTCTCCGCGACTTCGAGGTCCACGCACTCGACGACCGCCGTCTTGCCCAGGCGTTTGGCGGTCACGGCGGCGTGCGAAGTGGTCCCGCCGCGCGCCGTGAGGATGCCGCTGACCCGAGTGATCATGCCGATGTCCTCGGGCACGGTGTCCGGGCGGAGCAGGACGATGTTCTCCTCGGGGGCCTCCGCAGCCAGGCGGTCGATCTGCTCGGCGTTGACGGCCACGCGACCGGAGTAGGCGCCGCCGGCCACACCCATGCCGACCGCGACCGGCGGACCGTAGTTGGGCGACGTCGTGTCGAAGTAGGCGGCGTCGCGGGTCTGCTCCTGGACGGCCGAGCGCTTCTGCAGGATGTACAGGTCCGCCGCCGCCGGCGACTCGAAGGTGAACTCGATCTCCTGCGGGTCGAACTCGCGCACGCCGACGAGGTCCTGGGCGACGGCGAGCAGCTGCCCATAGATATCGGGGAAGTCGCGCTCCAGGGAGTGCTCCGTACCCCGATAGGTGAGGCTCCCCTGCCGCTGCGCCTCGGAGATCGGCCACGGGAACACGAGGCCGCCGACCAGGTCCTCACCCTGGCTGCGCACGGCGAAGTCGCCGAACAGGCGCACCTGCCGGCTGTGCGGCTCGAGCGGGTTGTTGGTGAACGTGACCCCCGAGCCGGACTCCCGGCTGAGGTTGCCGAAGACCATGCGCTGCACGACCACCGCCGTGCCCCACTCCTCGGAGACCCCGAGGTACTGCCGATACACGCGCGCCGGCGCCGAGTCCCAGGACTCGAGCACCTTGCGCATGCAGGCGACGACCTGAGCGAAGGGGTCGTCCATGAACACGACGCCGTGGTCGCGGGCACGCGACTTGTAGGCGAAGGCGATCTCGCGCATCTGCTCAGCCGTGAAGTCGAGCTTCTGGCCCACGCCGTGGCGGGCCTTGTACTCGGTCATGATGGAGTCGAAGAAGTCGCGGTCGATGCCGTAGGACATCGCCCACGACTGCAGGAAGCGGCGGTAGCTGTCCCACGCCGCCCACGATGTCTCCGGCCGCGCGGCGAACACCTCGACGAGCTCGTCGTTGAGGCCGACGTTGACGAACGTGGTCATCAGCCCCGGCATGGAGATCGCCGCGCCGGAGCGGATGGAGAGCAGCAGCAGCCGGCGCGGGTCGCCGAGGCGCAGGCCGATCTGACGCTCCAGCGCGCCGACCGCCTCGCGCACGCGGCGGATGGTGTCGTCGTAGAGCGGCGGGTACGACATCGCCGGCATGGCGCCGAAGAGCTCGGTGCTGAGCACGAAGCCCTCGGGCACCCGGTGGCCGTAGGCCGTCATCTGCTTGAGGCCGAGCCCCTTGAAGCCGAGCGTGGTCTGGTCGTCGGTGCCGCGTTTGGGCTTGTGGATGGGCGAGACCAGCCGTTCGGGATCGTAGTTCATCATGCGCGTGAGCCCGCGGTTGTCCAGACGGCCGTTCAGCATCGAGATCTGGCGCAGGGCGGCCGACATGTAGCGGTCGAGGGCCTGCAGGCCGACGCCGGAGACGAGCACCTCGCGCAGCACCAGTTCGGCCACGGCGTCGACGGACAGGCCGCGGGCCTCGCACTGCCGTGGGTCGTTGACCAGCACGGCGTGCAGCACCTGCTCGTGGCTGAGCACCGAGGTCGAGGACAGCTCGGTGACGCTGTTGGCGAGGAACTGGAAGACGTTCTGGTACTGGCGGAAGGTGAAGTTGCGCAGCGCGAAACTGGACTCGAGCATGTCGAGGTTCGCGTCCAGGGCGCGCGAGTCGACGCCGTCGGCGGCGAGCGCGCGCTCGAAGCGCCGCAGGGCCTCCTGCATGCGGCGCAGGGACGCGCGTGTCACGTACAGCTCGATGCCTTCGGCGACGACGTCGTCGAGCAGCCGCCCGACCAGGTTCTCGACGCGGAACGAGAGGCCGAGCGCGTCGAACCTCGGCTCGCTGTAGTTGCCGTAGATCGACGGGATCCCGGCCGCGATGTGCCGCTTCTGGTAGATGTTCTCGGTGGCGGAGGCCGCCGCCGGGTTGAGGATGATCCCCTTGAGCCCCTCGAGGACGGTGAGACCGGCGTCGAGCAGCGCGTCCCGCGTGCGCCGGCCAGGGCGCGCCTGCCAGCGGGCGAGGGCGCCCTCGAACCGGTGCCGCATCCGCGCGTCGAGCTTGAGGTCGCGGGCGACGGCCGTGCCGATGTCGTCGGCGGAGAGAGAGTACTTGCGCGCGAGCAGCTGGTGCGTCCGCATCAGGAGCACGACGCGGCGCCGGGCGACGGCGGCCGGCGTACGGTCGCTGCCGTCGCCGTCCGCCCCGAGCCCGAGACGGGCGCGGAGCTCGTCGGGGGCCAGTGCCAGCAGCTCCGTGAGCGCCTCATCTGGCCCGCCTTCGATGTCGGCGGCGAGGGCGGCGAGCGCCTCGTGCGGCCCCTCGGCCCACTTGCGCTCGCTGCGGACCGCGGCGAGGGTGTTGGACGAGACGTACGGCTCGAGGCACCCCGTGTCCATCGTGAGCCAGTAGCGCAGGACCTCCCGGCTGAAGGCGATCAGCCGGTTGGAGGACTCCGCGTGCACCTGCTTGCGCAGGAAGTGCATGAGCGTATCGCGCCGGTTGCAGATCTCGTCGATCTGCGTGGAGACGGCGCGCAGCTCGCCCTCGGCCCCCACTTCGTTGAAGTACACCGGCAGCGTCCGCAGCAACTGCTTGGCGACGAAGTAGATGGGCCGGATGTCCGCGTTCAGGAACCGCGTGACATCTCGTTGGAACAGGTCGGTGTCGGCGATGAAGACGCCGCCCAGCTTGAGCTGCACGTTGAGGGCGGCGGCGAGGCGCTCGAACAGCGCCGGGTTGGACTCGATGATGTGCATCCAGCAGCGGATCTTCGGCAGGTGGTACGGGTTGACCACCGTCTCCCACTCGTCGGTGGCGCCGCGGATGTCGGGGTACTGGAACTTCCAGTACAGGATGTCTTCGATGAGGTGATCCGCGGCCTTGACGTTGCCCGCCTCGCCGATGGCGACCCCGATCGCCTCGTAGCAGGCGAAGCGCGTGAGCAGGAACTCGTTGTCGCGGTCGCGGAAGAACGCCGTGAGCCGCATGAGCACGCGGATGGCGTCCGTGTGGCGGTCGGGCTGCATCATCTGCTTGACCACGCCCAGGAGGTCGGCCATGACCTCCTTCTGGCGGTAGCCGAGCGTCTCGTCCTTGAGGAAGAAGAGGCAGACGGCGAACCGGTCCTCGAGGTTGTCGACGCGGAAGAGCGCGTCGATGGCCTCGCCCAGCACCGTCGAGAAGACGGGGAACGTCGGCGAGAGGAGGCGGTCGTCCGGGGCTGCCTCGAGCGCCTGGAGGAGGGTCGAGAGCCGGCGCTCGGTGAGGAAGGCGAACTTGCCGGCCACGGCGCCCGGGTCGGTGAGGTGCTCGCCCTGCGAGAGCGCCCACGCCGGCACGTCGAGATGGTCGCGCACGCGCCGGTAGCCGGCGACGAGGACCGCGCGGAAGAGCGCCTGGTAAGCCGGCGCGACCGCCGGCCGCGTGACGGCGCGCTGGGTGAGGTTGCGCAGGAGCGTGTCGCGCTCGAGGAACTCGGCCTCGTGCCCCGGCAGCAGTCGCGTGAGCGCGCCGGCGAGCCCCGTCAGCGCTTCGTCGTACTCGCCGGCGTGGAGGCCCGCGAGCACGTCGGCCGCCCAGGTGAGCAGCGCTCTCAGCAGCAGGGTGAACTGCTCGGCCGTCAAGCCCGACTCGAGAAGACCGACGACGAGCTCGCCGAGCAGGCCGAAGAGGTCCTCACGCTCCTCCGAACGCTCGAAGTAGGACCAGTTGCGAAGGAGCGTCGTCTGGAAGCCGTCGACCAGCAGATCCGCGCTGCGGAACGTGTGGAAGTACTCGGTCATGGTCTCGGCCAGCGCCGCGCGCACGCCGTGCAGACCCCGCACGGCGTCGAGGAGCGGCAGGTAGCGGTCGGGGATGACCACTTCCTGCGCCGTCGTCGCGAGATTGGCGCGAAGGGCGTCCGAGTCGAACGGTACGGGTGAAGTCCTCACGGGGCCATGATACCGCGCCGCAGTCGCCGACGACTGCGGTAGGATTCTGCCGACCGCACACGCGAGCGGCCGCCGGAGAGGCCCGTCCGACGGGGAGGTTCCGGGGTCGCGACAGGAGGTACCGCAGCGATGGCCGCACAACGTACCCTCGGCATCAACGGCATCGGACGCATCGGCAAACTCACGCTCTGGCACCACCTCGGGCGCGACGACTTCGACCGCTTCGTCGTCAACACCGGACGCCAGGTCGGCACCTCGCTCGAGTCCGTGGTCCAGTACCTCTCCAAAGACTCGACCTACGGCCCGCTCCATCGCTTCCTCTTCGGCCGCTCCGGTGTCCGCGACATGAGCGTCCTGGACGAGGACAGGGGCCTGATCAGCGCCTACGGCAAGGAGATCGTCATCCTGCGCGAGGCGCGCAACCCCAAGGACATCCCGTGGCGCGAGAACGGCGTCTCCCTGGTCGTGGAAGCCACCGGGACCTTCCGCGACCCCCACGCCGAGGCGGACGCGCCGCGCGGCGCCCTGCGCGGCCACCTCGCGGCCGGAGCCTCCGTGGTCGTCCAGAGTTCACCGTTCAAGAGCAAGCAGAAGACGGCGCCGCTGCCTCCGGACGCGGCGATCCTCGTCCACGGCATCAACGACTACGAGTTCGACCCGGCGCGGCACACGCTGGTGTCGGCCGCGTCCTGCACGACGACGGCGCTGGCGCACATGATCCGTCCGCTGCTCGACCGCGACCTCACCAAGGACATGATCACCGCCGGCATGAGCACGATCCACGCCGTGACCAACTCGCAGCCGGTGCTGGACTCGGTGCCCAAGGCCGGAGCCACCGACCTACGGAAGACCCGCGGCGCCATCGGCAACCTGGTACTCACGTCGACGAACGCCGCCGCGGCGCTGGAGCAGGTCATGCCCGAGATCGGCACCATCGGTTTCATGGGCGACTCGGTACGCGTGCCCACCCAGAGCGTCAGCCTCATCATCCTCAACGTGACGTTCCAGAGCGAGACGCTCCCCGATGGCTCGGTGTCGGTGGAACGCGACGCGATCAACGCCATCTACAAGGACGCGGCCACCGGTGAAGCCCGGGGCCTGCTCAAGTACACCGACGAGCAGAACGTCTCCGTGGACATGCTCGGCGAGGACGCGGCCGTGGTGATCGAGGGCTCTGAGACGCATACACGCACGGGCTTCATGAACCTGCACGTGCCGCCGCGGACGCCGGAGGAGGCCGCCGCGGCGGACACCGTCCGCGTGCCGCTGACACACGTCAAGGTGTTCGGCTGGTACGACAACGAGATGGGCAGTTACACGTACCGGCTCGGCGAGCTCACGATCCGCGCCGCGCGCAGCATGTGAGTCAGCGGGCGGCTTCGTCCGCGAGGGCGGAGAGGCGGCGCAGACGGTGGTTGAGCGCCGAGCGGCTGAGCGGCGGATCGGCCGCGGCCGCCAGTTCCGCGAGGCTCAGGTAGGGATACTCGACGCGCAGCTCCGCGATGTCCCGGAGCTGCACCGGCAGCCCGGCCCACTCCGAGGACGCCATGAGCGCGCGCATCTGGGCGGCCTGCCGCCTGCCGGCAGCCGCCGCCCGGCGCGCGTTCGCGGCGTCGCAGTTGGCGAGCCGGTTGGCGCTCTCGCGCACGTTGCCGAGCACGGCGTGCTCCTCCCAGCGCAGACACGAGTCATGTGCGCCGATCACGGCGAGCAGGTCGGCGGCGGTCTGTCCGCGCTTCGTGTAGCAGGCGACGTTGCGCTCGCGGATGGTGAGGGAGAACGGCAGGTCCAGCCGCGCGAGCAGGCGCTGGACCTGCTCGGCGAACCCCTCGTCCTCCACCGTGAACTCGGCGTGGACGGGCGCTCCCGGCGCCGACATCGATCCGCAGCCGAGGAAGAGCCCGCGCAGGAAGGCGACGAGGCAGCAGCGGCGCTCCACCAGCCGCCGCGGCACGGTCATCTGCACGGTCATCTCGTCCGAAAGGACGCCGAGCTCGTTGAGCACCTGCAGATCGCGTCCCTCGTCCCCGAGGATCACTTCGTACCGCAGGCCGATCGGCGCGCTGTCCACAGTGCGGAGCGAGGCGTCCACGCGCAGGGGCTTGAGCAGCGCGAGCAGGTGGCGGGCCACCGCAGGCAGGCCCGTGGAGACGCGCACGCCGTAGTGGCCGTGGGCCAGGATCTCGAAGACGCCGCCGCCGAACAGCAGGCCGGAGAGCTGCGCCCGCCGGCAGTGATCGGCCACGGGCATGACGGTGACCAGTTCCAGCTTCACATCACGGGTGAAGCCCACGAGCGTCATCTGACGAGCCGTATGAGCGCCTGGGAGAGGCGCTCGGAGTCGTGGCGGACCACCCCGATCTCCGTGGCCACCGGCGTGCGGACGACCCTGACGCCGAGCGCCTTGAGCCGGTCTTCGTCCACGGCCACCGGCCGCGCGCCGAAGCGCTCGTAGCTGGCCACCATCTCCTCGGAGACCGGCGCGTCGTTGACGAGAATGGCATCGATGATGCCGGCGAGCCCGTGCCGGTGGAGGGCATCGAGGTGGTCGCCGGCGGTGTAGGCGTCGGTCTCCCCCGGCTCGGTCATCACGTTGCAGACGTAGACGACCCAGGCGCGTGTCTCGGAGAGCGCCTCGCGCACCTGCGGGACAAGGGCATTGGGGATGACGCTCGTGTACAGGCTGCCCGGGCCCAGCACGACGAGATCAGCCCTCGCGATCGCGGCGATCGCCTGCGGCACGCCGCGCGGAGCCTCCGGCGTCAGCCACACGCGGCGCGGCAGCCGCTCGGCCGCCGTGATGGTGCTCTCGCCGGTCACGTGGCTGCCGCCCTCCAGCTGGGCGTGCAGCACCACGTCGTCCAGCGTGGACGGCAGCACGCGGCCGCGCACCTTGAGCACGTGCGTGGCCTCGCGCACGGCGTGCTCGAAGTCTCCGGTGACCTCGGACAGCGCGGCCATGAAGAGGTTGCCGAAGCTGTGGCCCTGCAGGCCGCCGTCCTCCGGGAACCGGTACTTGAACAGCTGGCTCATCATCGACTCGTCGTCGGCCAGGGCAACGAGACAGTTGCGCAGGTCGCCGGGCGGGGGCATGCCCATGTCCCGGCGAAGGAGGCCGGAGCTGCCGCCGTCGTCCGCCATCGTCACGACGGCGGTCAGGTTGCTGGTGTGGGCCTTGAGACCGCGAAGCAGGGCGGCGAGCCCGTTGCCCCCGCCGACCGCGACGACGCGCGGGCCGCGGGCCAGCCGACTGGCCGCGCGGATCTCCCCCGCCGACTCCGGCGTCGTCTTCTGGAAGAGCCAGACGCGACGCGCGCCGTACACCAGGCAGAACAGCCCGACCGCCACTCCGTCGACCGAGAGCAGCAGCGCCGCCCAGTGCCGGTTCTCGAGCCAGCCCATGCCGAGCCCGCCCATGAGCTGCGGCGACCACAGCACGCCGATGCCGAAGAGCACCGAATACACCAGAAGCACGCCACCGGCGAACGCCAGCAGGGCCCAGCGCTTGAGCCCCAGGCCTGGGGCCAGCCACTCCAGCGAATGCCGCATCAGCGACTAATCTCTGGTGAGGTCCCGATGGCGGACCACCGTGTAGTAGCCCTGCTTCTCGTAGCGCTGCCCGATGAGCTCCGCGATGGTCACCGAGCGATGGCGCCCGCCGGTGCAGCCCACGCCGATCGTAAGGTGCGCCTTGCCCTCGGCCGCGTAGCGCGGGAACAGGAAGTCGAGCAGCGGGAACAGGCGCTCGAGGTACTCGCTCGTCCCGGGTGATTCCCGCACGAACGTGCTGACCTCCTCGTCCAGCCCGGTGAGCGGGCGCAGACGGAGGTCGTAGTGCGGATTGGGCAGGAAGCGCACGTCGAACAGCAGGTCGGCGTCGATGGGGATGCCGTACTTGTAGCCGAACGACACGACGGCGAAGACGATGTTGGTGCGCCGCGTGTGGTTGATCAGGTCCTCGTTGAGACGCGCCTTGAGCTGGTGGATCGAGATGTCGCTGGTGTCGATGATGAGGTGAGCGCGCTCGCGCAGGCCGGCGAGGCGCTGGCGCTCCTTGCGGATGCCGTCGATGACGCTGCCGCCGGTCGCCAGCGGGTGCCGGCGGCGCGTCTCCTTGAAGCGACGGACCAGCGCCTCGTTGGACGCCTCGAGGAAGACGAGCGTGTACTCGACGCCGCGCTCGTGCAACTCGTCGAGCAGCTGCTCGAGCGAGCCGAAGTACTCGCCGCCGCGGACGTCGCTCACGACGGCGACACGGTCGACCTTGCTCCCCTCGCGGCGGAACAGGTCGACCAGCGTCGGCACGAGCTCCGGCGGCAGGTTGTCGACGCAGAACCAGCCGGCATCCTCGAACGAGTCCATCGCCTGGGACTTCCCGGCCCCGGAGAGGCCGGTGATGATCACGAACTGCAGCGCCTCGGTCACGTGACCCTCCCCTCGACCACGCGCACGCCCTCGAGCGCCAGCAGGCGCTCCTTCCAGGCCGGATCGTCGCCGTAGGAGCCGAGCCGGCCGTCGTTTTTGATGACGCGGTGACACGGCAGGATCACCGGGAGCGCGTTGCGCGCCATCGCGGATCCGACCGCGCGGTAGGCGTTGGGGCGGCCGGCGTCGCGGGCGAGATCACGGTAGCTCGCGACCTCGCCGTAGGGCACCCGCGCCAGCGCCCGGTAGACATCGCGCTCGAAGTCGGTGAAGCCGTGCGCGGCCGCGTAGGCGTCCACGTCGAGGTCGAACGAGACGGGCTCGCCGGCAAAGTACCGCTCGAGGTCGAGCGCCCACGGGCTCTTGCCGCGGTGCGCCTGCCGCATGGTCCGCACCTGCGCCGGGAGCTCGAGAGCCATCGGAAGACCGCCGGCGAGCAGCAGGTAGCCGACGCCCAGCTCGCAGACGAAGGCCTCCTCCGTCAGGCGGCCCAAGCGGGCGAGCTCATCCGGTCTTATGGAGGTGCGCATAGATCTCCCTCGCGACCTTGCGTGGCAATCCCGGCACGCGCTCGATCTCCTCCCGGCTGGCGCTCAGGAACCGTTCCGGGCTGCCGAAGTGTTCCAGGATGCGCCGCCGACGCACGGGGCCGACCTGTGGGAGCTCGTCGAACACGGGTGAGCGGCGCAGGCCGGCGTCGCGCCGCTGCCTATGGTACGTCACCGCGAACCGGTGTGCCTCGTCGCGGATGCGCTGGAGAAGCAGCGACCCGGAGTCGTCGGCCGGCAGCGGCAGGGGATCGCGTCGCCCCGGCACGAAGATCTCTTCACGCTGCTTGGCGAGGCTCACGACGTCGACGTCGGCGCCGGCGTCCTCGAGCGCCGCGACGGCGGCGGAGAGCTGTCCCTTGCCGCCGTCGACGACCACGAGGTCGGGCAGCGCGGCGAAGCTCTCGTCGTACTGGCCGGCGTCGTCGCCGCGGCGCTCGAAGCGCCGCCGCAGCACCTGGTTCATCATCGCGAAGTCGTCCTGTCCTACGGCATCGCGTACCGAGAACTTGCGGTAGTGCGCCTTCTTGGGGACGCCGCCCTCGAACACGACCATCGAGCCCACGGGATGTTGCTCGCCCAGGTTGGAGATGTCGTAGCACTCGATGCGCAGGGGCAGGCGGTCGAGGGCCAGACCGTCGCGCAGGCGCTCGAGCGCCTCGATGCGCGAGGACGACTTGCGCGCGAGGCGCTCGGACTCGGTCTGCGCGGCGAGGTCGGCGTTGTGCTGCGCCAACTCAAGGAGCCGCCGCTTGGGGCCGCGCTTGGCGGCGCGGACCGAGACGTTGGAGCCGCGCCGCTCGCCGAGCACGGCGCCCAGCCCGGCGCCGTCCTCGAGCGGCGCCACGATCTCCGGCGGGACGACGGAGCCCTCCCAGTAGAACTCGAGGAGGAACTCCTCGAGCACCTCGGCCGTCTCGCGCCCGGCGGCGTTCTCCAGGTAGAAGGCCTGACGGTCGACGACGGCGCCGTCGCGCACGCGGAACACCTGCACGTTGGCGCCGGGGTCCTCCAGCGAGAGCCCGATGACGTCGAACGCCTCACGCTCGTCGACGTGCATGAACTGGCGCTCGTGCACGTGGCGCACGGCGGCGAGCCGGTCGCGCAGGAGCGCCGCCTTCTCGAACTCCTGCGCCGTGGCGGCGGCTGTCATCTCGCGTTCGATGTCCTTCTCGACCTCGCCGAGGCGGCCGCGCAGGAAGTCGATCGCCTGGTTCACGGCGCCCAGGTACTCCTCGCGCGTGCAGCGGTCGTCGCACGGCCCGAGGGACCGCTTGATGAAGTACTGAAGGCAGGGCGAGCCGCTGGGCCGGCCAGGCCGCGGGCCGCGGCATTTGCGGTAGGGGAAGATGCGGCCGATCAGCTCGAGCGTGTCGCGCACCTTGCGCGCGCTCGAGAACGGCCCGAAGTACAGGTTGCCGGGCACGCGCCTGCCGCGAAAGAAGCGCACCCGCGGCCACGCCTCGTTCAGCGTGACTTCGATGGACGGGTAGCTCTTGTCGTCACGCAGGCGGAGGTTGTAGGGCGGGCGCTCCTCCTTGATGAAGTTGTCCTCGAGGAGGAGCGCCTCCGACTCGGAGCCGGTCACCACCCAGTCGATGCCCGCGGCCTGCGAGAGCATCTCCCCGGTGCGCCCGTGGGGCGTCGCCGCCGGGCGCAGATAGTTCGCCACGCGCTTGCGCAGGGCCTTCGCTTTGCCCACGTACAGCACCGTCCCCTCGGCGTCGAGAAAGCGGTAGACACCGGGCTCGTTGGGGATGCGCTTGAGGGTCGCGCGGAGGTCGCCGAGACGATCGGCCTGGCGTTCGGAGTCGGTCATCGACCCGATTGTACTCGCCGGACGCGCGGCCGGCGGGCCGCGGCCGGCGCCGACTCGCCGGCTATCCGGCGATCTTGTCGAAGCGGCCGTCCAGGCAGACACCGATGTCCGTGGTCACGAACCGGCCGTCCCTGAACAGACTGAAGATGGTGGCCGGGGTCGGAGCCGCCTGCGCCTGCTCCATGGTCTCCAGCTTGACCACCGTGAGCGGCAGATCGCGCTTCGCGGCCGTCTCAGCCAGGGACTCTCGGACATGGAACTCCCCGTAGGGGCAGCGATCGGAGTAGTAAGCCACAAGGCCGTTCTTCTCCTGGCACTCTCCGCTCCGGACTGAATCGCTGAACGATGGAGGAGTGCCGGAGTCCGCGACGTCCATCGCGAGCAGACTGAAGCCCGACGAGATGCTGTCGACGACCGTGAATCCCTGCCCCAGCAGCCACCTGGTGTCGCTCATGAAGTGGAACTTCTTCGTCCCGACCACGGTCACCAGGCCGGCCTTCCCCTGCCTTCGCGCGTCCGCGATCGCCTCCTGGAGGAGGGCCTTCCCGTGGCCCTGACCCTTGTACCTGCCCGACACCCAGAAGCAGCCGATCATCAGGCGACCCGGTGCACTCACGGGCGCCCACGCCGACTCGGCCGGGCCGTATTCGATGAACACCTTCGCGCGTTCGTCGAGCCTGCGGAACACGTAGCCGTGGTCGAACGCCTCGGCCAGCCACCGCTTCTTGAGCGCGTAGCCGTCCGCGCACTTCTTGTCCGAGAAGGCGCAGCAGATGTGCTCGGACCCGAGGTTGGACCGCGGCAGAGTCAGATAGGTCATCCGTGTCGCCTTCGCGGCGCCCATTCGGCGGTCGGCCTCAAAGGCACCTCGGTCAGCGGCCGGCGTCCGGATCGGTGGTGACCCCATCCTCGGCGGCCAGGATCGCTCGGGCGTCCTCGGCGAGGGCGCCGGGTACGAGGATCTCGACAGGCCCGGCGCTGGTCTGGACGCCGGGGAACAGCCAGCCCCGATTGGCGCTGCGGACCTCCACGGGGATGCCCGCGGATTCAAGCGCGGCCGCCATGATGGAGCCGATGATGCCATCCGGCGCGGTGGCGACCACGGCGGGTCCCTCGTCGGCGGTCACGACACGCCGGCCTTCTGTGAGGGCGTGGCCTTGGGCGCGGGCCGCGCCGCCTCGGCGGCGAGCGCCCGCGCCAGGTACTCGCCCGTGTGCGAGAGCTCGGGAAGGCCGGCCAGCTCTTCCGGCGTGCCGGTCGCGACGACCCGCCCGCCCTCGTCCCCGCCCTCGGGCCCCAGGTCGATGACCCAGTCCGCGCTCTTGATGACGTCGAGGTTGTGCTCGATGACGACCACGGTGTTGCCCTGGTCGACCAGGCGCTGGAGCATCTCGAGCAGCTTGTCGATGTCCTGGAAGTGCAGGCCGGTGGTGGGCTCGTCGAGGATGTACAGGGTCTTGCCGGTGGCGACCTTGCTGAGCTCGGAGGCGAGCTTGACCCGCTGAGCCTCGCCGCCGGAAAGCGTCGTCGCCGGCTGGCCGAGCTTGACGTAACCCAGGCCGACCTCGTCGAGCGCCCGCAGGCGCCGCGCGATGCGCGGCACGTTGGCGAAGAACTCGACCGACTCCTCGACGCTCATCTCGAGCACCTCGGCGATGTTCTTGCCCTTGTACCAGACCTCGAGCGTGTCGCGGTTGTACCGCTTGCCCTGGCAGGCCTCGCACGGCACGTAGACGTCGGGCAGGAAGTGCATCTCGATCTTGATCTGCCCGTCGCCCTTGCACGTCTCGCAGCGCCCGCCCTTGACGTTGAAGCTGAAGCGGCCGGGCTTGTAGCCGCGGAGCTTGCTCTCGGGCGTCTGCGCGAACAGTTGGCGGATGTGGTCGAACACGCCCGTGTACGTGGCCGGGTTGCTGCGCGGCGTGCGGCCGATCGGCGACTGGTCGATGTCGATGACCTTGTCGAGGTGCCTGGCGCCGTCGATGCCGTCGTGCTCGCCGGCGCGCAGCTTGGTGCCCCGGTTGAGGCGCGCCGCCATGCCCTTGTGCAGGATCTCGTTGACCAGCGTGGACTTGCCGGAGCCGGAGACGCCGGTGACGCAGCTGAACGCGCCGACCGGGAACGAGACGTCGACGTCCTTGAGGTTGTGCATGCGCGCGCCGCGGACCGTGAACCACTGCAGCGGCATGCGGCGCTGGCCCGGCAGTTCGATGCGGCGGCGCCCGGCGAGGTAGTCGCCGGTGAGCGAGCCGGAGGCGGCCATGACCTCCTGCGGCGTGCCCTGGGCCACAACCTCGCCGCCGTGCTCGCCGGCGCCCGGCCCCATGTCGACGATGTGATCGGCGAGCCGCATGGTCTCCTCGTCGTGCTCGACGACGACGACCGTGTTGCCGAGGTCGCGCAGCCGCAGAAGCGTCTCGATGAGGCGGCGGTTGTCGCGCTGATGCAGGCCGATGCTGGGCTCGTCGAGGATGTAGAGCACGCCGACGAGCGCCGAGCCGATCTGGGTGGCGAGGCGGATGCGCTGCGCCTCGCCGCCGGAGAGCGTGGCCGAGGCGCGCTGCAGCGTGAGGTAGCCGACGCCGACGTCGTTCAGGAAGCGCAGGCGCTCGCCGATCTCCTTGATCACCCGGCCGCCGATGAGGCGCTCGGTGTCGCTGAGCGAGAGGCCGTCGAGGAACTCCAGCGTCTCGCGCACGCTGAGCAAGGTGAACTGGTGGATGTTGCGGTCGCCGACGGTGACGGCAAGGCTCGTCGGCTTGAGCCGTGCTCCCTTGCACTCCGGGCACGGCCGGTCCGCCATGTACTCCTCGATCTTCTGGCGGACCTGCTCGGACTCCGTCTCGGTGAAGCGTCTCTGCAGGTGCTTGACGATCCCGGGGAAGTTCGAGTTGTAGTGGCGCATGCGCCCCTGGTAGTTGCGGTAGCTGAGCGGGATGCGCTCCTTGCCGGTGCCGTAGAGGAACAGGTTCCGGTCGTCCTCGGACATCTCGTCCCACGGCACGCTCGTGTCGACCGCGAAGGTCTTGGCGATGCTCTCGAACACCTGCTCGAGCCACCCGAAGGAGAGCTGGCCGTACGGAAGCAGCGCGCCCTCGTCGATGCTGATCGCACCGTCCGGGACGACGAGACCGGGGTCGATCTCCTGGGTGAAGCCCAGACCGTGACAGGCCGGACAGGCGCCGTGCGGGTTGTTGAAGCTGAAGACGCGCGGCTCGATCTCCGGCAGCGAGATGCCGCAGTGGATGCAGGCGAACTTCTCGCTGAAGGTGAGCGTGCGCGGGTCGTCGCCGGCGAGCTCCACGTCGACGAGGCCGTCGGCGAGGGCGGCGGCGGTCTCGATGGAGTCGGTGAGGCGCCGCCTCAGCCCTTCTTTCATCACCAAGCGATCGACGATGACGGCGACGTCGTGCTTGTACTTCTTGTCGAGCTCGATGTCCTCCTCGAGCTCGCGCACCTCGCCGTCGACCTTGACGCGGGTGAAGCCGTCGGCGCGGAGCTGCTCGAAGAGCTTGCCGAACTCCCCCTTGCGGCCGCGCACGACCGGCGCAACGACGCTGAAGCGCGTGCCCGACTCCATCTCGGACACGTGGTCGACGATCTGCTGCACGCTCTGCCCGGAGATGGGCCGCCCGCACTCGGGGCAGTGTGGATGCCCTACGCGGGCGTACAACAGGCGCAGGTAATCGTAGATCTCGGTGACCGTACCGACGGTGGAGCGCGGGTTGCGCGACGTGGTCTTCTGGTCGATCGAGATGGCCGGCGAGAGGCCTTCGATGCTGTCGACGTCCGGCTTGTCCATCTGGCCGAGGAACTGGCGCGCGTAGGCCGAGAGGCTCTCGACGTAGCGGCGCTGCCCCTCGGCGTAGATGGTGTCGAACGCGAGTGACGACTTGCCCGATCCGGAGAGGCCGGTGATGACGATGAAGCGGTCCCGCGGCAACCTCAGCGAGATGTCCTTGAGGTTGTGCTCGCGGGCGCCGTTGATGATGAGGTCGCTGGTCATGCTCGCTTCAGTCGATCAGGAGGAGGCCGGTCCAGGCCGGATGGTCTGCGGCCGGCAGCTCGACGCTGAGGCCGGCCGCCTCGGCCGTGGCGACGACGTCGATGCCCACGGCCTCCATGGACGGACGCGCCTCGAACGGATGCCGGCACGCCTCGCCCGACCCCTGGCCGACACACTCGTCGCAGAGCACACACTCGCCGCCCGAGAAGGCCGCGGCGTATCGGTAGCCGAGCTTGAAGGCTGCGCGCTCCAGATCGGTCATGAGGTGCGCGAACCGGTTCTGGCTCTCCTTGAGGCCCTCGATCTGGCCGGCGTCCGTGCGCGCCTCGGCGTAGGTCCGGCCGTCGAGCTGCTCGTCGACGCCGTCCTGCGTGAGTGGGATGTCGAGCTGCACGACGAGAGCGTCTCCGTACTTGCGCAGCACATCCCGAGTCGCCTGCGCCGGCATGACGGCCGGCGGGCACATGAGGTTGTGGCCGTAGCCCGAACAGAGCGGGACGCGGCACTTGAGATTGACGCGGTCGTCGACGACGACCGCGGCCGCCGGCACGGGCGCCGCGCGGGACGCGCCGAAGCCCTCGGCGTCGGCGATGAGCCGTTGCAGGTGCATGGCGTCAGCCAACTGCTTCTCCTCTCCGGGCGAGCTCCTTGCTGAGCTCCTTGATCTCGTCGCGCAACTTGGCGGCGTACTCGAACTTGAGCTGGTCGGCCGCCTCGAACATCTCGGCCTCGAGGCTCGCGAGCAGCTTCTCGAGGTCGGCGCGCGGCATCGCGACCTTCTTCGCCACGGACTTCGCGGCGCGGCGGCCCTTGGTGGGGACCGCCGCCGCGTCGCTGAGCATCGTGGAGATGTCGCTCACGCCCTTGACGACGCTCATCGGCGTGATGCCGTGCTCCTCGTTGTAGGTGGTCTGCCTGACGCGACGGCGATCGGTCTCGCCGATCGCGACCTCCATGGCCGCCGTCATCTTGTCGGCGTACATGATGACCGTGCCGTCGATGTTGCGCGCGGCGCGGCCGATGGTCTGGATGAGGCTCGTCTGGCCGCGCAGGAAGCCCTCCTTGTCGGCGTCGAGGATGGCGACCAGCGTGACCTCGGGGAGGTCGAGCCCCTCGCGCAGCAGGTTGATGCCGACGAGGACGTCGAACTCGCCCAGCCGCAGGTCGCGCACGATCTGAATGCGCTCCAGCGTGTCGACCTCGCTGTGCAGGTAGCGCACCTTGAAGCCGTTCTCGATGAGGTAGTCGGTGAGATCCTCGGACATGCGCTTGGTGAGCGTGGTGATGAGGACGCGCTGATCCTTGTCGACGCGCCTGCGGATCTCGTTCATGAGGTCGTCGATCTGCCCCTCGGTGGGCCGCACCTGGACCTCGGGGTCGATAAGGCCGGTGGGGCGGATGATCTGCTCCGCGATATTGACGCTGTTGGTCAGCTCGAACTGGGCCGGGGTGGCGCTCACGAAGATGAGCTGCGGCACCTTGTCGAGGAACTCGTCGAAGCGCAGCGGCCGGTTGTCCAGCGCGCTCGGCAGGCGGAAGCCGTAGTCCACAAGCTGCTGCTTGCGCGACTTGTCGCCCTCGGACATGGCGCGGATCTGCGGCAGCGACATGTGCGACTCGTCGACAAAGCACAGGAAGTCGTCGGGGAAGTAGTCGAGCAGGCAGTTGGGCGTGGCGCCCGGCTCCTTGCCGAGGAGGATGCGCGAGTAGTTCTCGATGCCGCTGCAGTAGCCCATCTCGCGCAGCATCTCCATGTCGTACTGCGTGCGCTGGCGCAAGCGGTGCGCCTCGAGGATCTTGCCGTTGTCCTCGAACCAGGCGCAGCGCTCCTCCATCTCGCGACGGATCTCGACGAGGGAGCGCTCGATAGCCGGGTCGTTGGTGACGAAGTGGGTCGCCGGATAGATGGCGACGTGCTCCGGCTTCTCCAGGACCTCGCCGCCCACCGGGTCGAAGCTGACGATCTGCTCGACCTCGTCGCCCCAGAGCTGCACGCGGATGGCGGTGTCCTGCGACGCAGGCCAGATCTCGATGGAGTCGCCGCGCACGCGGAACTTGCCGCGCGCGGACTCGAAGTCGTTGCGCGCGTACTGGATGTCGACGAGCTTGCGCAGCATCTCGTCGCGCTCCACGGTCTGGCCGACCTGGAGCAGCACCATCTTCTCGAGGTAGTCCTCCGGAGAACCCAGGCCGTAGATGCAGCTCACGCTGGCGACGATGACGACGTCGCGGCGAAGGAACAGCGACGTGGTCGCCGCGTGGCGCAGACGGTCGATCTCGTCGTTGATGGACGAGTCCTTCTCGATGTAGAGGTCCTGCGCCGCGACATAGGCCTCTGGCTGGTAGTAGTCGTAGTAACTGACGAAGTACTCCACCGCGTTGTCCGGCAGGAACTCGCGGAACTCGTTGCAGAGCTGGGCCGCCAGCGTCTTGTTGTGGGCGATGACCAGCGTCGGCTTCTTCACCTTCTGGATGACGTTCGCCATGGTGAAGGTCTTGCCGGAGCCGGTGACCCCGAGCAGCGTCTGGTACCGGTCGCCGCGGACGACGCCCTCGCTGAGGGCGTCGACGGCCTCCGGCTGGTCGCCGGTGAGGTCGTATGCGGCCTGGATCGTGAACTCGGTCATGCGTCCTCGATGCTACCAATACGAACACGTGTTCGCAAGGGGCCCGCGACGCGGCCGACCGCCTGTGCGCGCCTAACGCGGGAGGCGGTCGCCGTACGTCTCTCGATAGACCCGGCGCGCCTCGACGACCTTCTTCACGTAGGCCCTCGTCTCGGGATACGGGATGTCGCGAAGCCGGAAGGCGTGCCCCTCGGCGGCGGCGGCCGCGCGCCACTCGGCGACCGCACCCATGCCGGCGTTGTAGGACGCCACGGCGGCACGGACGTCCCCGTCGTAGGCATCCAGCGCCTGCCGCAGGTAGTAGCAGCCGTAGCGGATGTTGACCCGCGGGTCCTCGAGGTCCGCGGCCGTGAAGGCGACGCCTCCGGACTCGTCGGCGATCTGGTCGGCAGTCTCCGGCAGGATCTGCATGAGGCCGACGGCGCCCTGCGACGAGACCGCGTGCTCGTCGAACCTGCTCTCCGCGTAGATGACGGCGGCCACGAGCGCCGGATCGAGGTCGTAGCGGCGCGCGCCGTCGCGGATGGCGCCGGCGTGCTCGAGGGGATACGCGGACTCCGTGACCCATGACGGCCCGCTGGCGCCGAGGAGCGGCGCCGCCCAGCGGGCGACCCCGATCACGGCCGCCAGCGCGGCTCCGACCAGGACGACGGCGATGAGAGCCCGCCTCACGAAGCGCTCTCGCCGGCGCCGTCCCCCACGGCGGGTAGCTCCCCGGCGATGATCGTCGCCGCCGTTTGCGCAACGAATTCCCGCAGGTCCCTGCGCGACCCGGTGTTGTCGAACACGAAGTCGCTGCGTGCGATCTTCTCCTCTTCAGGCATCTGCTGCGCCCGGCGGCGGCGGAACTCGCTGTCGGTGAGCTTGGCCGTGAGGCGGCGGCGGCGGACGTCGTCCGGCGCCGTGATCAGCATGATGCAGTCGAAGCGCTGCTCGAACCCCGTCTCGAACAGCAGCGGCACCTCGACGACGACGAGCGCCGGCCGGGGGCGCGCCTTCTTCTGCTGCTCGAGCCAGACAGCCACTGCGTCGCGCACGAACGGGTGCAGCAGGTCTTCGAGCCAGCGGAGCTCGGCTTCGTCGGCAAAGACGATGCCGGCGAGCGCCGGCCGGCTGATACCGCCGGCGCCGTCGACGACCGCGTCGCCGTAGTGCTCGCGAATGAGGTCGACGACCTCGGCGGTGGAATACAGGCCGTGCACGATGTCGTCGCTCGAGATCGTGGCTGCGCCAAGCTCGTGCAGGTAGGCGAGCGCCGTGGACTTGCCGGAGCCGATGCCGCCGGTCAGTCCGAGCAGCGGAATGTGCGTTCGCGATGTGGTCATATGGTCCCTTACGCAGGTCGGGGGCGGCGGAAGCGCCGATGCGCCTCCGCCGCCCCCGCCCTCGGGCTTCAGGCCTCCGGAGACTCCTCGGCCGCCTCGGCCGGGGCGTCCTCGTCGTCCGCGGCCGCGCCGGCCGGGAAGACGTCGTCGCTCAGACCGAGCTCCGGCTCGTGCTCGGCCACGAACTCCTCGGCCGCCTCTTCGACGACCTCTGCGGCGACGGCGACGACGATGGCGTCCTCGATGGCCTGCTCGACCTCTTCGGGCGTCTCCGCCGTGGCGAGCTCCTCCTCGACGACGGCCGCGGCCAGCTCGACGGCGGCCTCGGCCTCGAGGATCTCCTCGGCCTCTTCGATGGTCTCGACGGCCTCGGCGACCTCTTCGGCCAGCTCTTCGGCCTCGGCCAGTTCTTCGGCTTCGGCGGGCTCTTCGCCCTCGACGACCTCTTCGGCCTCTTCGTCGACCTCAGGCTCGAGCGGCCGCAGCGGCTTCACGTTGTCGCCGTCGACGCGCTTGATGCTCAGGCTGAGGCGGCGACGCTCGGAGTCGACCTCGATGATCTTGACGCTGACCTGCTGGCCGACGGAGACGACCTCGTCCGGACGCTCGACGTGGCGGTTGGCCAGCTCGCTGATGTGCACCAGACCCTCGATGCCCTCGTAGATCTCGACGAAGGCGCCGAAGGCGACGATCTTGGTGACGCGACCATCGACGACGTCGCCGACCTTGTGCTGGGCGACGATCTTCTGCCACGGGTCTTCCTGCGTCTGCTTGAGGCCCAGGCTGATGCGCTGGCGGTCGCGGTCGATGTCCAGCACCTTGACCTTGACCTTCTGGTTGACCTGCAGCACCTCGGACGGGTGGTTGATGTGCGTCCAGCTGAGCTCGCTG